>JAHDYP010000010.1:9059-76899 GCA_023383055.1 Verrucomicrobiota bacterium | reverse complement strand
CTTCAACATACACTGGCTTATTTTTTTTTTTTTTCTGGCCCTGGTATTGGGGGGGGGGGGCGGGGCATTGGCGCAGCCGCAGTTGATGAACGGCATCGCGGCGAAGGTGAACGGCAAGGTCATCACCCAGGAGGAGATCGTGAGCGCGATCACGGTGGACGACCGCCAGTTGCTGATGCGGTTGTATGGGCGGCAGCCCGCACTGATGGAGGAGAAGCTGCGGCAACTGCAGCAGGACGCCCTGGATCTCCTGGTGGAACGCGAACTGATCCTGCATGAGTTCGAGACGGCCGGGTACCAGTTGCCGGAAAGCGTGATTGACGAGTATGTGCGGGGGATCATCCGGGAGCGTTATGGTGACCGGTTGAATCTGATCAAGGAATTGCAGCTGAAAGGACGGACGGTGGAATCGTTCCGGCGCGAGGTCCGTGACGATTACATCGTGCAAGCGATGCGCCAGAAGAATGTGTCGTCCAGTGTCCTGGTGTCGCCGCACAAGATCGAGACCTACTACGCGCAGAACACCAATCAATTCCGGGTGGAAGACCAGATCCGGCTGCGAATGATCTTTGTGGGCAACAAGCCGGATCGGCCGGCGGAGGTGACCCGGCAGTTGGCGGAGGAGATACTCGCGAAGGTTCAGCAGGGAGCCGCTTTCAAGGACATGGCGGCGGTCTACTCGGATGGCGCGCAGCGGGCTGAGGCAGGGGACTGGGGATGGATCGAGCCGTCGAAGCTCAACGAGGATTTGAGGAAAGTGGCGGAGACTCTGAAACCGGGAGAGCACAGCGGAGTGATCGAGTTGGCGAATGGTTGTTATCTGATGCTCGTCGAGGAGTTTCGACCGGCGCATGTCCGGAGTCTGCCGGAGGTACGGGATGAAGTGGAGAAGACCCTTTTGCTGCAGGAACGCCAGCGGTTGTACCAGCAGTGGATTGCGCGGCTGAAAGCCAAGTCGTTTGTGAATTACTTCCCGTTGGTGGGGGCATTATAGGTTCAACCGGCCCGCGTGGTTATATGGATCTTACGCTGGGCGTGGCACTGGGAGATGTAACCGGGATCGGTCCGGAGGTGGCGCTCAAGGCGCTCGACCAGGCATCGGCGGCCGATGGCTGTCGCTACGTGTTGCTGGGAGATCGGGGTCAGGTGCGGGCATGGTCCGAACGGCTCGGCCTGAAGTGGGAGGCGCAAGATTATATCGGTCCGACCAGCCGGGGACGCTTTTTTCTTCATGAGCCGGCGGAGGCTCTGCCCGCGGGGATGGCGGCGGGGGATCCGCGGGCGGCCAAAGCTGCGGTGGCCTGGTTGCGCGCCGGGGCGGAACTCTGTCGGCGGGGGGAGTTGGACGCGCTGGTGACCGCGCCGGTCAACAAAGCGGCCATCGTTCGCGCGGGCGAGCGTTTCGTGGGGCAGACGGAGTTTCTTTCGGAACTGGCGGGCACCAGGCGGACGGCGATGATGTTGTTGGGAGAGGACGACCGGGGGCGGGCCTTGCGGGTGGTGCTGGCGACGACGCATCTTCCTTTGCGCGGGGTGGCGGACGCGCTGAGCCGCGAGGGGATTCAATTGGCGATTGAACTGGCGGCGGCGGCTTGCGCGGATTTGGGACTGCCGCGGGCGCGGGTGGCGGTGTGCGGTTTGAATCCGCACGCGGGTGAATCCGGCCTGTTGGGGACGGAGGAGGAATCGGTGATTGCGCCGGCGGTGGTGGGGGCCCGGTCGCGCGGGATCGAGGTGACGGGGCCGGTGGCGGCGGACACTTTGTTTCACCAGGTGTTGCGGGGGGACTACGAGGTGGTGGTGGCGATGTATCATGATCAAGGGTTGGCACCGCTGAAGATGATTGCCTTCGAGAACGGCGTGAACTGGACCTTGGGCTTGCCGTTCATCCGGACTTCGCCGGATCACGGCACCGCCTACGACCTGGCGAATCGGGGAGTGGCGAATCCTTCGAGCATGCGCGCGGCGTTGGAGTTGGCGGTGCGCTTGGCCAGGCGGAAGCAGGGGAGCCGGCGTTAAACGGAATCGAGGGTTTGACCCTGTGCATGCAGACGCACAGTTTTCAAGGGCAAGGGGTTGGGTTAGTAAAGCGCACTTCCGGCAGGCTGGCCATGGCGGGAAAGGTGGTTCCGGGCCGGATGCCGGGAGCGAGCGATGGGGTCTGAGCCAGGCCGGCAGATGAATAAGCCTTTGCATCGCGGCCTGGGGTTCGTAACGTATACCAATTCGCTGGGTTCGAAAGCTTGATGCGACAGTTTATCACCATAGCGGCTAACACGTTCATGGAGCTGATTCGGCAACCGGTTTTCCTGTTGCTGATGACGAGTTCAGCCGCGTTCAACGTCTTTCTGGCGGCGGTTCCGTATTTCGGTTTCGGCGATGATCCTAAACTGGTGAAGGACAGCACGCTGGCGGTGATGCTGGTGACCGGTTTGTTTGGGGCCATCCTCAGCGCCTCGGCCTCCGTCGCGCATGAGATTCGGACGGGGACGGCGCTGGCGGTGCTGGCGAAGCCGGTGGGGCGCACGCAGTTTCTGCTGGCGAAGTATGTGGGGCTGGCGGGGGTGCTTCTGGTGTTGACGTATTTGAATACGATCAGCGCCTTGCTGGCGAGCCGGATGGCATTCGATGCTTACGGCGACACGGATCTGCAATCGCTCGGGATCTTTGTCGGGGCGCTGGTGGTGGCTTACGCGGTGGCGGGTGGATCGAATTTCTTTCTGCGTCGGCCGTTTGTGTCGGATGCGGTCATCGGGGTGGTGGTGATGGCGACGGTGGCCTTTTTGGTGGTGGCATTTTTCACGAGAAGAGAGCTGGCGTTCCAGGAGGTGGCGGCGGTGGATTGGCGGCTGGTGCCGGCGGCCATTTTGATTCTGTTTGCGCTGTGGATACTGGCGGGGCTGGCCCTGGCCTGCGCGACCCGGCTCGAGATGATTCCCACGCTGGCGATCTGCACGGGGATCTTTCTGTTCGGGCTCATGTCCGATTATCTGTTTGGGCGGCTGGCGCAACCGGTCTGGATGGGCGAATTGCAGGTGGTGCAGGAGGATGCGCGGCGGACGGAGGAGCAGCGGCTTTTATTGCGGGAGCTGACCGAGGGCTACGATCGGAATCGAACGGGATGGCTCGATCCGGACGAGCAGGCGGCGGTACCGGCGGAATTGCGGGCGCGTTTGGCGGCCGCGGGATTGGGAGGGCGATGGTGGGCGTCTGTGCTTTACACGGTAGCGCCCAACTGGCAGCTTTTCTGGCTCGCGGACGGACTTGAGGGCACGAATCGAATCCCCTGGAGCTATGTGGGCAAGGCTTTCGGATACATGGCGGCCTATTTGGGGGCGGCCCTGGCATTGGGATTACTGTTGTTTGAGGATCGAGAATTGTGCTGAACCGGTCATGGAACAGAATGTTCGAAGGACGGGCGTGATCAACTGGGTGACGTTGTTGCTGGTCACCGCAACGGCGGCGGGTCTGGCGCGGATGGCCGATTCGGCGACCGGGATCACGGGGGTTGTATTTCTTGGGTTGGGCGTGCTGGTCGCGCTGGTGAGCTATGCCCAAATGCGATTGGAGGAGCGCGAACGGCTCGAGCAACTGGAGTTCGATGAGTTGAAGAAGGCGAAGGGCGACTCGTCGCTGTTCGCGGAGTCGGTGGATACCTTTCCCGCGCGGCGATCGCGGGAACAGTATGAGAAGTATGTGTTGCCCGGTTTCACGGTGTTGTTGTTTCTGGCGCAGGGAGGGGCGGCCTGGTGGTTCTGGCGGTGGCTGGATGGGGCAAGCGCGCCGCGGGTGGAGCGGACGATGCTGACGATGGCGTTGTTTGCGATTTTCTTTCTGGTGTTGTTTCTCCTGGGGAAGTACTCGGCCAATCTGGCGCGCCTGGATCGCCAGCACCTGTTGCGGCCGGGAGCGGGTTACCTGTTGCTGGGGGCGGTCATCTGCTTGTTGGTGGCGGTGGCGGAAGGTTCGGCGTTTGTCGGTTTTCCGCGGCTCGACCTGTATCTGGCCCGGGCGCTGACGATCCTGCTGGCGATGACGGCGGTGGAGACGCTGGCGGGGCTGGTCTTGGAGATTTACCGGCCGCGGGTCAAGGGGCGGGCGGGTCGTTTACTGTACGAGAGCCGGTTGATCGGGCTGTTGGGGCAGCCGGGCGGGCTGGTGACGACGGCGGCGCAGGCGTTGGATTACCAGTTGGGCTTCAAGGTTTCGGAGACCTGGTTTTACAAGTTTTTGGAGCGGGCGCTAGCCTGGATCATTTTGCTGCAGTTGGCGGTGCTTTCGTTATCGACGACGTTTGTGATCATCGAACCGAGCGAGCAGGGGTTGTTGGAGCGGTTCGGCCGCCGGGTCGAGGGGCGGGCGGTGCTGGAAGCGGGATTGCATTTCAAATGGCCGTGGCCGATCGACCAGGTGCGGATCTTCGAGACCCGCCAGGTGCACACGATCACGCTCGGGGTGGTGCCGGATCCGGATTTGGACAAGGAGATGACCGTGTTATGGACGCGGCCGCACTACGCCGAGGAGTACAACATGCTGGTGGCGAGCAGCCAGACGGTGTCGGTGGAACGGGCGGGGGACAAGGCGGTACCGGCGAGTCTGCTGGCGGTGAGCATCCCGGTGCAATACCAGGTGACGAATCTGGTGGCCTGGGCGTATGAACATGCGGATGCGGCCACGTTGCTGGAGCAGTTGGCCAGTCGCGAAGTGGTCCGTTACCTGGTCAACACGGAGTTTGAGGAAGTGATGTCGACCGGGCGACTGCGGGCGGCGGAGACGCTCCAGTTGAGGATCCAGGCGAGCGTGGACGCCGAGGGACTGGGGGCGCAAATCGTTTTTGTGGGGCTACAAGGGGTGCATCCGCCGATTGGGAACCGGACCGCGGCGGTGGCGGCGGCCTTCGAGGAGGTGGTGGCCACCATCCAGCACAAGGAGACCAATATCCTGTCGGCCCAAGCGTATGCCGCCGGCAAACTGCCGCTGGCGATCGCCGAGGCGACCAACCTTTTGAGCGAGGCCCGGAGCGATCGGGCGTTGAAAGTGGCCACGGCGTCGGCGGAGGCGGGGAGTTTTCTGAACCGGGCCAAGGCCTGGGAGGCTTCGCCCTCGGTGTATGGGCAGAAGAACTACCTCGACACGCTGGTGCGGGCGATCGGCCCGGCGCGGAAGTATGTGCTGACGGCGACAAACACGCACGAGGTGGTGGTGTTGAATCTGGAGGAGGAGATTCGGGCGGACTTGTTACGGGACGTGGTGCTGCCGCCGAGCGGCGGGGCGGGGACGGGAGCGCGGTAAGAATTGCGAGCGATGAAAAAGAATCCGATTACCTTGATCACCGGCGCGGTGCTGGTGGTTTTGTTTCTATTCATGTTGTTCAGCTACCAGGTGCGCGAGACCCAGGTGGCGGTGGTGACGACCTTTGGCCGGTTTTCGCGGAGCATCACCGAGCCCGGTTTCCGGTTTCGCCTGCCGTGGCCGGTGGAGAAGGTCTATGAGTTCGACAAGCGACTGCAGAATTTCGAGAGCAAGTATGACCAGACCATCACCCGGGACCAGATCGCCATCGTGGCCCAGGTCTACGTCGGATGGCGGATCTCGGATCCGCGGATCTTTCTCGAACGGTTCAACGGCGATCTCCAGGAAGCGCAACGCACGCTCGAGCCGGTCATGCGGAATGCGAAGAGCGAGGTGCTGGGCACGCACGCCTTCTCGGACCTGGTTTCGACCAACACCGGCGCGCTCAAGTTCGACCAGATCGAGCAGGAAATGCTGGGACGAATCCAACGGCAGGCGGAGGAGCTTTACGGGATGAAGATCGAATTGGTGGGCATCAAGCGGCTCGGCCTGCCGGAGAGCATCACGACCAGCGTTTTCGAGCGGATGCGGGCGGAACGGCAGCGGCTGGTGGCCATGTACCAGACCGAGGGCGAACGGGAGGCCAAGATCATCCGGGCGAACGCCGACGGCCAGGCGAACGAAATCCTGGCTGAGGCCCGGGCGGAGGCGATTCGCGTGACGGGCGAGGCCGAACTCAAGGCGCAGGAGTATTACGCGGTGTTCGAGCAGAAGCCGGAGCTGGCGATATTCCTGTTGCAGCTCAAGGCCCTCGAAGAGGCGTTGAAGGAGCGGAGTCACCTGATCCTGGACGCGCAGACCTCGCCGTTGAATTTGCTGAGCGGAGCCGCTCAGCCCCAACCGTGACGGAGGCCGATTGAACATGGATTCCAAGGATCACGAACCGGAGATCAAGGCGGAATCGAAGCCGCCGGCGGCTGGCGTCCCGGGGGTGAGCCCGTCCCTCCCGGTGGAGGATTCGGGCACGCGGGCTTTGGCGGACGCGTTGGGGGCCAGTTTCGCGCTGGTGAAACTGATGATGGTGGGGCTGGTGATTGCCTTTGTGGCTTCGGGGATCTTCACGGTGAACCCGAACGAGGTGGTGGTGCTGCTTCGCTTCGGGCGGCCGGTCGGCGTCGGGACCGAGCAATTGCTGCAGCCGGGACTGCATTGGAAGCTGCCGTATCCGGTGGACGAGCTGGTGCGCATACCTGTGGGCGAAAGCCGCAGCCTGACTTCGACGACGGGCTGGTACTTCGTGACGCCGGAGGAGGAAGCGGCGGGAACCGATCCGATGCGGTTGCCCTCCTTGCGGCCGGGGCTGGACGGCTATTTGTTGACGGGCGACGGCAACATCGTGCATGCGCGGGCTACGCTGAGCTATCGGATCACGGATCCGCTGCGGTACGCGTTTCATTTCGGCCAGGTCACCAATCTTCTGCAGGGAATCCTGGACAACGCGTTGATTCACACGGCGGCACGGTTCAGCGCTGACGGGGCGCTTTATCGCGACAAGCTGGCGTTCCAGGAGGCGGTCCTGGCCCGGGTGAGCCTGATGGTCGACCGGCTCGAACTGGGGGTGACGGTTGACCCCCGGGAGGTGCGGACCCGTCCGCCTTTGTTTGTGGAGGACGCCTTTGACAGTGTGCTGCGGGCGCAGCAGGAGGGCGACCTGATGATCCAGGAGGCGCAATCCTACGCCCGCGGGGCGACCAACCGCGCGATCGGCGAGGCGTCGGCGGTGGTGAGCGACGGGGTGACGCGGAGCAATTACCTGGTCCAGACCCTGTCGGCGGAGGCGAACAGTTTCCAGGGGCTGCTGCCGGCGTATGAGCGGAATCCGGAATTGTTCCAGCAGCGGTTGCTGGCGGAGTACCATAGCCGGGTGCTGACGAACGCGCAGCTGAAGACCTATCTGCCGCAGCGGCGGGATGGCCGGCCGCAGGAAGTTCGGCTGTTGTTGAACAAGGAACCCGAGGTGCCGCGGCGCGAGACGCCGGACGCACGTTGATTTGAGGGCCTATGCAAGTTACATCGCTGCTGAGTCGCGAAGAGCACGAGCATCATCATCATGAGCCGGGTGGCTGCGGTTGCGGCCACGATCATGGTCATGACCACGGGCACGATCATGGCCACGAGCACATCCCGGTGCGTTTGCAGCAGACGCTGGTGGGGTTGATTTTCATCGTGAATTCGTTTGTCGTCGATTTTCTGTTCACGAAAGGGACGATGGTGGCGGGGGTGAGCGCGATGGTGGGCGCGATCATCCTGGGTTGGCCGATCGTGATGACCGCCATCAGGGACATCCGCCGGGGCATTCTCAGCATTAACGAACTGGTGGCGATCGCGGTGCTGGCGGCCTTCGCCTCCGGCGAGTCCCAGGTGGGCGGGTATCAGACGGCGGGGATCATCGCTTTCTTCATGTTGCTCGGCGAGATCATCGAAACCCGCACCGCGGCCGGGGCGCGGGCCTCGATCGAATCGTTGATCAAACTGGCGCCCACCAAGGCCCGGCGGTTGCTCAAGGACGGGACCGAAGAAGAGGTGGCCGCGAAAGAGCTTGGGGTGGGGGACGTGATCCGGATTCGGCCGGGCGACAACGTGGCGGCGGACGGTCAGATCGTGACGGGGCAGGGCTCGTTCAACCAGGCGAACATCACGGGTGAATCGCTGCCGGTGGACAAGAAGCAGGGTGACGAGGTGTTTGCCGGCACGCAGAATCTCACGGGAGTTTTGGAAGTGCGCGTGACCCGGGCCGGGCAGGACACCACGCTCGGCAAGGTCCGGGATCTGATCCTGGCGGCAGAGAAGACCAAGCTGCCGCTGATGCGGTTGATCGATCAGTATATGGGTTATTACACGCCGCTGGTGCTGGTGGTGGCAGCCCTGGTTTGGGCCTTCACCATGGAATTGGACCGGGTGATCGCGGTGTTGGTGGTGGCCTGTCCGTGCGCCTTCATCCTGGCCTCACCCACCGCCATGGTTGCGGCGTTGTCGGCAGCGGCCCGGCTGGGAATTCTGATCAAGAACGTTGGGGACATCGAGGCGGCGGCGCGGATCAACGCGTTTGTGTTTGACAAGACCGGGACGTTGACGACCGGGCAGTTGGCGGTGAGCCGGTTGGTGCCGATGGGCGAAATCAAGCCGGCCGAACTGTTGCGACTGGCGGCTTCGGCCGAGCGCTATAGCAACCACCCGACGGCCAAGGCGCTGGCGCAACTGGCGTCCGAAGCCGGGGTGCCGCTGATCGAGCCCAAGGATTTCTCGGAGACCGCCGGGCGTGGCATCCGGGCCAAGGTTGACGGGGAGGAAGTGATCATCGGCCGGGCGCAATGGCTGAAGGACAACGGGGTGACGGAAGACTTCGTGGCGTCGGTGGACCTGAACGAGACGGAGGGTTTCAGCCTGATTTTTGTGGCCCGGCGCGGGCGTTGTCTGGGCTGGATCGGCCTCGAGGATCAGACCCGTTCGGAAGCGCGGGAATCGCTGGCCAGGCTCAAGGAAATAGGGGTGCGTCGCATCGCCATGGTCTCCGGCGACCGGCAGCCGGTGGCGGCGCGCGTGGCCCGGGAGATCGCGTGCGAAGAGGTGGTGGCGGAGTGTTTGCCGCAGAACAAGGTCGAGTTCGTCCGGCAGATGAAAGCGCGCGGGTATCGGGTCGCGGTGGTCGGAGACGGGGTCAACGACGCGCCGGCGCTGGCCGCGGGCGACATGGGGATCGCGATGGGTGCGGCGGGGAGTGAAGTGGCGATCCACAGCGCGACGATCGCGCTGATGAACAACGATCTGCGGCGGCTGCCGTTCCTGGTGCGGTTGTCACGCCAGACGCGCGCGGTCATCAACCAGAATTTTCTGTTTGGGGTTTTCTTCATCGTGGGCGGGTTGGCGGCGGCGGCGTTCGGCTATTTGAACCCGATCCTGGCGGCGATTCTACACAACGTGGGGTCCCTGATCGTCGTGTTCAACAGTGCCCGATTGGTCCGCCAGGGCGAGGAGTTGGAACCGTTCCAGCCGATGGTTGAGGCTGGGAACGGGGATGCCGCGGGATCGGCCGGACCGGCGCCGGAATTGTTGGTGCGACCGGCATGAGCCGGGTCCACCGCAGGATGAGCTTGCCATGACGGCCAAGACGCTTCCATCACCAGAAACGAACCGGGCGGCCCAGGACGAAGTGGTCATCGCCGTGCGGGGATTGACCAAGATCTTCAAGGATTTTTGGGGTCGACCCAAGGCGCGGGCGGTGGACAACGTGGACTTCGAGGTGCGCCGGGGGGAGGTCTTCGGATTGCTGGGGCCGAACGGTTCGGGGAAATCGACCACGGTCAAGATGTTGTTGGGGTTGTTGTATCCCACCGCGGGACACATCGAGGTGTTCGGACATTCCCCGAGGCATGTCGCGACGAAGTCGCGGATTGGGTACCTGCCGGAGGAATCGTATCTGTACCGGTATCTGGATTCGGGTGAGACCCTGGATTTTTTCGGCAGTCTGTTCGATCTGCCGCCGGAGGAGCGGGAGCGCCGGTCGGAGCAGTTGCTCGAGATGGTGGGATTGAACCGGGTGCGGCGCCGGCAGGTCGGCGAGTTTTCAAAGGGGATGCAGCGGCGGATCGGGTTGGCCCAGGCGCTGATCAACGACCCGGACCTGGTGATCCTGGATGAACCGACGTCGGGGCTGGATCCGATCGGATGCCGGGAGGTTAAGGATTTGATCCTGGCGATGGCGCGGCGCGGCAAGACGGTGATCTTGAGCAGTCATTTGCTGGCGGATGTCGAGGACGTCTGCGATCGGGTGGTGATCTACTACGGCGGGCGGGTGCAGGCCATGGGCACCCTGCAGGATTTGCTGGCGAAGCCGGATTCCGTGCGCATTACCACGCCGGTGCTCTCCCGGGACACCCTGGCGCGGGTGTTGTCGGTCATCCGGGCCGATGTGGCGGAGGAGAGGGTGCGGGTGGACACACCGACCCAGAATCTGGAGTCGTATTTCCTGGGGGTGGTTCAGGCGGCGCGGGCCAGTGAGCTGCAAACCTCTGGCGCCTTGAGCGGCAGTCGCGTCGCCGCGTACCTCCGGGGTGACGCCGAGCAGACGACTCGCACCGACCGTGTGTTGGACCGCCTGAGCCGGGCGACGACCGGCCCGGAACCGGAAGTGAAGGTGGCGGTGCCGGTGGAGACCGTGAAGCACGATTTGTTGCAGCGGTTGACGACGGCGCCGGCGGAGTCCACCGGCCAACCCGCGACGGGGCCGGAGCCCGCGAAACCGCAGGTGTCGCTCGACCAGGCGGAGGAGAAGCTGTCGTCGTTGCTCAGGAAACCCAAGTCGTGAGCGGCCTGAGAAGAGGCAGGTTTTTGGGGCGGTTGCTGGAGCGAATGGCGAGCCGGGTGCTGGGCCGTCCGATGTTTGCGATGGCCTGGCTGACGGTCAAGGCGGCGTTGCGCTATCGGTTGGTGCAGATCCTGTCGGTGTTGCTGCTGACGGCGGTTGTGTTTCTGCCGGCGATCATCAAGCACGACGGAACCGCGCGCGGCTTCACGCAGATCCTGCTCTCGTACTCCATGGGCAGTGTGACGATGTTGCTGGGGTTTGCGACGCTCTGGCTGGCCTGCGGCACCCTGGCCCGAGATGTCGAGGAATGCCAGATGCAGATGGTGGCGGTGAAGCCGATCGCGCGGTGGGAAATCTGGCTGGGCAAGTGGCTGGGTCTGGTCCTGCTCAACGGGTTGTTGCTGGCGATGGCCGGAGCGGCGATCTACGGCGTATTAAGCTGGCGGTCGCGAACGCTGCCGCCGGAGGCTCTCGAGGAACTGCGCGCGAAGGTGCTGGTCGCCCGCGGATCGATTCGCGAAGCCGTGGATGCGCAGGGGATCGAGGCGGAGGTGAACCGACGGTTGGCGGAGCGGCTTCAGGACGCCAACGTGGCGGCCATGGATCGGAGTTTCGTGCGGCAACAGATTCGCGAGCAGGTGCGGGCACAATATCAGATTGTGCGGCCGGGCATGGCGCGAAGGTGGGTGCTGGATTTCGGAGCGCGGGGGATGCGGTTGAACGACACCCCGCTCTCCGTTCGGGCCAAATTCGTGGCCGCGCAGGCGACGGTTTCGGGAACGTATTACGGTTTGTGGGAAATTGGACCGCCCGAGGGACGGCGGTATCGGCCGGATGCGATGAGCCTGGCCCCGGACACCTTTCATGAGTTTTTCATTCCGCCGGGCCTGATCGACAGCGACGGGCGGTTGACCGTGGATTTTCTCAATTACAACGACACCGCGATCCTGTTCCCCCTGGAAGAGGGCCTGGAGGTGCTGTACGCCGCCGGCGGTTTTGCGCCCAATTTCGCGCGCGGCATGGTGATCATCTTCTGTTGGATCGCGCTGCTGGCGGCGATCGGCCTGGCGGCAGCCAGCTTCCTATCCTTCCCGGTGGCGGCCTTTCTGTCGTTGGGGCTGTTGGTGATCGGGTTTTCCACCGGCACGCTGCGCCAGGTGGTGACCGAGGGCGGGATTGCGGGGGTGAATGCGAACACAGGGCTGATCGACGAACCCGGGGTCCTCAACCGGGCGGCGGTCAAGGTGTTCGGCGGCCTGCTGGCCGTGATCAATCTGGCTCAGGATTTTTCCCCGGTGGAATCGCTGAGCACAGGGCGCATTGTGACCTGGGGGGAAGTGGGGAGGGCCTGCCTGCAGGTGGTGCTGCTGATGGGAGGATTGTTTGGGACGGTCGGAGTGGTGCTTTTCACGCGCCGGGAACTGGCGGCGGCTCAGAGCGGTTGACCCGATGAGATCTTCCCGAGCATACAAGGTAATCCTGGCGGGGCTGATCCCGATTCTGCTGGTCGCGGTGGCGTTCACGCAGAACTCGATGAACCAGGACCGGATGGCCATGGGCATCACCCGCGGCGAACCGCTGGGCAAAAGCGCACCGCCGGTGCTCGCCTTTACCACCGTGGCACTCGGTGGATTCCGGGGGTTGATCGCCAACCTGCTCTGGGTCCGGGCGGTCGAACTTCAGGAGCAGGACAAGTTTTTCGAGAAAGTCCAACTGGCCGACTGGATCACGAAACTGCAGCCGCATTTCACCTCGGTGTGGGTCTTTCAGGCCTGGGACATGGCCTACAACATATCGGTCAAGTTCGACAGCCCGGTCGATCGATGGCAGTGGGTCCAGCGCGGCTTCGAGTTGCTCCGGGACGAGGCGCTCCGGTTCAATCCGAACGAGACGTTGATCTACAACCAGCTCGCCTGGATCTTTCAGCACAAACTCGGGCAGGACCTCGACGACGCGCACATGCACTATAAGACCGAGTGGGCGCGCCAGATGGACGAGCTGCTGGATGGGACGAATTACGTGGCGCTCATCGATCCGCAGACCGACGACGAGCGGGAGCGGGAGCGGCGTATGCGGCAGAAGTACAAACTGGACCCATCGCACATGCTGGAGGTGGACCAGACCTACGGTCCGCTGGAATGGCGTCTGCCGGAGTCGCACGCGATCTATTGGGCGACGCTCGGCCTGAAGAAGGCGAAGCGCAAGGATTTGATCACGCTGCGCCGGACGTTGTACCAGCCGATGCAACTGGCTTTCCGCCGCGGCCGGCTCATTGAAATCGATACCCCGGAGGGCACCGGCTATCAGTTCGGTCCGAATCTCGACATCGTGGACAAGGTGAACCAGGCCTATGAAGACATGGCGGCGGAGGATGAGGAATTCCGGGACCACATCAAGACCGCCCACCGGAACTTCCTCAAAGACGCCGTTTACCTGCTCTACGTTCACAACCGGACGGGAGAGGCCCAGCAGTGGTTCGACTATATGCTCGCGGAGTATCCCAACGTGTTGCTCGATGACGCCCGGAAGGAAGGCTCGCCCTCGGTGCCCATCCAGGGAATGTCGCTGGACGACTACGCGGTGGCGCGGGTCTCCGAGGTGGCGGGGGAAACCTCCAGCGAGCGAACCCAAGCCGTGATCGAAGGGATTCTGGTGAGCGCCTTTTACAGTCTCGCAACCGGCCAGGAAAACCGCGGCACGGGGATGACCTTGCTGGCCGAACGCGTCTGGTTGAATTTTCAATCCAAGACCAGGCAGCAAAGTGTCCGCATCGGTTTGCCCCCGATGGCGCAAATGAAGGAAGAGGCGTTGCGTCAGTTCGAAAACACCTACGCCCCGGCGTTGGTGGCACGACTGCGCACCCGGCTCGGTTTGCCGGCCGCGACCAACTCGCCCCCCGCAACCGTGGTGACCCCTGGCGCGGCTCAATAAACCCAGGGTGAGGTCACTCAGTTGGCCGGCCTGGGAAATGCACGGCCTGGGCGCACGCGCCTCAGGTTGCGTTCAGGAGGGAGTACCGTCCGGCGTGGCGCGGGCGCGGAAGCGGGAAAGGATCAACCCGACCAGTAGAATTGCGAGCGTGCCCATGACCACGATCAGGAAGCTGTGAAAGGGGCTGCGGAATCGTTCCAGATCCCCGGTCAGCTTCGGCGAGAAGGTCATGTAGACGATGATCAGCAGGCCGAGGCCGACCCCGGCCACCGCCTCGGGATTTCGCGCGCGCCGGGAGATCAGGCCGAGCAGGAAGAGGCCCAGCATGCCGCCGCTGAAAATGCCGGCGAGTTGCCACCAGGCGTCGAGAGCGCTGCGGACCTTCATCATGGCCAGGGCCGCCACGGTGCCAAGCAAACCCACCCCAAAGGAGGCCGCCTTCAGGACGAACAGGCATTCCCGCTCATCGGCCCCAGGGCGGAGGTACCGCTGGTAGCCGTCGCGCAGCAGCAGCGTGGCCGAGCAGTTGATGGAACTGGCCAGGGTGGATTGAGCCGCGGCAAAAACGGCGGCCAACACCAGCCCGGTGACCCCGACCGGCAATTGCGTGACGATGAAATGCGGGAAAACCGCGTCCGCCTTGCCGGTGGCTCTCACCGCTTCCGGGAGCAGCTCCGGCCGGGCGGTGTAAAAGGCAAACAGGGAGGTTCCGATGAAGAAGAACAAGGCGGAAACCGGCACGTAAAGCAGTGCCCCGCCCCAGACGCTGCGGGCGGCGTCCCGGTCGCTCCTGGCGGTCTGGTAACGCTGCACATAGCTCTGGTCGATTCCGAAGTTCTGCAGATTCATGAAGACACCGTAGACCAGCACCACCCAGAAGGTGGACTCCGCCCAGAAGGCTGGATTCGTCACGTCCAGGCCAACAGCCCCAAGGCTGAATTTCTGGTGTTCGGCGGCAATTTGGAGGATCTGACCCGGCCCGGCCGGCATGCCGAATAGCAGGATGAGGAGGCAGGCAAGCGCTCCCCCGATCAGGATGAAACTCTGCACGACGTCCGTCCAGATCACCGCCTCCATGCCGCCCACCAGCGTATAGGCGATCACCAGCACGCTCGTCACCAGGATGAGGGTGACCATGCTCCAGCCAATCAAGGGCGAAAGCGCCAGCGCCAGCAGGTACATGATGGTGCCCATCCTCGCGATCTGCGTGAGCACATAACAGAGCGCCGCGTAGGTCCGCGCCCAAGGCCCAAAGCGGTGTTCGAGATGGGCGTACGCGGAGACTTCGCCGCTCCGGCGATAGAAGGGAACGAACCAGCGCACCGCCATCCACGTGGTCAAGGGAAGCGACAGACTGAACACAAACGCGTTCCAATTCGAGTCGTACGCCTTCCCCGGCAACGCCAGGAAGCTGATGCTGCTCACGTAGGTGCCGAAGATCGAGAGCCCCAC
The DNA here is from genome assembly GCA_023383055.1 of Verrucomicrobiota bacterium. Lineage (GTDB taxonomy): Bacteria > Verrucomicrobiota > Verrucomicrobiia > Limisphaerales > JAHDYP01 > JAHDYP01. The sequence continues at coordinate 61,859 of JAHDYP010000010.1, read as the reverse complement.
CGCCCAGCCCGGAATCCGGCGCCCGGCCGCCATGAACTGATCGGGCGTCTTGATCCGGCGCATGAACCAACAACCATAGGCCAGCACCCCCGCCAGGTACAGGCAGACCACGGCCAGATCGACCAGCGGCAACGGCGCGTTCGGAGCAATAGTCGGCATAAGGCTTTAAGGCGCGCAGCGTAGGCCGGCGCGCGCCGCAATGCACGCCGGAAATGCCGGTAACACACGCGACGGCGCCGGGACTGCCGGGCCTCGGCATGGCCAGGGTTGGAACCGGATTCGCGGGGTTGACAAACGCTCGACAACGGGGCACGGTCTCGGTCGTCAATACAGTTAAACAACTTTTTGAAATAAGATATCCTATGAAATCCACAAAGACATTACTCACCTTGGCAGTGATCGGTTCGGGTCTGGCCACCGCCGGCCTGGTATTGACCGGCAACGATTTGGGCGGAGCTTGCCCGGTGGACAAGGCCTCGGCGGGCGCTTGTTGTCCGGTGTCGGGGAGTTGTGATATCGCGAAGGATGCGTGTCCTGTGGATTTGACCCTGAAGAAGGCAACTGCGGCCTACCAGGTGAGCGGGATGAGCTGTGGTGCCTGCGAGACCAAGTTGACGCAGGCGCTGGGGAAAGTGGCGGGGGTGGGAGAGAGTTCGGCCTGCGCCAAGACCGGTCTGACCAAAGTGAGTTACGATCCGACGGCGGTGAAGAAAGACCAGTTGGTGGCGGCGATCAAGGCGGCGGGGTACAAGCTGGACGGCGAAGTCGTGGAGTTGAAGGTCGCGGGGTTGGATTGCACGGCCTGCACCGGAACGGTGAGCAAGGCCCTGACGTCGGTCGAGGGGGTCAAGGCCCAGAAAGTCTGCGCGGAGAGCAAAGTCGCCATGGTGACGTTCGACCCGGCGAAGACCAGCCGCGAGACCATTGTGGCGGCGATCGACAAGTCGGGTTTCAAGGTTACTCCTTGATCTTGTTGACGGTTGGAGCGGATTGCGAGCGCCGGTGGAGCCGAAAGGCTGGCCGGCGCGTTTCTTTGGCGGAGTCGCCGGCGGACAACCGGCTTCGAACCCGTGGGGGGGGGGAGAGATTTTCTTGGTTCACAACCGGCGGGGATCTGCTAGAAGTTGGGCACCCAAGAAGAGACTTGGCTTGTATTTCTGTTTGTGGGAAGAACTTGCACTATGAAAGTACGACTTGTCCTGCCGTTGCTCGTTGGACTGCTGCTCGCCGGTTGCGCGAGCGCGCCCGAGACCGACTCTTATACTCACCGGGCGACCCTGTCGGGCCCGGACATGGACATCACACTCGACAACCTGCTGGAGAGCAGCGAAGACCGCAGTTATTTGGCCTGGCTGAGTGCCGTTCGCATCCGCGATGACGTCTGGAATGCGCGCTATTACCTGGAGGTGCGCTACGAAGGTGCGAGTGACGCCGGTTACATCGACCTTGCGCCCGGAGAAACGCTGATTCTGAGCGTGGACGGTGAGTTGCTGAAGTTTCGGGGCTTGGGCAGCGACGCCACGCGGCATGAGACCCGGCGGGGGACGTTTGTGGAGAACGCGCTGTATGAGGTGAAACCCGAGGTGATCAAGCGGATCGCCGCGGCCAACGAGGTGAAAGTGCAGATCAACGGCCAGGCCCGCAAGCTCTACCGCGAGTTCAAGCCGGTCAACTTTCAGAAGTTCAGGAACTTCGTGCTGGCCCACATGGGCGGATTCTGAGCGCTTCAGGCGGGGGCGTTGGCGAGCAGGTACCGGCCAACGAGAGCCAGGATCGTGATGGCCAGCATCACGCCTGCGGGCATCGCCTTCCGGGTTCGGGCGAGCCGAATACCGAACACCACGATCAGGAGGCCCATCAAGACGTCCGCCACCAGGTTGGGAACGATCTGCAGGGCGGCCAGTGCCAGGAGAGCGGCTGACGCGAGCGACGTATAGAGCGAAACATGGCTCTTGGCTTTGAAATAACCCGCCGCCCCGCCGGCAACCAGCAGGACGATGTAGACCCACAGTATGACATTGGCATTCATCCGGATCGAGAGAGTGGCCGAACACCGCCGGTCCGCCAAGCTTCGATTTCTGCGAAACGATCACGATTCTTGACGAGTTCCGGCCGAGAGTACAGCCTAAAGCCATTACTATGATGAATCACAAATCGGTCTCGTATTGGCTCCTGCTGGCGACAGCAGTCTCACTGTTGGGTTGCAGCAAGCGGGAGCAACCGGCACCCGGCGGGTCAACCAACCAACCCGGCGTTTCCCAGTCGGCCCCACGCACCGTCAGCCAGTCCACGGCGGAGACGGCTCAGAGTGTGACTGAGACCGCGAAGAAGGTGGTGGATCAGGCAACGACGCAGGCCCAGGCATTGATCGACCAAACGAGGGGTTTTCTCAGTGAGCAGAACTATGCCGGGGCGGCGGAGGGTTTGCAGAAACTGGCCGGGCTGAGTCTGACCCCCGAGCAGGAGGTGTTGGTGGCGGAACTTAAAGTCGAAGCCGGCAAAGTGGGGCAGGTGATGGAGACGAAGCTCGGCGAGTTGAAGCAGTTGGTGGCGGAGAAGAAATACCAGGAGGCTTCGGCGAAGCTGACCGATTTCGCGAGTGTGAGTTTGACCCCGCAACAGCAGGAATTGCTGGACCGGTTGAAGGCGGAGATCAAGAAAGGGCTTTCGGGGCAGACGCTTGAGGCGGGGAAGCAGGCCCTGGGCGGATTGCTGCCGGGGAATTGACCTTGATTCATTGGGATTTCGACAAGAGTACAGCAAAACACAACCTACAAAAGCCAATACGTGCATATGAACCCATCCACATCGATGTCCAGATTACTCGCCTTTACGCCAGGCCTGCTGCTTGCCGCGGCTGGCGGTGCGTTTGCGGCCGATGCGCCCCCGGGAACCGCGGCGAAGCCCGAAGAGAAACCCAAATGGCAGACCTCAGCCGGCCTGGGGTTCGCCTATTCGAGCGGCAATACGGAGAACATGCTGGTCACGGCCAACATCGAGACCCTGCGCAAGTGGGAGAAGAACGAGATTATGCTCGGTGTGACTGGTGGCTATGGCGAATCGGAGGTGAAGGTCACCGATTCCGTAACCGGTGATACGGACAAGGAGACGCAGAAGAACACCGATTTCATCAAGGGATTTGGGCAGTATAACCGCCTGTTTACGGAGCGGCTCTACGGTTACTTCCGGGCCGACGCCTTGCACGATGACATCGCGAACGTGATGTACCGGGTCACGCTCAGCCCGGGTGCCGGTTACTATTTCATCAAGCAGGAGCGCATGACGCTGAGCGGGGAACTGGGACCCAGCTATGTGTTCGAGCGTCTGCATGATGAGGCAAACGGCACCTACAACAACGACGATTACGCGGCGCTCCGCGTTTCCGAGCGTTTCGAATACAAGATCAGCGATCGCGCGCGACTCTGGCAATTTGCCGAATACCTGCCGGCTTTTGAGGATTTCAGCAATTACACGCTGAACGTGGAGGTGGGTGTGGAAGCCGACCTGACCAAGAAACTGGCCATGCGCGTCGTGGCGCAGGACACGTATCGGAGCGAGCCCGCCCCGGGCAGCGAAGAGAACGACTTCAAGTTGCTGGCCGGCCTGACCTACAAGTTTTAACTGACAGCTTCAACCAGGTTTGACGAGGCGTCGCCGGCCGGCGGCGCCTCGTCATTTGCGGGCATAACTCCGACCCCCAAAGCCAGGAACCGAAATCGGCGGAAAACCGAGATCGAAGCATCGAAGAGTCGAAACCGGTCGGCTGCGTCAGGCCCAGTAGCGGAAGTTTGTGTCGGGAAAAAGATTGTCCCGGGCTTCAACGTCCCGCAGCCAGTCTTCATGGATGCCGGTGACGGTCAGTTGTTCGTGAAGGGCGATGAAGCGGAGCAGGTGATCCTTGACCCGACGGCGGGCGTATTCGGGATTGGTGCCGGTGCGGAGAATGAACGGCCAGTCGCTGGCTTGGGCGAGCATGAGTTCGCGGGCGGCCTGATTGAGGGCGCGTTCGCGGATCGGGTCCGGGGCGGGGTTGCGCCGGGCAAGTTCGGTCATGCGTTCCTGGGCGATCTGGAGGTGGGGATAGATCCACTCGTTGGATTCATTGAGCCAGGCGCGCCAGTAGCCTTCCTCGCCCCAACTCGAAGCGCTGGGGCGGGCGACCTGCTGGGTGGAGTGTTGCTGCAGGTAGTTCTCGGGGGTGATCAGGGTGAACTGCTGTTGATCGTAACAGGCCTTGCGCACCAGCCAATCGAGGAATTCGGGCCCTTCGTACCACCAGTGGCCAAACAGTTCCGCGTCGTAAGGAGCCACGATGAGCGGCGGTCGGTCCATGATTCCGGCCAGTTGCTGGATCTGTTCGACCCGGGCCTGGAGGAAGTGTCCGGCATGTTGATCGGCCGCGCGCAGGGCGGAAGCGCGATCATAGAACTGTTTGGCGTGGTTGGAACCGGAGATGGCGTGGTACTTGACTCCGGTAAAACCGCGGTGATCCGGCGAGGGGAGGTAAGGGGCGACGTAATCGAAGTCCAGGTCGAACCCGATATCGCGGTAAAAATCGCGGTAACGGGGATCGCCGGGGTAACCTTCCTGCCGGCTCCAGACCTGTTTGGCGGTTTCCAGATCGCGCCCGAACGCGGCCACGCCGTTGGGAGTAAACAACGGGGCAAAGACACCGTATCTGGGACGTGGCGTGGCGTGCAGAACGCCGTGGGTGTCGAGGATGAACCAGCGGATATTGGCTTCCTGCAGGACTTGCTCGACCCCTTCGGCGTAGGCGCACTCCGGCAGCCAGATCCCTCGCGGATCGACTCCGAACCACTGGCGATGTTGATCGCGAGCGGTCAGAATCTGGGCGCGGAGCGAGGGGGGATGACTGCTGAGCAAGGGCAGCAGGGCATGGGTGGCCGCGCAGGTGATGATCTCAAGTTGGCCGCGTTCCTGGCAGCGTCGAAAGGCGCCGAGAAGATCGCGCTGACAGGCGGCATAGGTCTCGCGCAGTCCGAGAAAACGCTGCAGGTAAAAGGCGGCCAGCGATTTGCATCCGGCATCCCAGCGGGTGCGGTGGATCTCTTTGTCGGCAAGCTGGATCAGGCCGTCGAGGTGGCGCGCACAGCGCTCCTGCAGGAGCGGGTCGGCCAGCATGGAACCGAGCGTGGGAGTGACCGTGAGGGTCAGAGAGGCGGGGACGTGATCGCGGTGCCAGCCCTCGAATACCTGAAGGAGGGGCAGATAGGATTCGGTGACAGCCTCATAAAGCCAGCTTTCCTCGAGGAACCTGGGATGTTCCGGATGCCGCACAAAAGGCAGGTGAGCATGCAGAACCAGAGCAAGGTAGCCGCGCATGATGTGGCTTAAGGGAAAGGCGTGGGATCAATCCACATGGGCGGGGTGCGGGGGCTTCAATTTGGGGTCCTGGGGATGGGCCGCAACCTCGCCGTGGTAAGCGGTCTGGCGCGCAAAACGCAGATCCGCCGCCCGCTGCTCCTCGCCATCGGCGGAAGTGGCCACGGCCGGCAGTTGGTATTCACCGTCGGGCAGGGCAAATCGATAACTGAAAGTCCCGTCGTGACGGAGTTTGATTACCCGTTCGCCGATGCGCACTTCGGCGTCGGGTTCGGTGGCGCCGTAGATGATGAGCTCGGCGTTGACGTTGAACCAGAACCCGCGCTGGCGTTTCGCCCCCCCGTAAGCGCTGGAGATGCTGCCCAGGGCGCCCAAGGCCGCTGGAGCAACGCCGAACTGTGCCGCCGCCGCCGAGGAAATCTCGCGTCCCAGTTGACGCCGCACCAGTTCGGTGATTTCCATGGAGCCGAGCCAGATCCGGCGGACGCTGTCCATCGAGAGGATCTTCGCCATGGCCTTTTCCTGCCGTGGCGTCCACGTTTTGCCCGCGAAATCCTCGGGGTCGGGCAGGTCCGGAAAACCGGCGGCCTTGAGTTGGAGCACGGCCTCGGCGAGGGGTACATGCTCGGCGATGGCGGATTTGACGATGGCAATGAGTTCTTCGAAGGTGATGTCGGCGGGAATGGTGGCGAACTGGACGGAAATGTCGCCCGAGACGGTATCCGGGGGGGTAAAGGTCGGCGAGGAGGCCGTGACCTGAATCCACCGCCGGTCGGGATCGCTGTAGTAACCCAAGGCCGCGACATAACGGGCGCCGCCCACGCCGACGTGTACGAACCAGTTGCGCGATTCGGGATGGACGTGCACTTCGGCGTGTGGGGAGTCGCTGATCGCATCGCGAAACACCCGGAGCACCAGATGCCGATCCGCCGCGAGTCGAGTGTATTACTTGAGCTGGCTGTCGGTCAGATCCCAGTGGGCGTAAAGCCAGTGCGGGTCGCGCGCGACCAACAAAAGCCGCCGGGTGCCGTACGCGGCCGGCAATTCCTCCGCACCACTGCCCGGGCCGAAACGGGCGGACGGCGGTTGCGGGCCAAGGGCGTAACGGACGCCTGGTCCGCTTCGTTGGGGTTCGGCCGGTTGATCGCCTTCGAGCAGAAGGGGGGGAACGGTCAGCGGCAGCTTCCGGGCGGGGCGGGCCGTGGGTGGAGCGGCGGCCTCGCGGTTGGAGGGCTGGCCCGCGGCGGCACGTTTGCGTGAGGCAGCGGCCTTCGGCGATTTCCTGGCTGCGGAGGTTTTTGAAGCCGGACGACGCATGTTTTTGGGTTTCATAGCACGCCTGATGGATAAGGAGACACCAAGGCAATCAATCGGGTGATAGCTTAGTGTCAAGCGATTGGAGTGCGCAACGTGAAATTCAGGAATAGGTTGACCCGCACACCCGGTTGCAGCAGATAATCCCAGTCGAATGAGCAGCACGCCTTCGCCCCGCGCGTCGGGAAGCGGACCCAAGCCCCGGATTCTGATCGTGGATGACGAGCCGTCCGTATGCGCCGTGCTGGTATCGGTGTTGACCAGCCTCGGTTACGAGCCGGTGGCCATGCTGGACCCGCGGGCGGCGCTGCGGATGATGGAAGGCATCGACTCGAGGCCGGATGTGTTGATCACGGACTTTGCCATGCCGCACATGTCCGGCCTGGAACTCATCCGGCAGGGTCGTGCGCTCCAACCCGAGCTCAAGACCATTCTGGCCTCAGGGGAGATCGACCAACCCGATACTCCGGTCGAGGCGCGGCCCGATGCGTATTTGGAAAAGCCCTTCAGCACTCGGGCGCTCGCGGGATTGTTGCATTCCCTGCTCGAATCGGACGCAAGCCCGTCCGCGAAGCGGCCGGTCGATCCGACCGGCCCGTGACGTCCGGCATCAGAGGGAGGCCAGGATGGATTCGGTGGCGCGCCGAGGATCCGGTGCGGCGTAAACAGGGCGGCCGATCACCAGCCAGTTAGCCCCGGCGGCCATGGCTTCGCGCGCGGTCAGGGTGCGCTGCTGATCGTCGCGAGGCGCGCCGGCATCGCGAATCCCCGGGGTGACCAGTTGAATGTCAGGAGGGAGGATCTGTCGCAGCGCGGCCACCTCGAGCGGGGAACAAACCAATCCCCGAAGCCCGGCTTGAACACAAAGCAGGGCGAGGCGTTCGACCTGACGGGCCACGTTGGCAGTCATGCCGATCCCGGCCAGGGCGTCACTGTCGAGGCTCGTGAGAACGGTGACGCCGAGCACCAGAGGCGGCTCCGTCTTCAGTTGGGCGGCGGTTTCGCGGGCGGCGTTCTCCGCCGCTTCGAGCATGGCGCGGCCGCCGCTGGCGTGGACGGTCAGCATCCGGACCCCGAGTTGAACGGCGGCGGCCACGGCGCGGGCGACGGTATTGGGGATGTCGTGAAATTTAAGGTCGAGAAACACGGGGGCACCGCCATCCCGAATGCGGCGGACCAGGTCCGGACCGGCCCGCACGAAGAGTTCCTTGCCGATTTTGAACGCGCCGACCAGATCGCCAATCTGCCCGACGAGTTCATGGGCGCGTTCAGCCGAAGGGAGGTCCAGAGCCACGATGAGCGGTGATTTCATGGGACAGGCGGTGGGTTTTCAGTCTCGCGCAAATAAACGGTGAACTGGGCGCCGTTGGGGATGGCGTTGGCGACCTCGATCCGGCCTCCGTGCTTCTCGATGATGCCGCGAGCGATGGCCAGTCCCAGGCCCAGTCCGTACTGGGCGCCATGTTTGGTCGAAAAATGCGTCTGAAAAATCTTGTCGCGGACGGCCTCCGAGATGCCCGGGCCGGTGTCGCGGATCTGAACCCAGACCCAATCGGGCGGCTGGGTGCCGCAGGTGACACAGAGCGTGCCGGACTCGCCCATGGCCTCGCAGGCATTCAGGATGAGATTGGTCCAAACCTGATTGATCTCGCCCGTGGCGCAGCGCACCGTGGGAATGGGAGGAAGATCCACCTCGAGGTTGAATTTCTTCAGCACGTAGCCGAAAAGCAGCAGCGTGTCCTGGAGCCCTTCGCGCACGTCGATCGGCTCGTCGGCTGCGCGGTCCTGTCGGCTGTAGTTCTTGAGGCTGCGGACGATGCTGCCGATGCGCGTCGAGGCGATGCGAATGCTCCGCAGCAGCACCGCCGTCTCGAGGAAATCGACCAGACGCTCAACCAGCATGAGGCGTTCGCGTTCCGGTTCCCGCTCCACCAATTGGTACAGCTCCTCGAAATCGGGAGCGTCCAACTGGGCCAATGACCGGATCACGGTCCGGCCCAGCCAGGGAAAGCGGTTCTGGAGTTGTTCGCTCCGTCGGCGATGTTCCTCGGTTTGGAGAGATTTGCGGTTGAGTCCCAGAACGAAGGCGCGTTGGAACAGCGGCAACAGATGGGCGGCCACGGGCCCGGCGAAAACCCGGCCCAGTTGAGATTCGAGGGAATCGGTCACGCGGGCGAGGGACGCGATGGGGTTGTTGATCTCGTGGGCGATCCCGGCCACGAGATGACCGAGCGTGGCCATCTTCTCCTGTTGAATCAGGCGGTTACGCGTGGCCTGGAGCTGGGCGATCGTGTTCTTGAGTTCCTGCTTCTCGGCGTTGAGTTCCCGGGTCAGTTGGGCCACCTCGAGGTGAAGGCCGACCACGCGGCGATATCGGTTGACCAGGTTGTCCAGCAGAAGCGGGGCGACCAGCCGGTTGAAATCACCACGGGTCCGTAACAGGCGCGCAAATTCCTCCCGGTCCAGGCTCAGCACCTGGGTGTGGGCCCGGGCGCGCGCGGTCAGGAATGCCGGTTCCCCGGAACTGAGCGAGAGCAAGCCGAGGAGTTGACCGGGGCCGAGCACGCCGACGGCATATTCGCCGCCGTCCTCGCCGGTCTTGAGCAGTTCGACCGCGCCTTCGAGGATGAGGGAGACCTGTTCGTTGACTTGACCCTCCCGCAGGAGGTAATCACCGGGGGCGAACGAGTTCGATTCCGCCTGGACCTTGCTGATGGAGGCAAGTTCGGTTCGGATCCGGGCCAGCGCTTCGGGCAGTTGCGGTCGATCCATGAGGGGCAGCCAATCTTCCTACTCGTCCGAGGGCAGGGGCGCCTGTCGGATCTTCTCGGTCAGCCGGTCCGCCTCGAGGATCGTCAGGAAGGGATACAGGTTGGTCTCCTGCTCGAGCACAAAGTCTGTGAGCTGCCGGCGGGTCACGTTGAGCAAATCTTCCTGGGTCCAGGGCTTCGCGATATAGTGGTTGAGACTGGCAAGATTAACCGCCTCGACGGTCGCTTCCAGGCCCGCGTGAGCGGTCAGCAGGACCTTCCGGGCGGCAACGGTGCGCGAATCCTGCTGCAACTCGACCAGGAAGGAGACGCCGTCTTCGCCCGGGAGAATATGGTCACAGATGACCAGCCCCAGCTTGCCTTTGGGCAGGATGCATTCCGCCACGACCCGGCGGGCCTCGTTGACGGTCGACGCCGATTCGATCGGGAACACGCGCTCGAACGGGGCGAGATCGCGAATCACGGCTTCCAGCACCTCGGGTTCATCTTCCACGCAGAGGATATAGATGTTGCTCATGGGAATTGCGGATGAGTGCTTCAGTGAACGAACAGGGGCCAGTAGTATCGGGCACAAAGCAGGACCAGGATCATCCCCAGCCCACCAATGAGACCTCCCGCCTTGACCAGGTGGCGGGTCTCCAGTACGCCGGTGCCCATGGCAATCGCGTTGGGCGGTGTGGAAATCGGCAGGGTCATCCCATAACTGGAGGCGACCGCAATCGTCACCAGCGCGGTCGCCAGGCTGAAGCCGCTGCCCGCCTGCCCCGAGGCCCCCAATGTGATCGCGATCGGCGCCAGCAACGTCACCGTGACGGTGTGCGACAGGAAGTTGGCCAGGAAATAGGAGAAAAACGCGAGCCCGGCCAAAATCGCGAAGGTGCCGAGCGTCGCCCAGTTGACGCTGCCGACCATCCACTGCGCCAGGCCGGTGTCACGGATGGCAGTGCCCAGGGAGATCCCGCCCGCCATCAGCCAAAACACATCCCACGGCAGGGCGTGAATCTCCTTCTTGCCCACCACACCCAGCATGGGCAGCGCAACCACCGGCAGGAAGGCCACGATGTTGCTCGAGATCCCATGCTGTTGTTCGGTGAACCACAGCAGGGCGGTCAGCCCAAACACGCCGTAGAGCACCAACGCCTTTGATGACCGGTCGAATCGGCCTTCGAGGTCCAGCTTTACGGCCTTGGCATTGGCCGGGAACAACCGAACCAGCAACACCCAGCAGAGCACCAGGGTGATCAGCACCAAAGGCAAGGCCATCATCACCCACGTGCCAAAGGGAATATGAATCCCGGCCTTCTGCAGCGCCGCCAGCGCGATGGCGTTCGGAGGAGTCCCAATGGGGGTCGCAATTCCCCCGATGTTCGCCCCAACCGGGATGGCCAAAACCACCGCGATACGGGCGGGGTCGCCCTCCGGCATGCGGGCCAGGATCGGCAAAATCACGGTCATCATCATGGCGGTGGTCGCGGTGTTGCTCATGAACGCGGAAAGCACCGCGGTGGCCAGGAGCAGGCCAAGCACGATCATGGCGGGCCGTTCGCCCACCGGCTTCAGGAACAGCCGCGTCAAGGCCCGGTCCAGACGGTACTTCACCGAGGCGTCAGCCAGCAGACAGCCGCCCAGAAACAGAATGATGATCGGATCGGCCAGCGCGCCAAAAAACGTGCGATACGAGCTCGGCCGATACGTTGCCTGCCAGTGATCCGGCTTGGTCCACACCAGCTCGTTGGTGGACAGATTCGCCTGCCGCACCCGGATCTGATCCCCCTGGCGTTCGAGGATCTCGACTTCCAACTGCTGGGGGGCGGTGCCAGCGCGTTCGATCAGGACGAAACGTTCGCTCTTGAGCGTGGCGCCGGGCAACCAAACGCCCGGAACGTCGGTCGCCGCGGCCGGTTGGACCGTGGGCGGTCGGCTCATCGTGTAGAGGGGGCCCTCGGCACTCAGCAACAGGACCTCGAGGAAGATCACCAGGAGCGAGGTGGTGTAGATCGGGACCGGTTCCAGCACCCAAAAGCAGGCGGCCATCAGGAATATGCCGAGGGTAACCTGTCCAGTGAAGTTGAGGCCGGGCAAATCCACAACCCAGGGCACCAGGAACCCAACCAGGCCCAACCCCAAACCGAGCATCTGCTTCTTTGTCATGTGTCACAATGGGCGTCCGCCGCCGCACTCGACCGGTCCCGCCTCGTTGGGGCAGCCCATCCGGTTGACTGCCTGCGCCAGGTTCAAACTGTCGCAGCCGGGCGTTATCCTCCGGATCGCGGAATTCTCCGTCAAGCACTCCGTTTTTGACATTTTCGGGGGATGGCGTGGTCGCGGTGGCGCTCGGATGATCGGCAGGCAAGGCCCGATTTTATGTCGCATATGCGACATAAAATCGGGCCTCCTGTTCAGCGGACGGATTGATCCGCCCGGACCGAGCAAGTCGGCGGGGGACGCCGGTTGGGCGGAGTGCCGGGGTAAGGGGGGAGGTGCGGGTTAAGGATTGCGAAAGAAGTAAGGGCAAGGTTCACCGCGGGCATGGCGGAGGAGGAGCAGGGCGAGCTCGCGGAGATGATAATCGCCCCACATGGAGCTTTCGCCATTGGGGATGCGCTGTCCTTTGGGGATATGGTCCCAGCCGTTGGGCCGGTGATAGACCGAGTGCAGGAGCAGACCCTGATGCTCCAGACGGGTGGAGAGATAGGGCGGGTTCAGCAGCGTGCGGCTCACGGCAAGACCGGCGTGGAAGTAGCGTCGGCCAGCGGCATGGCGGCCTTCGGCATGGAGATAGTTACCGAGCCGGAGCAAGCCTTGGGCGGCGATGGCAGCGGCGGAGCTATCGACGGGCTCCCAGTCATTGAAGGGGTCGGCGGGACGAGTGAGGTAGTTGCCAAGCCGGTGAAGCTGGGGGGCGGCGGTATCCCACATCGGGATGCCGTCGCGGCAACTGTGTTCGAGATAGAAATCGGCGGTGTCGATGGCGGATTGGCGGTAAGCGGACTCGAGGGAGGAGCGTCCGCCGAGCGGTGCGAGTTCGGCATCGGGGAGGATGCGGAGGAACTCGAGTTGTTCGGCGAACCCGGTGAGGGCCCAGGCCAGGCCGCGGGTCCAGGTGCTGAAGGGGGAGTAACCCTGCTGGGAGTTTGGACAGCGGTAGAGTCCGCTGTTGGTGTTGAAAATGGCTTCGTGGGCGCAGCGGCCGCGCAGGTCGTAGGCGTCACGGCCCTCGCCATGGTAGACGCAGAAGCGGTGGGTGCTCAGGGCATGGACGACGGCGCGCTGCAGGAGGGAGATCCGGCGATCCTGTTCGCCCATGAGGAGATGGCCGAGTTGGTGGGCGACGGCGAGTGAACGGAGGGAGCGGATGGTATCGACGAAGAGCGAGTGAGGACCGTTGAAGGAATAGATGTAGCCGGTGCCGTCGGCGAGGCTGGTCCAGCGGGCAGCCTGGACAGCGCCCGAGACTTTGAGGGCGAGTTCGCAGCCATCGTTTTCCTCGCGGTTAAAGGGGATTTTGCCGTCGCGCATGAGGCGCCACAGGTTGCCGTAAGTGGAGATGATGTTGAACCCATGGTCATGGACCCCGACGTGAGAGAGGTGAGGGGCCATACGTTCCGCCGTGCGGCGGCGGCCCAGCTCGAGAAAGCGCTTTTCCCCGGTGGCATCGAATTGGAGCAGGGCCGAGCCGAACTGGAATCCCTGGGTCCACTCGGTCCAGCCCCGGGCGGTGTAGCGGCCCCGGACGGTGAACACGGGGGCGCCCTGGGCTGGGCGCCAGCGCTTTTCGAGGTTCAGAATTTTGCCGGCCGATGCTTCGAACAGACGTTCGACGTGGGGGAGAAGCTTCCGGGGGGTGAGGGCGAAATCGATTCGGAGGGGCATGGGGGGATTTAGGATTTAGGATATTGGATTGGGGATTGGGGATTGAGGATTTCTGAGGGGTCAGAGGATTCGGAGGTGAAAGCCGCCGTCGACATTGATGACTTCGCCGGTGCTGAAGGGCAGCGCGTTGCGGGCGATGGCGGCGACGGCGCGGCCGACATCGTCCGGAGTGCCCCAGCGCCGGATGGGAGTGAGACCATTGGCGATCAAGGCGTCGTATTTCGCCTGGACGGCCTGGGTCATGTCGGTGGCGATGATGCCGGGTCGGATTTCGTAGACCCTGATGCCGTGTTCGGCCAGGCGGGCCGCGAACAGCGGCGTCAGCATGGAGAGGGCGGCTTTGGCGAGGCAGTAATCGCCGCGGTTGACGGAGGCGGTGTAGGCGCTGATCGAGGAGACTGTGACGATTTTGGGAGGGTTGCCCGAGGCAGGCGCGGATGCCTGTTCTTCGATCATCCAACGTGCGATCTGTTGGGTGAGGAAGTAGGGGCCCTTGACGTTGATGTTCATGAGCCGGTCAAAGCTGGCCTCGTCGGCCTCGAGGATGTCGGCGCGGGTGGTGGGGGCCACGCCGGCGTTATTCACCAGCAAATCGAGGCGCCCGAAGTGTTCGCGCGTGAACGCCACGAGCTTCTCCCGCGCGATGCCGTCGGCGACATCGGCCTGACAAACTTCGACGCGAATCTCATGACCGGCAGCGGTGGCCGTGGCGGCGCAATCGGACGCGGTCTGGGCGGCGGCGGCGGCGTTGGCGGCGTAATTGACGACCAGGTCATGGCCTTCGGCGGCCAGGGCCAGGGCAATGCCGCGTCCGATGCCGCGCGAGGCGCCGGTGATTAGCGCAACGGGGTTCATGGACAGGAACCTAGGCAGCGGGCAGAGGGGTGAAAAGTCAATTTTCCGAGACCGGGTGCCAGCGCGAAGTTATCAGCTGGCGGTGCGGGCAGCGATGTGGTATGAGGGCTGGCATTCGAACGCACCAAGATCATGAATGACCTCTCACGTCGGCAAATGCTGGCCCGCCTCTCCGGGGCGACGGTCGCTTCGTTTATCGGTTCCCGCATCGCGCCGCTCCCGGCCGCAGCCGCCGCGCGCCGGTTCAAGGTGGGCGCGTGCGATTGGTCGATTGGGAAAACGGCCGATCCCGCGGCGCTGGCCGTGGGGCGGGAGATTGGGTTGGACGGGGTGCAGATCAGTTTGGGGACGCTGGCGAACGACATGCACCTGCGCCAATCCGAAGTGCAGGCGCGTTATCGTGAGTTGGCGGTGAAGACCGGCGTGACGGTGGCCTCCCTGGCCATCGGCGAGTTGAACAGCATCCCGTATAAGAGCGACGAGCGCACCATCGGCTGGGTCAGCGACAGCATCGACGTCTGCAAGGCGATGGGGTGCCGGGTCGTGTTGCTGGCCTTCTTCGGGAACGGCGATTTGAAGGGAGACAAGTCCGGGACCGACGAGGTGGTGCGACGGCTCAAGGAAGTGGCGCCGAAGGCGGAGCGGGCAGGGGTGATCCTGGGGCTCGAGAGTTGGCTGAGCGCGGAGGAGCATGTGGCGATCATTGACCGGGTGGGATCGCCGGCGGTGCAGGTTTACTACGACGTCGCGAACTCGGAGAAGATGGGCTACGACATCTATCGTGAGATCCGCTGGCTCGGTGCGAAGAAGTTGATCTGCGAGTTTCACCTCAAGGAGAACGGATTTTTGCTGGGCCAGGGGCGCGTCGACTTCGAGAAGGTCCGGGCCGCGATGGACGAGATCGGGTATGCCGGTTGGATGCAGATCGAAGGCGCGGTGCCCGATGGCGCGGCGATGCTGCCGAGCTACCAGGCGAACTGCCGGTTTGCGCGGGGGGTGTTTGGGGTTTGAGCGAGATCGGCCAGAGCCCCGTGGCGTGGCGGATGCGCGGTTCGGTCGTGTGATTATCCGACGGCTTTGACCAAGGCCGCGCTGTGTGCCTGGATTTTGCGGATGGCCTCGAGAATGTCGTCGAGGCCCGCGCGGTCGGTCAGGAGGAGATTCTGCGTCATGGCAACCGTGGTTTCACAGACCTGTCGATTGCCTTTCAGCTCGTGGAAACTCTCCCGATAGGCCTTGAGGCGGTCAGCGCTCCAGAGCCGTTTGAACCCGCGTGAGGCGATCGCCTCGTCCAGCAGGCCCTCGTGGTATTGCTCCCGGTAGATGCCGCCGCAGGGGACACCTTCGGCCGCCATGGCCCGGGCGAATTGGTCGCGCGACAGCCCGTTGAAGTGGGCGGGCTCGTAGCGGAACGGGTAGAGGTGCCAGGCGGGTCGGCAGTTCTCCGGCAGGCGCACCGGAATGATGCCGGGGATCTGGCCGAGGTTGGCGGAGAGGTAATCCGCGCTGGCGCGGCGGGTTTCGGTTTCGCGGACGAGTTTATCGAGTTGTTGGATGAGCATGACCGCCTGGGCCTGGGTCATGCGGTAATTTTCGCCGCGGGTGAAATAGCCGTTGCCCTGGTTGGAGCCGGCGGCGCGGCCGCAGTTGTGAAAGGAGTCGCACTTGTCGATCAAGTTCTCGTTGAGGCTGATCACGGCGCCGCCTTCGCCGGAAGGCAGGTGTTTCGATTCCTGGAAGCTGAAGCAGCCGAGGTCGCCCAGGAGTCCGCACTTGCGGCCCCGGTATTCGGCGAGCCAGGCCTGGCAGGCGTCTTCGATGACCGCCAGTTTGTGTTTGCGGGCGAGTGGGGTGATGGCCTCCATCTCGCAGGGCATGCCGAAGATGTGCACCGGCATGATTGCCCGCGTCCGTTCGGTGACGCGGCTTTCGATGGTGGCCGGGTCCAGGGTCATGGTGGCGGGGTCGGTGTCGGCGAACACCGGCAGAGCGCGGCGGTTGAGGATCGCGTTGTAGGTGGCGATGAAGGTGTAGGGTGAGACGATCACCTCATCGCCGGCGTCCACATCCATGACGTGGAGGCTGACAATCAGCGCGGTGGTGCCGCTGGCGGTGGCCAGGCAGCGTTTGGCTCCCAGCAAGCGCGCGTAGCTCCGCTCGAATTCGGCCACCCGTTCGTCGGAACCGCGGAACCAGCGGCCGCTGCGGAAGACTTTGAGCATCTGGGGTTCCCAGCTCTGGTCCCATTGCGGCCATGGGGTCCAGCCGCCTTGGTGCACCGGTATGCCGCCGAGGATGGCCGGCTTGGAGGCGTCGGCGGCCAGTGCCATGGGGGGGCGTCCGCTGCCGAGCCAGCCCAGGGCGATCGAACTGGTGGCGGCGGTTTGAATGAAACCACGTCGGGTGAGTCGGGGATCAAGTTTCATGGGTTGGCGGTTGGGGTAAGTATGCGTTCGGGTCTCTGGACTGGGCATCGGGCATTCGCGCGTTGTTGTGGCTTGGCCGTGAATCTAGCCAAAGCCGGCGCCGGGCACAATCACGATCGCGCGGCCATGACGCGGGCCATATCGATCCGCTTGAGGCCGATGCCGGATCAAACTTTGGGTTTCGCAGGTGTCGGGTTTGGCTTACGCTCGCGGCGGTGAATATACTTTTCATTGGGGATGTGGTGGGTGAGCCGGGGCGGCGGGCGGTGCGGCGGTTGCTGCCGGGGTTGCGGCGGGCACTGGCTGTGGACGTGGTGATTGCCAACGGCGAGAACTCGGCGGGTGGTTCGGGGATCACGGTGGCGACGGCCAACGAGTTGTTCGATGCCGGGGTGGATGTGCTGACCAGTGGCGATCATCTATGGGATCAAAAGGAGGTGATGAACCTGATGAGTGGCGAGCCGCGATTTGTCCGGCCCTTGAACTATCCGGCCGGCACGCCAGGCCAGGGCAGCGCCTTGATTTCCGTGCCGGGTCATCCGCCGGTTGGGGTGCTGAATCTGCAGGGACGCACCTTCATGGCGGCGCTGGACAATCCTTTTCTGGTTGGCCTGGCGGAGATTGAGAAGCTACGGGCGTCAACGCCGGTGATTTTCGTGGATTTTCACGCCGAGGCGACTTCGGAGAAGATCGCGTTTGGGCGGATGGTGGACGGCAAGGTGTCGGCGGTGGTGGGGACGCATACGCACGTTCAGACGGCCGACGAACAGGTGTTTCCGGGAGGGACGGCGTATTTGAGCGACGCGGGTTTTACCGGGCCGCACGAGAGTGTGCTGGGGCGTGAGATTGAGCCGGTGATCCGTCGGTTCACAACCTTGCAGCCGCAGCGTTTTGAAGTGGCCAAGGGACGGGTCATGCTCCAGGGGGCCTTGGTGGAAGTTGAGGATGCGAGCGGGCGAGCCCGGGCGATCCGGCGGGTATCGGAGTTGTTGCCGGTATCGGAGGGGCGGGCATGAGTCGGAAAACGCAAACGCAATGGGAATTTGGCGAGCTCCCGCTAGCGGCGCCAGCCCGGGTGGTGTTCACGGTCACCGAGTTGACCGCGCGGGTTCGGCGGTTGCTGGAACAGCAGATTGGACCGGTCACGGTGACTGGCGAAGTGAGCAATCTCCGGGTGCAGAGTTCGGGACATGTTTATTTCACTCTGAAGGACGCGGGTGCGCAGTTGAGCTGCGTGCTGTGGCGGAGCACGTCGATCCGGGATCGGGAGCTGATGCGAGATGGGCAGAAGCTGGTGGCCCAGGGGGATCTGACGGTGTACGAGCCGCGGGGGCAGTACCAGTTGGTGGTCAGATCGATCGAGGTCCAGGGGGTGGGGGCGCTGCAGGTGGCGTTTGAAAAGCTGAAGCAGAAGCTCAGCGCGGAAGGGTTGTTTGCCCCGGAGCGCAAGCGGGGGTTGCCCAGGTTTCCGAGGCGGATTGGACTGGTGACGTCGCCGACAGGAGCGGCGATACGGGACGTTTTGCACGTCATCGCGCGGCGGGATCCGAGCCTGGAGATTGTGCTGGCGCCGTGTCGGGTGCAGGGGGAGGGGGCCGCGGCTGAGATTGCGGCGGCGGTGGCGAGGCTCAACGCCTGGTCGAGCCAGCCCGGGGTTGGAGCCGGATTGAACCTGATCTTGCTGACCCGTGGTGGGGGCAGTATGGAGGACCTCTGGTCGTTCAACGAGGAGTGCGTGGCTCGGGCCATTCACGAGTCGGTTTTGCCGGTGATCTCGGCCGTGGGCCACGAGATCGACTTTACCATCAGTGATTTTGCGGCTGATCTGCGGGCGGCGACTCCGAGCGCCGCCGCCGAATTGATCACGGAATC
The DNA here is from genome assembly GCA_023383055.1 of Verrucomicrobiota bacterium. Classification (GTDB taxonomy): domain Bacteria; phylum Verrucomicrobiota; class Verrucomicrobiia; order Limisphaerales; family JAHDYP01; genus JAHDYP01. The sequence continues at coordinate 43,405 of JAHDYP010000010.1, read as the reverse complement.
GGTCTTTGCCGTCCGTCCCTGGCTCGAGGAAGCGCCGGTGCGGCTCAGGCAATGGGTGGCGCGCCGGGTCGCCGCGGCGCAGGCCGAGTTCGATCAGTTGAGACAGCGGTTCGGATATTTGCATCCACGGCGAGTGCTCAACGATCGGTTGCAGTTATTGGATGATCTGATGGCCGACCTGGGTCGGCGGGTTCGGAGCGGCTGGAAACGCCGCGAGGAACTCCACCGGCACGCGGTGATGCGATTGCAGGCGGTCAGGCCCAGCCGCCGGATCGCCCGTCAGTCTGAGGCGGTCGGTTTAATCGGGGCGCGATTGCGGGCGGCGAGCCGAGCCCGGTTCACAGTGCTGCGGCATCGGTTGGCTACGGCCGAAGCGCGGCTGCGGTTATTGTCGCCGTTGCAAGTGCTGGACCGCGGCTATTCAATCACCATGGATGCGGCGAGTGGGCGTTTGTTGCGGGTCGCGGAAGAGGTGGTTGCGGGACAACGATTGCGAACCCGGTTGCAGAGTGGCGTGGTGGAGAGCATCGCGCAACCAGGAGAGACGGGGTCCGCCGGGGCGTAGACGTGGGGCGCTGAGGATGGAGTTGGGCGAAATGCGGTGCGGGGAAGTTGCTGGCGGGACGGCTTGATTCCACCGGGAATGGGTCTAAGTTAGCGGCAGGTTATGGCGAAGAAAGCCACAAGGAAAAACATGGATCAGGTCTTCTCGTTCAACGCACCGGCCGCGACCAGCGTGCAACTGGTCGGGGATTTTACGCACTGGCAGAAGAAGCCGATCAACCTGAAGAAGGATGATCAGGGTGTCTGGCGCACCAAAGTCGAGCTGGGGCCGGGCACTTATCATTACCGATTTCTGGTGGATGGCACCTGGCGTGACGATCCCGAGTGCACGCTGCGGGTGCCGAATCCGTTTGGTTCGGCCAATGCCGTCCGACAGATTGGGTAGGCGGTCGGCGCGGGCGAAGAGGGTTGGTTTGTCGCGGTTGCCGGGGGCGGGAGCGGTCAGAACTTCCTGTTCCAGGACGGGAGACTGTATTTGTTGGTGACCAGTTGAGCGAACTGGGTGGAGTCGATTTTCTTTCCGGAAGGAGTTGCCCCCCATGCCTGACGCCAGGCGGCCTTGAGAGCCTCCGGTTTCACGGGGATGGTTCCGAGGAAATCCGCATGACCGCGGTTGGCTCGGTAGTCGGGTCTGCGCGAGGGCATGGCCAGGACCCGTTCCATGAGCTTCAGATCCGGGGCCAGGAGGAGGGTTCCGTGGAAGAGGAGGAAATGACGTTTTCGGCGCTGGGCATTGCCGGAGACTTTGCGGCCGGCGATGACGAGATCGGTGATGCCTTCGAGGCGCGTTTCCTGGCCCAGGACCTCCGAGAGGATGCGCGCGTTCCTGGACATGATGAACTGGTTGGCCTGGGAAACGGCCACCAGTTCGGGGTGACGTTTGAGGTCAAGGACCAGTGCGTAGCTGAGGATGCCGGGACCCTGGAGGACCGCGCCGCCACCGCTGCACCGTCGCAGGATGGGAACGCCGAGTTCGGCGCAGGCAGTCGCATCCACCTCGCTAAGCAGGCAGTTGGAGTGGCCGAGGACGACGAAATGGGCGGGGGCTTCCCAGAAGCGGAGCGTTTCACCGCGTTCACCGGCCTCGGCGGCATCGAGGAGGGCCTCATCGACGGCGAGGTTCTCGGCCGGGGTTGGCCAGGTTTGGTCCAGGTAATCCATGGGAGGTGTGGCTGGGTGGCGGCGGGTGTTGCTATATTGGTTGCCTTTCGGTGGTTCTGGCCAACATACTCATCCGTGTTTTGGTCCGACCTGGCGGCGGCCTGCGGGTTGCAGTGCCGCCTTTCGGGCAGATCGAGGATCAAACTGGGAATGGATCAAAAGTGAAGCCAAAAACGAAAGAGACGGGCATATCGGCCACGAACCCAACGGTCGCCGCGCGCGATGAGCAGCGGCGATGGATGGAATCGCTGCAGTATGTGTTGGATCGACTGTTACGGGAGCAGGGTACGGATCGCGCGGCTTACTTGTGGCATGGGCTGGTGGAGAACCTGCGGCGTGGGGGATTGCCGCTGCCGATCACGGCCACCACGCCATACGTCAACACGATTCCGGTGGAGGAACAGGCGCCGTTTCCTGGCGATCGGGCGACGGAGCACCGGATCAAGAGCCTGATCCGCTGGAACGCGATGGCGATGGTGGTGAATGCCAATCGCAAGCACAGCGGGCTGGGGGGGCATATCTCGACCTTTGCGTCCTCGGCGACGCTGTATGAAGTGGGGTTCAATCATTTCTTTCGTGGAGGAGACGGTGACCGGCCGGCGGACATGATTTACTTTCAAGGACACGCCACGCCGGGGAACTATGCGCGGGCGTTTCTCGAGGGCAGGCTCGACGAGCGTCATTTGCAGCATTTCCGTCAGGAGTTGGCTGAGGGCGGCGGGTTGTCGTCCTATCCGCATCCTTATTTGATGCCGGAGTTCTGGCAGTTCCCGACCGTGTCGATGGGGCTCGGGCCGATCATGTCGATTTACCAGGCCCGATTTAACCGGTATCTCAAGGCGCGGAAACTCGTGGGTGAGGAAGAGCCGAAAGTCTGGTGTTTTGTGGGCGATGGGGAATCGGACGAGCCGGAGTCTTTGGGTGCGATCACGCTGGCGTCGCGGGAGAATCTGGACAATCTGGTCTGGGTGGTGAACTGCAACTTGCAGCGCCTGGACGGGCCGGTGCGGGGGAACGGCAAGATCATTCAGGAGCTGGAAGCCCTGTTTCGCGGTGCGGGTTGGAACGTGATCAAAGTGATTTGGGGTTCGGACTGGGACGAGCTGTTGGCCCGGGACGCGCAGGGACTGCTGGTCAAGCGCATGGGCGAGGTGGTCGACGGCGATTACCAGAAGTATTCGGTGGAACCGGGCAGCTTCACGCGCCGGCATTTCTTCGGGAAATACCCGGAATTGCTCGAGTTGGTGAACCATCTGACCGACGATCAGATTCGGAAGCTCCTGCGGGGTGGCCACGATACGCGCAAGGTGTACGCGGCTTTTAAGGCCGCGGTTGAACATCGTGGTCAGCCGACGGTTATCCTGGCCAAAACGATCAAGGGCTACGGCCTGGGAGAGGCCGGGGAAGGGCGGAACATTTCCCATCAGCAGAAGAAGCTGAACGAAAAGGAGCTGCGGGAGTTTCGGCTGCGGTTCAACGTGCCGATCAAGGACGAGGAGATTGTCGACACGCCGTTCTACCGGCCGGCGCCCGACAGTCCGGAGATTCAATACTTGCTGGAACGGCGCAAGGCGTTAGGCGGCTTTCTGCCGCGGCGCAAGCCCACGGCCGCGCCGCTGACCATACCGCCGCGCTCGGCATTTGCCGAGTTTCACAAAGGCTCCGGGCAATCGGAGGTCTCGAGCACGATGGCCTTTGTGCGGTTGCTGAGCCATTTGCTGCGCGACAAGCGGATTGGGCGGCATATTGTCCCGATCATCCCCGACGAGGCCCGCACGTTTGGCATGGACGCGCTATTTCGGGAGATCGGCATTTACGCCCATCAAGGGCAGCTTTACGAACCGGTCGACCGCGCTTCGCTTCTCTATTACCACGAGGCCAAGGACGGTCAGATCCTCGAGGAAGGGATCACCGAGGCGGGGGCGATGTCGTCATTCATTGCGGCCGGGACGGCGTATGCCGGGCACGGGGTGAACATGATTCCGCTGTTCATTTACTACTCGATGTTCGGCTTTCAGCGGATTGGGGATTTGATGTGGCTGGCGGGTGACATCAAAGCCAAGGGGTTCCTGCTGGGCGCGACCGCCGGGCGCACCACGCTCAACGGTGAGGGGTTGCAGCATGAGGATGGGCACAGTCATTTGCTGGCGGCGACGATCCCGACGTTGCTGACCTACGATCCGGCTTTTGCCTACGAGGTGGCGGTGATCATCCAGGAGGGATTGCGCCGCATGTACCAGGAAAACGAGGAGATCTTTTACTATCTGACGCTCTATAATGAGAACTATGCCATGCCTCCCATGCCTGCCGGAGTCGAGGATGGCATTCTGAAAGGCCTCTACAAGTTCCGGGCCGGTCCGGCCAAACAGGCGCACAAGGCCCACCTGTTCGGCAGTGGCCCGATCCTGCGGTCCGCGCTCGCGGCGCAGGAGATCCTGGCGGATCGTTACGGTGTCTCGGCGGATGTCTGGAGCGCGACCAGCTACAAGCTGCTGCGGACCGATGCGCTGCGCGTCGAGCGCTGGAACATGCTGCATCCCACGGCCAAGCCCAGGAAATCCTATGTCGAATCGATTCTCGAGGGCGAGCAAGGAGCGTTCGTCGCCGTGTCGGATTACATGAAAATCGTGCCGGACCAGATTGCATCCTGGGTGCCCGGCGGATTAACGACTTTGGGCACGGATGGATTTGGCCGAAGTGACACCCGTGAGCAGCTCCGGCGGTTTTTTGAAGTCGATGCCGAGTCCACGGTCATCGCCACGCTTTACGGATTGGCCAAGCAGGGCAAGGTGGGTCGGGACGTTGTGGCGCGGGCGATCAAGGATCTGGGCATCGATCCGGAGAAACCGCATCCGGAAGTGCTTTGAGCTGTTGAAGGAGACGACCTATTGGAGCCGGGCCGCTCTGCAATGCGGTTCCATTGCGTCGCAATGCGGATGCGACCCGGGGTATGGCGGGTGCGGAGCCGGTGCACTTTTACAAGTTCTTTGAGTTCAACGGTATGAGATGATGCCGGTAAACCTTGGCATCAAAGCTGATCTTAGCCATTTCTCTAGCGGTCCGCTCAACCCAAACGACCGGTTCGCTGAGTGACACGGGACCGGGCAGATCATGTCGCGGTCCCGTGCTCATTATCGCGCGGTTCCCGGATCGACCGAGGCGGGGCGGGTGCGCTCATCGAGCGAGGCCAGCAAGATGGCGAGGTGATCGAGGTCGGAGCGGGCTTCGGCATTGGATGCCGGGGAGATATTATTGAGCATCAGGGAGAAGACCAGTCTTTCTCCCGCCGCGGTCGTGACATAGCCGGACAGAGCAAATACGTGGGCCAGGGTGCCGGTCTTGGCTTGCACGCGGCCTTGGGCGGCCGTTTGGTTCATGCGCCGGCTGAGGGTGCCGTCGACGCCGGCGATTGGCAGGCTGGCGCGGAACAGGTCGGCGTTCCGGTGACGGTCCATGTATTTGAGCAATTCGACGATGGCGTTGGGCGTAACCAGGGCGCGACGCGACAGGCCCGAACCTTCATCGAGGTTGACGGATCCCGCGGGAATCCCGGCTTCCGCGAGGAACGCGGTCAACTCGGCCATGGCGGCCTGTTCGGTGGTTTGGGGCGGTTCCGGGGACGGGTTCTGGAGCGATTGGCGGTGCTGACCGACTTGCAGGAAGAGCGACTGGGCGTAGAGGTTTTGGGAGGATTTCATCATTTGTCGGACCAACTCACTCAGTGGCGGTGATTCGACTGTAGCGACTTCGACGAGCTGACCGTAGTGCGGTCGTTCGCTCGGTGGGGAGAGCCAATCGACCGTGCGGGGCGGGCGACCGACGCGGATCTGGTGTTGCTCGAGTTGGTCCTGGAGCTGGCTGACAAACCAAAGCGGGGCGTTGCGGACGGGGGCGGCGTCGATCCAATTGGTGGTGCCAAGCGGGAGGTGACCGGTCACATAGACCACGTTTTCGCCCGGCGGAATGTGGAGTTGAAGTGCCCGGGTGCTGTCGGCGCTGGCGGTGGTCGTGCGATTCACGAAAGTGAGGTAGGAAGTCCGGGGGCGGGTCTCGATACTGCAGCCGGAACCCAGCTTGGGGCCGGGCCGGAAGAACAGATCCACCACGTTATCCTCGTGCGTGAGGGCCGACACCTCCGCGCCGTAGTAGTGCTGGAGATCGTCCCAGGTCCAACCCGCGCCGAAGGGCGGGCCGTTGAAGTAAGTGGCATCGCCGACCAGTCCGCCGCGGATTCGGCGGATGCCGGTTTGTTTGAGGGTTTCGACGAGTGGGGCGAGCGAAGCCGAGTAGTCGCCGTCGTGGAATCGGGCGGCGAACGAGAAATCGCCCCGCCCGTAGATGTAAAGATCCCCGGGCAACGTTCCTGAGCGCGAGGGCAGTTGACGGGCGAAGCAGGAAGTGCGGAGTCGTCGGTCGGGTCCCAGGCGATCCAGGGCGAGCGCCGCCGTGAAGAGCTTGGCGTTGGAAGCGGGTTTTAGAAGTTTGTCCGCGTGGTGTTCGAACAGGATCTGGCCGGTGTCGAGCGATTCGATTTTGATGCCCCAGAAGGCCCGGGCGAAGCGGTCTTGAACGAGGTGTTGCCGGACTGAGGCTGCCAGGCTCTGGGGAGTGGCGGGGGGGACCGGGAGGGTATCGGAGCCGGCCGCCGTGATCGCGAGGGCGATCGCCAGCAGGGTGGAACGGGAGATGATCATGTTGGTTGCGGGGGTAGTGTTGCCTGAGCCGGGACTGAAATCGAGTATTACTGTGATGCAGGTATTGCCGCGGAGAATGTGCTGGGGGGTCATTTTTCGGGCTGTTCATTTGGACAGGATAAGTCCGAAATAGGCGCGGCATGTCGTCGAGCGCGCGAAGACAGTGGTCGGTCCGGGTGGGGCTGGCGTTTGTGTTTTGGACGATCATAGGGTTATCGTTTGCCAGTCAGTTTTACCTTTCGAGTTTGAAGGCGGGCCGGCCGGTATCGTGGGGGCAGGCGGTGACGTGGTCGCTGGGGGACTGGTATGTGTGGGCGCTGTTATCGGTGCCGATCGTTCAACTGGCGCGCCGGTTTCGGTTTGACGATGTTCGCTGGACGCGGAGCGTGGTGATTCACCTGGTGGCCAGCGTTCTGTGCGCGCTGGTTTACATGGTGCTCCGGGCGTGGTTGGGGCAGGTGCAGAGCGGCGTGAGCGGTGTGCCGGTGAGTTTTGCGGAGGCATTCAATCCGCTGGTGGTGAAGACGGTTCACTTCAACCTGTTGATTTACTGGGTGATGGTGAGCGTGAGCCATGCATTTGCCTACTACCGGCAGTACCAGGAGCGGGCCTTGCGGGCCTCGGAGTTGGAGAAGCGCCTGGCCCAGGCGAAGCTCCAGGCGCTGCAGATGCAGTTGAACCCCCATTTTCTGTTCAATACGCTCAATGCGATCGCGTCGTTGATGCACAAGGACGTCAAGGGGGCCGATCGCATGATCACGCGTCTGGCCGACCTGTTGCGCTATGCGCTGGAAAGCACGGACGAGCACGAGGTCACGCTCCGCCAGGAGCTCGCCTTTCTCGAACGCTACCTCGAGATCGAGAAGACGCGATTCGGCAGCCGGCTGACGGTGAGGCTGGAAGTGCCGGTCGAAACGCTGGACGCCCTCGTGCCGAATCTGATCCTGCAGCCGCTGGTCGAGAACGCGATCAAGCACGGGATCGAACGCCGGAGCAGACCCGGCCTGATCGAGCTGCGCGCCCGATGCGAGGGCGACCGGCTGCGGCTCACGCTGGTTGACAATGGCCCCGGGCTGCCGGCGCAGCCGGGCGGGCGCAAGGGGATCGGCCTGGCCAACACGCGTGCCCGGCTGCAGGAACTCTACGGCGAATCCCATACGTTCGAATTGCGCAACGGAAGCGAGGGCGGGGTGGTGGTGGAAGTGATCATGCCCTTTCGTCGGGCACCGGAGCGTTGACGGCCCCGTCGCCAGACTGCATGATCCAGCATGCCGATCTGCGGAGGCCTGAACCACAGGTGCCGCCGCGCCGCCGGTGTCCGGCGGGAGATCGGGCTGCCGCGAGTTTAAGTTATGGCCAAAGTCCGCACGTTGATCGTAGATGATGAGCCGCTCGCCCGGGAGCGCATCGCGCAGCTCTTGGGCGACGAAAAGGACCTTGAAGTCGTGGGCGAATGCGAGGACGGGGTGTCGGCGTTGGCCGCGATCCGGGAGTTGAAGCCGGACCTGGTGTTTTTGGACGTGCAGATGCCGGAGCTCGATGGATTTGGGCTGCTGTCGCAGCTGGATCCGACGCGTATGCCGGCCATCGTGTTTGTCACGGCCCACGACCAGTTTGCGTTGCGGGCGTTCGAGGTGCACGCCCTGGACTATCTCCTGAAGCCATTCGATCAGGAGCGGTTTCAGGCCGCGGTCGGCCGGGCTCGGCAATGGCTGGCCCGGCGGGGCAGCGAGGATATTGACGCGCGGTTGAGTTCGTTGCTGGCGGATCTGCGTGGTCCCGGGACAAACAAGTTCCAGGATCGCATCGCGGTGAAGGCGGGTGGACGGGTCATCCTGCTCAAGGCGGAGGAGATCGATTGGGTGGAAGCGGCGGACAACTATGTCAGTCTCCACGTGGGGTCAGCCGCGCACCTGCTGCGTGAGACGATGAACAGTTTCGAACACCGGCTGCCACCCGATCGGTTCCTTCGCATCAGCCGTTCCACCATTGTTAATCTCGACCGGGTGCGTGAATTGCAGCCGCTCTTCCACGGGGAGTATGCGGTGATTCTGAACGACGGCACCCGTGTGAGTCTGAGCCGTAGTTATCGCGATCGGCTGAGCGTGCTGCTGGGCAAGGAATGAGGGCCGGTTCCCTCAGATCCCCAAGACTTCCCGGCAATACCTAAGGCTCTCCTCCAGGTCGAACTTTTGCTGAGCCGGCTCCGGACCGGCGGGGCGCCCCGGCGGAGGCTGCACTTCGCTCCCACCTTTGGCCAGTGCCACGAACCGGGCGAACTCACTGGCGCGCGCGCGCGGGAAGCGATCCCAGAACGCGGGCTGTAAATAGGGCATCTCGCTTCCCCATTTATAGGAGATGATCTCCAGCACGAAGGCATCGGTCGGGCAAAGCTCCCGGAATCGTTTCACGTAAGCCGGCCAATCGGTCTGTCCTTGTCCCATGTTGGTCCACATCGCGTGCGCGCCGGTAGCGGTTTCCGAGACCATGCTGTCGCGGATTCCCGTGGTAACGGTGTGGGGTCCGAGCAGTTCCAGGTTGACCATGGGATCTTCCAGGGTCCAGACGGCGTTGCCGGGGTCGAGGGTGGCGCCGACGTAACTGGTGCCGGCGGCCTGGATCAAGCCGGCGAGCTCCCAGGCCTGCATATCTCCGGCATGGTTCTCGACGGCGAACTTGACACCCGCGGCTTCCGCCTGGCCTTGGACCGCTTTGAGCACCTTCACGGTCGCTTCGATATGCGGGTAGATCCCGCCGTCACCCTCGCGTTCGCGACGGCTGCCGAGATAGCAGCGGGCGACCGGGCTGCCCAGAAGTTGCGCCGTGCGCAATAACAGTCGCGCGTGCTCGACCGCGGGACCCCAGCGCTGCGCGTTGTAGGAGGTGGAGGTGGGACAAATGCTGCCGGTGCCCACGTGCAACTGGATCCCGGCCGCGTCCGCCCGGGCGCGAATACCCTTCAAGTAATCCGGCTCGAGGCTTTCGTAAACGTCGAGGTCGGATAACAGCAGGATCTCGACTTTCAGCGAGGCCGCGTAATCGATCAATTGCGGGGCTTTCCATTTGAAGTCGCGGATCGAGAAATTGTCGAAGCCCAACCGGAGTTTTCGCGGCGAGGCTGGTGGCCGGTCACTGGCGGACCCGACGACACCTGCCATACCGAAGGCGGCGAGCGAGCCGATGAACCCGCGCCGATTCATGCCTGATGGATTCATAATGTGCGCGGAGTATGTCTTCGCCGCTGTCAGTAGGCAATCGGGATGTGTGGGGTTGAAGGCGGGCGGATGGAAGGAGTTGGGCCGTGGGTTGCGGGGGGGGTGGGTTGGAGCAATCGGTTTTCTTTCCCTTGAACCTTTGGACGGCAATAGGGGATTCTCTCATTAGATGGCCATTCCCAGTCCCGTCAAGGCAGGGTTCGCGGAAGACCAACTCCTTTGTCAGGCGCGAAACGGGAGTGCGGAGGCTTTCTGTGCGTTGCTGGAGCCGCTGCAGGGTCGGCTTTTGCATCAGGCAATCGCGCTAAGTCATAATCTCAGCGGCGCCGAAGACCTGGTGCAACAGACGCTGATCGAGGCGTGGCGTTCGTTGGGCCGGTTCAATGGCCAATGCCGGCTCTCCACCTGGCTTTACGCGATTCTGCTGCATCGCCATCAGAAGGCGGTTCGAGCCGCAGCCAGCCGTCCGCTGCCGCTAAGTCAATTGCCAGCCGATCAGGCGCGCAGCCGGAGCCATTCCCTGAGCCGCCTTCCCGCCAGCGATGAACCGCCTGACGCCGCGGCCCGCCGGGCGGAGCAATTGCGCCGGATCCGCCACCTGGTGATGGCTCTGCCACCCGCTCCGCGGCAGGTGGTTTTGCTGCGTTTCTTCGAAGGGGCGTCGTTGGCGGAGATTGCCGCGGTCATGGGCTCGTCGGTTGGCACCGTCAAGTCGAGGTTGCACTATGCCCTGGAAAAGCTGCGGCGAATGAACCTGGCTGAGCTGCGAAGGGATACATCCTTGTGAACTGGTTTCGATTTCATTGCCGGCGCGCGCGAAAATTCGCGCGCCTGGCGTCCGCGGGCTGTCTGACGGAACCCGAGCGTGCCTGGCTCAAGCGGCATTCGGGGGTGTGCTCGGACTGCAGATACTACGCCGCTGAACTGGATGGCATCAGACAGCAGTTGCAGGTCTGGGAGGGGAGTCTGCCGGAAACCAAGGTGCCCACGGCCCTTTCGGACCAGTGGCAGAGGGCCATCCAGGCCGAGGCGACAACGGCCCGGCGAGCAGTGCGGCCACCTGATCCGCTGTCCGCCGGCCAGGGTTGGCTGGGTCTGGGCCGGGCGATACCGGTTTCGTTGGTGTTGATTTGGTTGGCGACCATTGGAATCCATCTCAACACGCCGCCGGTGAGCTCGGCCAACCCGGGGACCGCGGTGCCCACAATACGAGAAGTGCGGGTGGTGATGGAATGGTTGATCACGACCAGGGAGCCGGTATGAAAGCGGGCCATCGTTTGCTCAGAGGCGTGTCACTGTTGGCGTTGGCGCTGTGGCTGGTGGCGCTGCTGGCGGTAGGTACAACGATCCTGTTGTTTTTCGCCGGGTTGATAATCCCGAAGGTCACGGTGCGGACGATCCTGGAGGGTTGGAGTACGACGGCATTGGTGCTGGCGATCGCGGTGGTGGGCGGTTGCGCCGTTCGCCGGGGGATAGGTCGGCTGTTCGACCGTTTCGCCGTCGGAGGATACGTCTGGGCGACACTCTTCGCGGTGTCGTTGATCGTGTTGTTTTACGTGGTCGAGCGCTGGCGCGGGCATCGTGCCTGGGAGAGACTGGAGGCCGAGGCAGGTGGGCAACCGGTGGTATTGCGCGGGATGGAACCGTTTGGCGTGGCGGAAGCGGAGAACTTCGCCGAGCTGCCGTTGATTAGCGAGTGGTGGGAGGAATCGTCCAGCGGCTCGAGTCAGGCGGCTTTGCAGCGGTTGGTTAAACCGGTGCCGAACCCGGGGGGCGGAAACTGGGAAACTCAACGGCCGGTCGATCTGGGGGTTTGTCTTGAGTATTTCCTGCCCTCGGCAGGCACCGCGCGAGACAGCGGAAGCCTATCGGCCGAACAGTTCCTCGAAGCGTGGGAGGTGTTCGCAGCGGAGTTGGAGCAATTGAGTGCCGCGGCTGAGAGGCCGTATGCCCGGTTCGAGCTCCCCTATGATCGCGGTTTATTCGACCAGACCCTGCCGCGCAAGCTTGACTTGTTTCGGGCGATGGCGACGGCCTTTCGGTTGCGAGCGGTGGCGGCGGTGGCGGATGGAGCCTCCGGCCGAGGTCTGGCTGATATCGAGCGGTTGGGGCGGATTGCGGATTTGGTGGGACAGGAGCCGCTGCTGGAGCGTCAGCGGTTAACGCTGTTACTGGCGACGATCCAGCCGATCTGGGAGGGCATCAACCGTCAACGATGGTCCGAGGCGCAATTGGCGGCATTGCAGGCGCAGTTGTCACGCCCTGACCTGCTGCGGGAGCATCGGCAGGCGGTTCGAATGGAACTGCTGCTGTTGATCGATCTCAGTGAGAAACTCTTTCCGGTGCGATCCAGGGTGCCGCCGGTTGATCTCACGGAGGAGTGGCCCAGCCGGATGCTGATTGCGGGCGCGCGATTCATATACCCGAGCGGTTGGCTGCTGCAGAACCAAGTCGGATTGTACCGACTCAGCCGTGAGATAGCCGAATACGCGGTTGCCGCCGACCAGCGCCGGGCATTTGTGGAGGTCACCCGGCAAATCGAGCGGGATTGGGTGTATCGACCCCCGTCATTGGATCCATTTTTTGCGACGTTCCTCATGCCACGCGGCGGGGCGACCGCGGAGGAGGTGACGCGGCGCTATGCGTATGCGCAAAGCGCGTTGGATCTGGCTGCCACGGCGTGCGCCATCGAACGTTATCGGTTGGCCCGCCGGCAGATGCCGGAGAGCCTGGAGCAGCTGGTGCCCGACTGGATCGCGCGGGTGCCGGTAGACCTGATCGATGGCCGGCCGTTGCGCTACCGTCGGCAGGACGGCAATCGTTATGTGCTCTACTCGGTGGGTTGGAATCAGATCGACGAAGGCGGCACGGTGGTGGAGCGCCCGACCGACAGCCGGCCAGTGGACGGATACTCCCAGGGCATGGAAAAAGGCGATTGGGTGTGGACGGTTACGCCGGTGAACTGAAAGGGCGGGCTCGCGGTAGCTCGCCCCTCCTGGAAAGGTCAGGCGTGGCGGCCGGCGTGTTTTAGAATGACTTCATGCACCGTTCGACGGGGGCTGGGGGCGGTATCGGCGCCATAGCCCAGACGCAGCAGGATTTGCGGGAAACCCTCCACTCCCACCGTGGTGGCGAGTTGTGGCCGGAGTGACTCGACTTCGATGGGTTGGTTAAGAAAAGAAGCCCAAACGCCATCGGCCCGCGCGCGGAGCAGCAGACTCTGCAAGGCCTGCCCCGCCGACAGCCAGGCGTTCGTGTCGTCGGCGGTCGTGCCGAGCACGGCCAGCACGGGCGAATGCAGGGCGATATCCTGATCCTTGGCGGCCTGACCGCCACCCCGGTCAAAGGTGCGGATCCACGCGGGGCCGAGGAACGCCAGCCAGTCCTTGACGCCCATGTCCTGAACCAGGAGCCCATCGCGGGCTTCGTCGGGCCGGGTGCGAACCCAGCGGGCCAGTTCCTCGCGGAAGTGGCGGTCGGCCCACTGGACGCGGTCAGCTTCGGCGACGAGATTGGCGACCGCCTGGCGGTTCGGTTCGTCATCGATGATTCGGAGCCAGGCGCCTTCCTGGAGGGCGGCATCGGTCAGAGCGGCCAGGAGTTGGTCGGGCAACGGATCGGGCATGAACGCCTTGCGGTTGGTGCGGCGTTGGGTCAGGGCGTGGAACAGGATGATGTCTTCCGATCGGGTTTCGCTGGAAAGACCGAGGTGGAAGCGTGCCAGGAGATCGGGCTGTTGCGGGTCCGGGAGCAGCTCGAGCCGATACTCATGGCCGAAGTATTCGGCGGCGATGCGGAGGTTGAACAGGGCGGCGCCGCAACTGATTGCGAGTTCACGTTGCTGGGGATCGACCACGGGCAGGGCGCGGCGACGGTCGGCGAACAGCTCGAGATCCATGGCGTTGATGCGGAAGAGCCAGGGTTGAGAGTTGTGGCTGGAGGGGGCGAGGATGGCGTAGCCGATCAGGAACTCGAGTTGGTCGGAGGCAAAATCGCCGGCGGGGAACGCGTCAGCCAGGATGTTCCAGGGTTCAAGGTGCGGGTTCATGGGGAGCAAAGCGGTTTCGATCAGTTGTGGGTTACCTTGGTCTGCGTTGGGCAAGCAGCAGCTCGAAGTGGGTCCCGGCCCAGAGATGAGCGGGATTGGACCGCAGGGCGCGCTCGAGCGCACCGATTGCAGCTTCGGTTCGGCCCAGCCCCGCCTCGCCCAGGGCCATCCAATAATGCGCCCGGGCCTCGCGAGCGCGGGCGGATTCCTTCTCGCCGAACTTGGCGAAGTAGTCGGCCGCGGGGGGGGCGGTCAGCAGCCGTTGGCCGTCGGCAATGAGCGATTCGAAGAGCCGGGCGGCCTCGGACTGGCGGCCGAGTTTCGACAGGGCGGAGGCGCGAAAGTATCCGGCGTCACCCGAGCGGGCGGTGGAATCGTCCGCGGCGATCGTGTAGGCCTGATTGGCTTCAGTGGGGCGATCAAGCGCGGCCAGGGCGTCGCCGATGAGACAAAGAATCTGGACCCGGCGGGCATCGCGTTTCGGTTGGCCAACGGCCAGGTTTCGGGGGAATTCCCGGGCCGCCTCGAAATCGCGGAGTGCGGATTCGGGCTGGCCCCGGCCGAGCGCGCGCAAGCCGCGGGTGAGGAGGGTATCGACGTATACTTCGCGGATCTCGCCGCCGCCTTCCCAATTGTGGAACTGTCGACTGCGGAGCAGTTCGAGGGCTCGGTCGTTCCGACCTTGCTGAGTGAGGAGGAGGATGAGCCGGGTGAGGGCGTCGTCGCGAGCGCGGACCGCATCGAGGTGTTGTTCGAGACGGGCCAGGCGCGCGGCGGGATCGACGCCGGCGGCTTCGCAGATCAGGTCCAATTCATAGAGCAGCCGGGCGTCGCTGGGATGGAGCGCCACCGCCTGTTCGAGGCTGGCGATGGCCTGAGGCAGATCCGCGCGGACCGCGGCCAAGGCCAGTCCGAGGTTGCGATGCGCGAGAGCAAAGCGCGGATCGCGGTTCCGCGACATTTCCCAGGCGGCGATGGCCGCCTCGGGCTGATGATCGTAGAGGAGGTTACCGAGGCAATAGGGTGCAAGGGCATCCCCCGGCTCGCGTTCGATCGCCTGGCGCAAGGCAGGCTCGGCCTCCCAGCGATGCGGGAAACAATAATCGGCGGGCATCGTCGGCGCCAGTTGTCGGGCGCGACTGGCCGCCTCGGCATCGCCCAAGGCCTCCGCGTAGTAGGCGAAGTAGTAGTAGACCATCGCATGGCCATGGGCGACGTCCGTTGGGAGATGGGCGGCGTCCTCGAGCAATTCGAGGGCTTCGAGGTTGAAGCCGCCGTTGCCATACTCGACCGCCAGGTCAAGATAGGACTGGATGTCGTCGCGCATCCTGGATTGGGCGGCGCGCACCGGCCCCAGCTCGTTCCAGGCGCGGAATTCGAGTGGATCGAGGGCAAGGGCGGCCTTGGCTGCCGCCACGGCCTCATCGGCGCGGTCGGTTTGTCGCAGGATGGAGGACTTGAGGGCGAAGGTGCGCGCGTCCAGAGCATTGAGCGCCAGGGAGCGTTCCACTTGTTCCAGCGCGCCGGTCCAATCGCGGCGAAGACAGGCGAGTTCGGCGAGGGCGAAGCAACTGGCAGCGCGCCAGGCGGGGTTCCAGGCCGCCGCGTGAAAGGCGTCTTCCGCCTCGCGCAACTTGTCCTGCGCGCGCAGGGCGACGCCGAGGTAGTAATCGGCCTCGGTTTCCTTCGGGCGGATGTAATTCTGTCGGGACTGGGTGACGGCGGTTCGCAGTCGCTCTTCGGCGGCGTGGAATCGGCCGCGTTTGCAGTAAAGGATCCCCAAGGCGGTGTTGGCGCGGTAATCGAGCGGATCGCGGCGCAAGATCTCCTCGTAATAGGGATCGGGTTCGAACGCCGGGCTGTAGAGCTGTTCGATGCGCAAGCCGGTAAGGAACAGTTGCTCGAGCGAAGCGATGTCGGCGGGGGGAAGGGGCCGTTCGACGGGGAGCGGCATGGGGGTGTCGGCGGCGGGCGAGGGTTGGAACGCGATCAGTTCGCGGCCGTTCCGGTCGAGCAAGGAAGCGCGCAGGCTCAGCGGATCGACGCCGTCCGCCAAGGGGAGCTTGATCTGGAAGGGGTGATCGGGGCTGATGTCGATCGTGCGATCAAACAGGTTGCGGTCACCGGCGTCGAGTTTCACCCGGGCGCCCGGGTGCCGGGAGGTGGTATTGAAGGCCAGGAGCAGGGAGCGCTCCTGGAGTTCGAGATTCACCGCCCCCTCGATATTGGCGTTCTTGAATCCGCCCAGGTCCCGCACCGGAAACCAGTAGTGTTTCCAGAGCTTGACCTCACCGGGCTGGATCCAGCTGTAGTCGGGCTGGTTGTCCGAGTAAGCCCCCGCCATGAGCTCGAGGTAAGGTCCGTCATCGTCGGTGAGAATCGTGTCCCACATTTCACCGGTTGGACCATTGCCCCACTCGAAGAACTTCTTGCCGGGAACGACGTGGTGATCCGCGACGTGGACCACCCCGGCCTGGCGCCCGTGATCGTAGCCGCCGAAGAAATCCTCCTTCGAATCCCACGCGAAAAAGGAGACGGGGGAAGGATGATTCTTCCACCAGCTGATATCCACACCGCGGCTGTAATCGACGCCGCCATAAACCTGACGGGCGATGGGCCAGCTGGCGAATTCCGGCTTGGCATGTTGCACGGTCCATTCGGTGCCGGGCGGGAAGATGACCTGGTAGTGTTCGTTGGCGTGGACGGCCGGGTTGATCCAGAACAGGAACGAGTGGGCGACCGGGGATCGATTGAACAGTCTGACCGTCAGTTCGAGGCGGGATATGTCCGGATGCAGCGTCATGCCCACCTGCCATTTCATCCCATGACGCCGTTCAATCTCGCCCACCCAGAGAGTCTTGCTCCCGTCGGGATGTGCTTCAGGGGTCCAGTCGACCGGCATGAAACTCGACGCGCGATGATGGTGCGGGACATTCCACTCGACGCCGCCCGAGATCCAGGCGCCGAGCATGCCGATCAGGGCGGGTTTGATCACCCGCTGACGATAGAAGAAATCGTAGCCGTTGGATTTGTCGACCGCACTGAAGATCCGTCCCCCGATTTCCGGCAGGACACAGATCTGAACGTGATCGTTCTCGAGGTAAACGGCCTTCCAATCCCGCTCCGACCGTTCGCCGGTCAGATGATCCTGAACCGGGTAAGGATAGAAAGGGCCGCGCGCGCCCTGGTAAGTCCGCCCCTGATAAAAGCGCGGGTTTCGATCGGGTTCACCGACGCCGTAGGTGGGCAGAGTCAGGATGGCTTCGCGCAGTTGGACTTCGCCAGCGATGACTGGCAGGAGGAGCAGGCCCAGGCAGGCGACGGTGCGGACGAGCCGGAGTAACAACGCCTTGGGGTGGGGGAGGTGGCGGCTGGGCTGTTGAGGAGTGGGTCTCATAGCAGGGTTGCGAACCTCATTAAACGCCCGGCTGCGGCAATTTTCAACGTTGAGTGAGGTCGCGAGTCAGGACGGGCTGCTGGCCGGCTTGAGGTTTTTGACGAGGACTTTGGATTTGCGTCCGCTCTGATCGTATTTCTCGCGGCGGCCGGGGGGCAGATCGAGTGGGGAACCCTCGGCGAACCCGGCCTTGGACTGGAAGTAGGTGAAGGCCTGGGTGGAGAGCGCGATCAGGCATTCGAGGCCCAGCTCGCGGGCCTTGTTCTCGACGAACTGGATCATTTTCTGGCCGATGCCCTGGTTTTCGTGGGAGGAGTTGACGTAGAGACAGGCGAGTTCGCCCTTGCGCTGTTCCGGGTAAACGTGGAGGGCCACGCAAGCCACCGGGTTCTTGTCGATCTCAAACAGGTAGTAATCTTCGATGCGTTTCTCGATGCCACCGCGGGTCCGGCGCACGAGTTCATCGGTGGCAACGGATCCTTTGGTGAGGAGCAAGATGCTGCGGACGTCCTTTTTGAGCGCCCGGCGGATCTGCTGGTATTCGTTGGCGTAGACCAGGGTGCCGATGCCTTCATTGGAGAAGACCTCGGCGAGGAGACCTTCGTCGACCTGGCCGTTGATGATATGGACGCGGGGTGTGCCGGCGTGGCAGGCGGCGGCGGCGTGAGTGGCCTTGGAGTGAAATTCCGGTCGCAGGGCCGATTGTTCGAGGAGTCGATCGAGATCGGCGACCAGGATCTGGCGGATGAGTTTGTCGCCGGCAAAGAGCCCGTCGCGGGTGGTAATGAAGATAAGTTTGGTGGCGCCGAGGGCTTTGGCCACTTCGACCGCGACGGAGTCGGAATTGACCCGGTAGGTCTTGCCGTCACCGTCGAAGCCGAGGGGGGGTACGACCGGGATGATGCCCTCGTGCAGCAAGGTTTGGAACAGGGCGACGTCGACGCGTTCGACGCGGCCGGTGAACAGGTGGTCGACCCCATGGATGATGCCCATGGGATGGGCGATGATGGCGTTGGTGCAGGCGGCGCGCAGGTCGCTGGCGCTCAAGCCTTCGAGGATTTCATGCGACAAACGGTTGGCCGCGGTGAGCGAGAGGCGCAGCGTCGCGGCGTCGGTCACCCCCGAACCTTCAAGGTCGGTGGGCACAATCCGCTCCTGTTCCGCCATGGCGCGGATCAGGGCCGAAGCCCCGTGGACCAGGACCACCCGGATATTGAGCGAGCGGAGCACGGCGATATCGAGGAGGATGTTGGTGAAGTTCTCATCCGTGACGATCGCGCCATCGAGGGAGATGACGAAGGCTTTCTCGCGGAAACGCGGGACGTATTGGAGGATGCCTCGGAGGTCGGTGGGTTTCACTTCAGATCATCGCGGGGTTGAGCGGGTCGGCTTCAGTCAGGATACCATGGTGATCGGGCTTCAGGAACGGTTCAGGACATTTCGAAGTGCGGCCAGGCAGCGGTCGTTTTCGGCGGGGGTGCCCACACTGACTCGGATCCACTCGGGCAATTGATAGCCTCCCATGGGGCGGACGATGACGCCCTGTTTCTGCAGTTCCAGGAAGACGCGCTGGCCGTCCTGGACCCGAACGAGCATGAAATTGGCGGCCGACGGAACGAACGCCAGGCCGAGTTTGGCGAAACCGGTGTGGAACTGTTCGAGTCCCTGGCGATTCGTTTCCCGGGTGCGAGCCACATGTTCCAAGTCATCGAGGGCGGCCAGGGCGGCGGCTTGGGCGACACTGTTGACATTGAAAGGTTCGCGGATCTTTTCGAGGGCGGCGATGGTCTCCGGATGTCCGAGGCCGTAGCCGAGCCGCAGGCCGGCCAGTCCGTAGATTTTCGAGAACGTGCGGGCCAGGATGAGGTTGCGCCGTTGGCCGTTGCGGATTTCGGGCAGGAGATCGGCCGGTTCGTCCAGGAATTCCAGGTAGGCTTCGTCCATGACGAGAACCACGTCGTCGGGAAAGCCGTTGAGGAAATCGGCGACCGCGCCGGGTGGATTGAGGGTGCCGGTGGGGTTGTTGGGGTTGGCGACGAAGACGACCCGAGTGGCTGGGGTGATGGCCCGTTTCAAGGCGGGCAGGTCGTGGCCGTATTGGACCGCGGGCACAGTGATCAGGTTGGCGCCGAAAAGATGGGTCACGATGGGGTAGACGGCAAAGCAGTATTGGGAGACCACGGCGTCCGTTCCGGGTTGCAGCCAGGCGTGGCCGATGAGCTCGAGGATTTCATTCGAGCCGTTGCCGAGGATAATGTGGGCCGGGGTCAGTTCGAGTTGTTGAGCGAGACGTCGTTTGAGGTGGAACGAGCTGCCATCGGGGTAGAGGTGCACGGTGCGGATGGCCTGGCTCATGGCCTGGACCGCGGCGGGCGAGGGTCCGAGTGGATTCTCGTTGGAGGCCAGTTTGATGACGGTATCGGGGTTGAGACCCAATTCGCGGGCGACTTCTTCGATCGGCCGGCCCGGTTGGTAGACCGGGAGGGTGGCCAGGGCGGGGTTAAGGTGCTGGAGAACAGTCATATTACAGGGTGTCGATGATGCGGGCGACGTCGATGTGTTGAGCGATCAGATCACGGATGAGCGAGATTTTTTCCTTGTCGTTGGGGCGGGTCTTAACGGTGAGGGTATGGACAGTCGAAGCGGCGCCGTAGCTGTCGGCCCGGGTGAGCAGCACCGGGAAGGGCATGCGCCGGATGACTTTCAGGGCGGTTTCAGTCGGGAGCAGGCCGCCGGTAAGCAGGATGCCGGCGAGCTCCGTGGCCCCGTCTCCTTCCAATTCCGCGGCGATGGCCAGGAGGATGTCTTCCCGATCGCCGGGGGTGATGATCAGAACTCCGTTGCGAACGAAGCTCATGGCGTTGTGCACGCCCATGGCGGCGACCACGACTTCATCCACGAGGTGGTCCTGGTCGAGCGGTTGGTTGAGGAGTTCAGCGCCGAGTTCCTCGCCCACGAGACCCATGGTGGGGCTGCAGAGCAAAGGCTGGTGTGGCACGATACCGAGCAATTCGAGTCCCTTGCGCCGCAGCCCGCGCCGGGCGAAGTCCGCGATGAAATCCATCTTTTTGCCGAGGACCTTGTTCATGATCACCCCCAGCACTTCGACTCCCTCCTTCTCGAAGAGGGCCTGGTTCAGGCAGACTTCATCGATGGGTTTGCCGATACCGCCCTGGGTGACGATGATGACTTTGGCGCCGAGGATTTTGGCGACACGGGCGTTGGACAGGTCGAAGACGGACCCCACTCCCGCATGCCCGGATCCTTCGCACAGGACGAAGTCTTTTTCCCACGCCACCCGGTCGAAGGATTTATTGATGCGGCTGACCAGCGCCTCATAGTTGGCGCTCTGGAGATAGCGACGGGTGAAGTCCGGCTCCACCGCGATCGGGCTCATGTCGACCAGGGGGCAGTTCAGCTGGTAGACGCGGTCCATGAGCACAGAGTCCTCGTCAATCTTCTGTTCCTCGACCTCGATGAAGCGTTGTCCGACCGGTTTGATATAGCCGATGCGCGGGTAGACCTGTTTCAAGGCCGCCAGCAGACCGAGCGAGAGCGTGGTTTTTCCGTCGTTCTGGCGGGTGGCGGCAATGAACACCCTCGGGGTGGTACGGTTCATGAAATGGAATTGGGCCTGTGCCGCCGGGGGCCGGGTCGCACCTCCGGGCATCGACGGCGAAATGTTCAATCGCCCGGCAGCTTTTCGCCGGCGCCGGGATAGAGTTTATGATATTCGACGGCCTGAACCCCGACGATGGTGGCGACGCCGAGGATATCGTGGGCAGTTGATCCGCGGGAGACATCCGCGGCTGGCCGGTCGAGGCCCAGCAGAATCTGGCCGTAGGCATTGGCCCGGGTCAGGTGCTGAACGAGTTTGCTGCCAATGTTGCCGGAGTTGAGGTCAGGAAAGATGAGGACGTTGGCGCGGCCGGCGACATTGCTGTCGATAAGTTTTCGGGAGGCGATTTCAGGGATCAGCGCGGCGTCCACCTGAAGTTCGCCGTCGAAATCGGCGTCGATCAACCGGTCGGCGGCCTTTTTGACGGCCAACGCCGCGGCGGCCTTGACCCGGCCGAGGGAGGCGTGGGTCGAGCTGCCTTTGGTGGAATAGGAGAGCAGGGCGACCCTGGGACGGGACCCGAGGATTTGACGGGCCAGTTGTGCCGTGGAGACGGCAATGTCGGAGAGTTGCTCGACATTGGGTTCGGGGATCACGCCGCAATCGGCCATGAACATCACGCCGTTTTCTCCAAACCGGCTGTTTTCGACCTCCATGACCATGCAGCTCGAGGCGGTTTGCATGCGGGGCGCGACTTTGATGATCTGGAACAGGGGACGGAGCACGCTCCCGGAGAACTCCTTGGCACCGGAGACGAACCCGTCCGCCTGGTGCATGGCCACCATCATGGCTCCAAAGTAGTTGGGTTGGAGCATGGCCTCGCGGGCTTCCCTTTCCTGGATTCCCTTGTAGCGGCGCAGAAGTTCGAAGCGCCTGACGAAGTTTGGCAGCTCTTCCGACTGCTGCGGGTCGATGATTCGCACCCCTTCAAGTGAAACCTCGAGTTGGGCCGCCGCCTCCTTGATGGCCCCGCGGTCGCCGAGCAGCATGGGGATTCCAAGCCGAAGCGAGTGAAACTGCCGTGCCGCCTGCAGGATCCGCGGTTCGGTCCCTTCCGGAAAGACAACCCGTTTGGGATGTCGTTGGAGCTTCTCAATGAGACCGCCAATAAAGCGCATGGCGGTTTAGTAACCGAGACAGATCGAGACTGCAACTGGCAATGCAAAGCCCGCCCCAGCCGGGATCGGGGTTGACGGGCGAGCCGGACACGGAAACGCAAAGCGCCAGCCTTTTCAGGCTGGCGCATTCTCGCGGATGGCGGGGAGGCTAATCGCCGTTATCCTTGAGAAATCGATCCCGCACATCCCGCCATCGGCAACGGCAAGGTATTTGAGTGTGCGCGTTGGAAAACGTTCAAAACTCGGCGCTCATCTCAGTCTTTCCGGGGGGTATTGGGAGAAGTGAATCGGGGCATCACCAGAGCTTTTTCAATCATTTCCACAGGCATGCCAGATTGACAAAGATACTTGTGACGGTGAGAGTTCCGGCGTTCCGTGACGGTTTGGAGCTCCGCCTTCGTCAAAAGGATAGGACGGCGTGGCAGGAGACAAGACCCGGCCGGCCGGTTTTGACCATATGAACTTGAACAAGAATTACTGTGCAATCGCGGTGGGATGCGTGTTTCTGGGGGGTGCGGCGATCGGCCTGCAAGCCGAAGCGGTGGTCTCCGAAACGCCGTTCGAGTTCATCGCGTCGGGTGACTTCGATGGGAACGGGCGGCTGGATGTGGTGGTGGCCGACAAGGTGACGGGGCGCTATCGGATTGGATACCAGTTCGAGCCCGGGAAACTGAAATGGGTGAGCGTGCGGAACGCCGGGGTGCCGAAGGTGACCGGGTTTGCCGCCGGCCGGTTGCTGGATGAGGAACGCGATGCGTTTGCCTTCACCTCGCCGGATGCGGGAACGATCAACGTGGTGGATGCTTCGGATCCCGAACAGCCCAAACCGCCGTTGGAATATGCGCCGGCCACGCTCGGTCCGGTTGCGATCGTGGCGGTGGACATCGGCGGAGACGGGAACACGCCCCTGGCCGATCTGGTGGCGGGCACGATTTACAATGCACCGGAGCCAAACCGGCTGGATCTACTGCGGAACACCGGTGCCGAGGCGGAGGTCATCAATGACTTCGAATTGGAAGGCGAACTCGAGCGTGCGGCCCGGGTGGAATTGAAAGCGGGCACGGGGTTGATCGCCGGATTCCTGAAGACCGATCAGGGCAAGGCCTTGCGGATTGCCAGTGTCGCATCCGGCGAACCGGAGGTGCTGGCGGGGTTGGAGGGTCTGGCCACGGACGCGGAGTACCTCGTGGGGCGATTTGGCGGCTCCGCGATGGGCTCGGTGCTGGTGTATGTGCCGGGCAGCGCGGAGATCCAGCATTACTCAGCCCGGGAGATTTCAGGCGGTGGATTCCAGTTCGAGACGGCGAAAGTGCTCACCTTCGAACACCCGGTGCGCCGGGTCTATGCGGTTGGTTCGGGAGCGGGCGTGAAGTTGCTCGTGACCTTCGGGGAAGGCGAGCAGGCGGGCGTCTTCGAATTGGGCGAGGGGGCAACCCCCAAACTGGTCCAGCCGTTGGAACCACCCCGGGCGGAGTATTGGTCGGGGGCGGCGAATTTAGGGGAGGATTTCGTGGTTTTCCTGCGACGGCCGACCGTCAAGTTCTCCTCCCGTTACCAGCAGTTCCGACGTCAAGAAGGAGCGTATGTGGCATCGGTGCCGGCGGACCTGACGACCCTGGACGAGAACGATCTGAAAATTCACGCGCTTATCCTGGCCAACCTCCGGATCACGGACGAGGCGTCGATGAAGCGATACACCAACACCATTCCGGGCACGAAAGTGAATTACGCGATGGTCCCCATCCCGGGCGGCGAGTTTGTGATGGGCAGCTCGGAAACCGAGGCGGAGCGGCAGGCCGACGAAGGTCCACAGCACAAGGTGCGGGTGGAGCCGTTCTGGATGGGCCAGCACGAGTTGACCTGGGACGAATTTGAGTTGTTCATGTATACGGATGAGGAACGGAAGTTCCGGGACACGATTCAGACCGATCCCGCGGTCGACAAGATTTCGGATGCGGTGAGCCGGCCGACGCGGCCCTATGTGGAAATGAGCTTCGGCATGGGCCGGTACGGGTATCCGGCGATCGCCATGACGCAGCATGGCGCCAACAAGTATTGCCAGTGGCTCAGCGCCAAGACGGGCCACTTCTACCGGCTCCCCACCGAAGCCGAATGGGAATATGCCTGTCGGGCAGGGACGACCACGGCCTACCATTTCGGCGATGATCCGAGCCAGATCGGCCAGTACGCGTGGTTCGAGGACAATGGCGACTTCAAGTACCAAAAGGTCGGGCGCAAGAAACCCAACGCCTGGGGCCTTTACGATATGCACGGTAATGTCTGGGAGTGGTGCCTCGACCAATACACGGAAGACTACTCGATGTGGCAGGAACCGGTCACCGTCAACCCCTGGAACCGCGCCACGCAGGCCTATCCCCATGTGGCTCGGGGCGGATCCTACGATGACATGGCCAGCCGTTTGCGCAGCGCCGCCCGCCGCGGGTCGTCTCGAGCCTGGAAGATGCAGGATCCCCAGCTCCCCAAGAGCGTCTGGTGGCTGTCTGACGCGCCGTGGGTCGGTTTCCGCCTCGTCCGACCGCTCAAGGTCCCGTCCGCCGATGAGCTGACCAAGTACTGGACCAGCGGGGTGGAACGGGATTGAGGCCGCCACCTGGGAATGTGGAGAATGGCCACAGCCAAAACCAGAACACCGACGAGGCTTCTTGTGCGCCTCTTCAGTCGCAGGCCGAACGCGCCGGCTTAAGTCTCTGGTTTGCCCTTCTCTATCCGTTCGAAGTCTCGATTCAGAAGCTCGCCCAGGGTTGCCCGGTCCCGCCAGGCCAGCAATCCCAGCCAGAGAAAGAGTGCCCCCGCCGACAAGATAACAACGCCAATGAGGTGTCCGTGGAACAAGACAACCGCGGCGAAGACAGCGGCGGCCCCGGCAGCCAGAAAAGCAACTACGGCGCAGCATCGCAAGAAGAGTCGCCCCAACCCTCTATCAACCCTTCGCATTGGATTCATGGTAGTCTCCATACCGCCGAACCTTCAGCACAGTATCCACCAGCCCTGGAAAAACAAGGGGCGAGCGGCAGTCACGGAGGGCAGGCGGACGATCCCGGGGACTCGTCAAGTGCCGCGGGAATGGTCTGGCGGGGGCGGTTCCGGACTGCGATAGCGCCCAGCGGCCCTTTGGAGTGCGCCGGCAAAGCCCGCCCCGCGGGCGACGACGGCGCTTTCACTATGTTTCGCAAGCCACTGGACCGCTGACTTGCCTCCGCAAATCTGTGTCCCCTCCAACGGGGTGATGATCGATGGCGGTCCCCAATCCCCAATTCCCAATTCCCATTCCTCAATGTTCACCCCCCTCGCTTGCCCGCAATGGAACTGGCAAACGCAAAAGGGGAAAGCGACACTTTGGATTTGATTGTGGACCCTCGGCCTGACAGTTTCACCTCCACCCGTTGCTATGCCGAATCCAGGTCGCCGGACTTTCAGGCGACGAGGAGAGCGCGCAGCCAAGCGGAACTTTAGGAACCACAGCCTATGAATCTTGTTCGTCATGGAAGTCGATGGAAGACACGCCTGGTTTTCATGGGAACGGCCATGGCGTTCGCCCTGCCGGTCGTCGCCCAATCCGGGGAGGCGACGGTTCACTTGTCGGTGAATGCCGACAGCCCGTCGCACGTGATCAGCCCCGAGGTTTACGGCCATTTCTTCGAGCACATCTATCACTCTGCCAATGGCGGGCTCTGGGGCGAATTGGTTTGGAACCGCAGCTTCGAGTTGAGCCATGCCGGGGTCGGTGACTGGTCGAGCGCGCAGGGTGAGGTCATCCAGTCCGCGCTGATCACGGATGTGAATTTCGTGTTCGGCGACAGCTCCTGGGAAGATTACGAACTGACGCTGCAAGCCCTCAAAGAGCGCGGGGCGGAAGGTTTCCTGGTGCTGTTCCGTGCCCAGGACGACGACTCCTTCTACTGGTTGAACCTGGGTGGTTGGGGCAATACGCGGCACGCCGTGGAAAAGGAAGTCGAGGGGGGCCGCCGCGGAATTGGACGAGGGCATAACGGCATCATTGAAACGGGCCGTTGGTACGACGTCCGCATCCGCTGCGAAGGTAATCACCTCCAAGCCTGGCTGGACGGC
Organism: Verrucomicrobiota bacterium; assembly: GCA_023383055.1. Lineage (GTDB taxonomy): Bacteria > Verrucomicrobiota > Verrucomicrobiia > Limisphaerales > JAHDYP01 > JAHDYP01. Next base: position 17,500 of record JAHDYP010000010.1, on the reverse strand, counting down.
GAGCAAATCATCGATCTCCGGGACGAGGACAACCCCTATCTGAAAGGGATGATCGGTCTGGGCACCTGGGGCACGCACGCACGCTACCGCAACCTCAAGGTCAAAAACCTGGTTAACGGGGAAGAGCTCTTCTCCGGATTGCCCACCTTGCCCGGCAAACCTTTCGAAATCGACTTTTGGACGCACTTCGGGCCCGGCAGCGCCGAGAAAGTCACGGATGCGCTCAATAACGAATACAGCGTGAGACTGACGAGCGACGCTGCGCCAGCGGGAATTGAGCAGGCCAATTTCCGCTTTATACCCCAACGGTATGCGGGATCGATCTGGATGAAAGGTTCGCTGCCCGCGGGCATCAAGCTCGAATTGCTCGACCAGGACAACGTTTTGGGCGAGACCGTCCTCGGTCCGCCCAGCGCCGGTTGGGCCGAATACCCGTTTCAAATCGATTCCCGCGGCAGCACGCTCGACGGGTCCGTGCGCATCACCCTGTTGGGCGCAGGCGCCGTGAAACTCGACCAGGTGAGCCTGATGGGAGAGGACGCCCTGGCCGTGGGCGGTTTCCGCCCCGATCTACTGGACGCGGTGCGCGGCCTGCGGCCACCCATCATCCGCTGGCCAGGAGGCTGTTTCGCGTCGGTTTATCTGTGGAAAGACGCCATCGGTCCGCAGCACGAACGGCGGATTTACTCGGCCTACATGTGGGAGGACCAGGATATCAACTCACTGGGCACGGATGAGTATATGCGGCTGTGCGACCAGGTCGGCGCCAAACCGTTGCTGGTCATCAACACCGGGTTGCTGGATGCCGGGTGTGGTGCGCCAGCGCAGTTCCGGCTCGCCTCCCGCGACGATTACCTGCCCTACGCCTTGGAGTGGATGGAATACTGCAATGGCGACGCGTCAACTCCCATGGGCGCATTGCGCGCGGCTCACGGACACCCCGAACCCTACGACGTCGTTTATTGGGAACTCGACAACGAAACCTGGGCTGCCGGCGTCGAGGCTTACATCGCGAAAGTGTTCGAGTTCGCGCCGGCCCTGCGCGCCAAAGCCGCGGAGTTGGGCACCCCGGTAAAAATCATCGCCTGCGGCGGCAACAGCTTCGACATGCGATGGAACCGGGCGTTGATCGACGCGTGTGCCCCGCTGATCGACTACATCAGCATCCACCACTACGAAAATCCACAGAACTTCGGTTCCGGGGTCGAACGGTATGAGAACCTGCTGATCGAGCTCGCCGCCTGTATTGCCGGATCGGCCAACCCCGACATGGAAATCTACAACTCGGAGTGGAACGCGCAGTCCACCGACTGGCGCACCGGCCTCTATGCGGGCGGATTGCTCAACGCCTACGAGCGCCAGGGCCGGAAATTCACGCTCGGCGGCCCGGCGTTGTTCCTGCGTCATCTTTCGGCCGGCGCCTGGGACAACGCGTTCATCAACTTCGACCATACCGGCTGGTTCCCGGCGCCGAATTACATCGTGATGAAGCTTTGGTGGGACAACTTTGCCCCGCAATTCCTGCCGGTGACAGGCGATCAACAAGGCTGCAACGTCGTGGCGACCCGCAGCGAGGACGGCCGGACCCTCGTGATCAAGGCGGTTAATCCCCTCGGCCAGACCAGGAACCTCGAAGTGGACTTGAACGCTGATTTCGCTCCGAAAACAGCATCAATGCAATGGGTCGCGCCCGGCTCGTTGCGTGCCCGGAACACCCTCGCCGAGCCCACCGCCGTGCGGGTGGACATTGGCGCGGTCCAGTTGAATGGTCGCCGGGTCCGGTTCGAACTGCCGGCCTATTCGACCGCGGTAGTGCGGCTGAATTGACCAGCCCACGCGTCCGGCCATGCCCGACCCCGTAGCGCAGGTTGCCCAACCCAATATCACACGGATTTGAGAGCGCTTTATTGGGCCCGAGAGCCAGAGAAGAAGGCATTTTGACAGTCATGCGGGAGCCCAGAACGGACGCATGCCTCATTTGAACGGCTGCTCGAGTCAAGAAACCGGTTTAGCGAGAGATGGTGCCGACGAGATCACAGGTCTGCACCGGGCCGTACCAGCGGCTATCGAGGCTGACGAAGCGGTTGTCGCCCATGACGAAGTATTCGTCCGCGCCCAAGGAGAGTGCCTGCCAGCCATACTTGGTGGGCTGGGTGTTGACGCCGCGCGGAAGGTAATCCTCTTGGAGACGGAGGTTATTCACGTAAACTCCATCCTGGCGCAACTCGATCGTATCGGTAGGCAGAGCGATGACGCGTTTGATGAGCATTCCGCCATCTTCGGGATCACGCACCACGACCAGATCGCCGTAGGTCAACGGGAAGAGGCGATATGCCCAGCGATTGAGCAGGAATTGCTGACCGGCGAAGAGCGTGGGTTCCATGCTCTGTCCCTGGACGGTCACCGCGCAAAAGAGAAAGTTGCTGATCAGCAAGAAGCTGATGATCGACCAGAGCGCCATGCAAAGGAGGATATGCCCCTGGCGGGTTTCGCGTTTCAAGCGCCCGCGAAACGCATGCAGCAGTCGATCGGGTTGGACCCGGGCAATCGTCGGTGTGATTAAGGCGGTGCGCATCTAATATGGATCCGTGTGGGTATAACCCGGCTCATCACGGAACAACGGAAGTTTAGCAGAACAGATGCCCCGGACAAGGCTACTGAAAACCCCTGAAAATCAAGGGGTGAATGCGGTGACCGCCAGGGGCTGCGCTGGAAGTGCATGGCATTTGCATTGATCCGGACGGCAGCGGTGGTTCGCAGGTTTTTGTCGGGCTTCTGCTTGACGCATGCCGGTTGATAACGGATTGCTAATGCACATTACGTTTCCCGCATGAGATCCAAGAGTAGTTGGGCCAAGACCTGCCGGTTGTGGCTGCTGATCGCGGCGCTTCGTCTGCCGGTCACCGGCGCGGAGGTGACGCTGATACCGGCAGGATCGACCTGGAGTTTCCTGGCCGGCCGCGGTGAAGCCTCGGCGCCCGACAAGACGACCTGGCGCAACCTGGTTTTTGACGATGGCGCCTGGGCTATCCGCGCGGCGACCTTTTATTATGGTGAAACCGGCTTCACCGGCACGCACTTGCCGGATATGCAGGGTAACTACAGCTCCTTTTTCCTGCGCAAGGCGTTTGTGGTGAGCGATCCGGATTCGGTGGACAGCCTGTACTTGCGCGCGATTTGCGACGACGGTTTTGTGGCTTGGGTCAACGGGCAGTATGCGGGAAGCCTATTCCCACCGGCGGGTGAGACCAACTACAATTCTCTGGCGAGCGGGTTGGCTGGTGAGCCCGTGGGCTACAATACTTTTTTATTGCGTCCGCCGTCGGGGTACCTGCTGCCGGGGACGAATCTGCTGGCGGTCCAGGTGTTCAACGTGAGCTTCGGCAGCTCCGATATCGTTTTTGATGCCGAGTTGACGGCCGAACTGAGCCCGGACACGCCGCCCTTCGTGGTGTCCGTTTCGCCGCCGCCGGGGTTGGTCAACGTTTTGAGCGAGATCACCGTCGTCTTTTCGGAACCGGTAACCGGCGTTCAGGCGAGCGACTTGATGTTAAACAGCGTGGGAGCGGCGGCCGTCTCGGGGAGCGGCGATACCTACACGTTCGAGTTTGCGCCGCCCGCGCTCGGCGGAATCCAGGTCACCTGGGATTCGCGGAACGAGATTCGAACCGTGGCCCTGCCCGTGCGCGGTCTGGATATCACAGCTCCCGGGATGAACTGGACCTATGAACTGCTGGCGCCGGCGGGCCCGAGCGTGACGAACGTGCATCCGCCCAGTGGCCTCACGGTGCGGAGTCTCTCCGAGGTGGCAGTCAGCTTCGACCAGGCGGTGCAAGGCCTGGAGGCGGAGGATTTGCGGTTGAACGGAATGCCCGCGCTCGAGGTGGCCGGGTTGGGGGCGGGACCCTATCGATTTAGATTTGCGGCCGCCCAGGCAGGCACCGCGGTGGTGAGTTGGGCCGACGACCACGGGATTGCCGGAGCCTCGGTGTACGCGCCGGCGTTGCGGGTGTCCAGCTGGGGTTACCAGGTGGAGCCACAGCTCCCGCTGCCGGCGGTGGTCATCAACGAACTGCTGGCGGAGAACCTGGAAGGCTTACCTGATGAGGAGGGGGACCGGGTGGATTGGATTGAACTGCACAATCCCGGAACGAGCGAGGCAAGTTTGTTGGGTTGGGGATTGTCGGACGATCCGTCGCGCCCCTATCAATGGGTATTTCCGGACGTCACGGTGCCCGCCGGCGGCTATTTCGTGGTGCATGCTTCAGGGAAGGATCGACGTTCGACGGTGGCCGGCGCCCGGCTGCACACGAACTTCAAGCTGGGGCTCGAGGGCGAGTATCTGGGTTTGTTCGGACCGGACACGCCGGCACGGGCCGCCAGCGAGTTGGCACCGGGTTATCCCGGGCAACGACCGGGTTACGCGTATGCCCGCCAGGCTGGCGGGCTGTGGGCTTACAGTGGGGAGGCATCGCCGGGGCTCGCCAACGGTGCGAGCGAAATCACCAATGTGGTTTCGGAAGTCCATTTCAGCGTGTCCCGTTGCACGTTCAATCGGCCATTCGAACTCTGGTTAAGTTGTCCGACCCCTGGCGCCGCCATTCGCTATACCAGCGACGGGAGCACGCCGACCGAAACCACGGGACTGGTTTACCAGGGACCAGTGCGCGTGGCGCGGAGCGTCGTCCTGCGGGCGGCAGCCTTTAAACCGCGGCATTTGCCCTCCGATGTCACCAGCCACACCTACATGTATTTCCCCTCCACGTTGGTGCGGCCCACGCCCGTGATCTCGCTGGCAACGGATGCGCGGCATCTCTATGGCCCGAGCGGGATCATGGAGTATAGCCCGCGGAACACGACCCAGCACGGGCTGGCATGGGAACGACCCGTCTCCTTCGAGTATCTAACGCCGTATCGGGAGGGCGACTTCCAGGTCAACTGCGGGATCCGAGTCGCCGGCGGCGGTTACGTGCGGGAACGTTACAACTACGATTCCAACGAATTGCCCTGGAACAAGTATTCCTTCCGGCTCTATTTCCGGGGCGATTACGGACCCGGACGGCTGCGTTACCCGCTGTTCCCGGACACGACGGTGGCCGATTTCGACACCATCACGCTGCGCGCGGGCATGAACGACCCGAGCAACCCGTTCATCCGGGACGAGTTGGTGCGTCAACTCGCCGGTGATGTCGGGCAGGTGTCAAGTCGCGGCACCTTTGTGACGTTGCTCCTCAACGGCCGGGCGGTCGGGGTGTACAACCCGTGCGAGCGGATCGACTCGGATTTCCTGCGGACCTATCACGGGGGAACCAACGAGTGGGATCTGATTGGATCGATGAGCGAGCTGTTGGAGGGCGATCTGGTGGAATGGAACCGGTTGCGGACGTTCATCAACACGCGCGATCTGAACACGCCGGCGAATTATCTCGAGGCGAGCCGGCGGCTGGATCTTGTCAATTTCATCGATTATCTGCTGCCGCAGATCTACGCCGACAACGACGATTGGCCGCACAACAACTGGCGAGCCGCCCGGGAGCGTGTGCCCGAGGGGCGGTTCCGCTTCTACGTCTGGGACGCCGAATGGGCGTTCGGCTACCAGGGACACAGCCCGAGCCACGACACCATTGCCAATCAGCTCTCCACCACTTCGCCGCCTTGGGGCACGACCGAGATCCAGTCGATCTTCAATGGACTCAAAGTCTCGCCCGAGTTCCGGCTTTTGTTTGCCGATCGGGTGCACCGGCATCTGTTCCATGGCGGCGCGCTGACCGATGAACGGATTCGAGCCCGCTATGAGCAAGTCAAAGAGCGGGTGATCCCGGTGATTTCGAACTTCGATGACCGCATCGGCACGGTCTGGATACCGCAGCGGCGGCCGCACCTGCTGAACCACCTGGCGGCCGCCGGTTTTCTGGCGTCCGCCAACGCGCCGGTCTTCAATCAGTTTGGCGGCCGGGTGCCTTCGGGTTGGGAGCTCGAAATCTCGGCCCAGCGCGGGGAGGTGTATTACACGACCGACGGCACCGACCCGCGGGTGATGTTCAGCGGAGCGGTTTCGCCGGTGGCCCAGCGCTATACCGGGCCGCTGCGGTTGGAACAGGTCACGCGCATTCGAGCTCGAACCTTGGACGGCAGCACCTGGAGCGCGTTGACGGAAGCGAGCTTCGAGGTGGCCAGCGCGGGGCGGATGATCGAGTTTGCCGAAATCATGTACCACCCGCCGGGAGGCGATGCCTACGAGTTTCTTGAGTTGGTGAACCTGGGAAACGTGGAGGTGGATCTGGGCGACTTCACCCTGGAAGGGGTGGACTATCGGTTCCCGGTGGGCACCTCGGTGCTGGGGCCCGGCCAGCGCTGGCTGCTGGGGTCCAATCGCGATCCGGCTCTGTTCGCGTTGGGGTATCCCGGACGAACTGTGAGAGGATGGTTTGCGGGCAACCTCTCGAATGGGGGCGAACGTTTGACCTTGCGCGACGCGGTCGGCGGAATGGTCACCGAGGTCACGTATGACGACGCCCCGCCCTGGCCGGTATTGGCCGATGGCAGCGGCGCTTCGCTCGAACGGGTCCGATTCGACGGTGACCCGGACGATCCGGCGAGCTGGCAGGCGAGCGCCCAGCCGGGTGGAACGCCAGGCGAGATCAATGGGGCGGCCGTCGAGTCGACGGTCGTCTTGAACGAGATCATGGCGGTCAATGTGTCGGCAGTGCTTCATGAAGGGCAGTATCCGGACTGGGTCGAGCTTCACAACCGCGGCACCAGCGTCGTCGACCTGGCCGGCTGGAGCCTCAGCGACACCAGCGATCCGCGCCGCTTTGTCTTCCCGAGTCCGACCACGGTCCCGGCCGGCGAATACCTCGTGGTCTGGTGCGACACGAATGTGATGGGATCGGGGCTTCACACCGGGTTCGGCCTGGATCGACGGGGAGAAACGGTGGCCCTGTACGACGCGACGGGTGCGCGAGCCGATGTCGTGACCTTCGGACCGCAGGTCGCGGATAATTCCATCGGCCGCCTGGGGAACGGTGGGGTCTGGGCGCTGACCGAGCCAACACCCGGCGGGTTCAACGAGCCGGCTTTGACCGGATCGGCGTTTGATCTGGCGATCAACGAACTCCTGGCCAACCCCGCGCCGGGTGCGGACGATTGGCTGGAGTTGTACAATCGGGACCAGGAAAGGCCGGTTGGCCTGCTGGGATTGCGCGTCTCGGTGGGAGGTAATCAGTATCAGACTCGTGCCCTGGCGTTCATCGCCCCAGGCGGACATCTGGACTGGATCGCCGATGGCCAGCCCGGAGCCGATCATCTGGACCTGCGGCTGCCGTCTGCCGGCGGTGACCTGGTGCTTGCCGACGCCACCGGCGCCCCGATCGACCAGGTGCTCTATGGCCCACAGACCGAGTCGGTATCCTATGGCCGGTTTCCGGACGGAGGCGACGAATGGACAAGCTTTCCCGGCACCGCGAGCCCCGGGGCGGCCAATTACGTGATGGAGTGGATCGGTCCCGTGCTCAACGAGTTCATGGCGCGGAATGCACGGGCAGTGCGGGATCCCGTGGGCCAGTGGAACGACTGGATCGAGCTGTTCAACCCCGGGGAGGAACCATTCGACCTGACCGGGATGAGCGTTAACGTGCGGCGAAATCAGGCCGGCGGCTGGGTATTCCCGGCCGACAGCGTCTTGGGGCCGGGGGGGCATTTGCTGCTGTGGTGCAGCGACGCGACGACGGCATCGACGGTCTTTTCCACCAACATGAACGTCGGGAGCCCGCTCCGGGGTGAGGGCGGCGGCATTTATCTCTTCAACCCGGCGGGGCAGTTGGTGGACGCCGTCGAGTACGGCTTCCAGATCGAGGATCAGTCGGTCGGACGAAGCGGATCCGGCTGGGGATTGCTGGCCACGCCGACCCCGGGTTCATTGAACTCGGGTCTGGCGGAGTTGGGGGACTGGACCGGGATTCGGTTTAACGAGTGGCTGGCGGCATCGGCGACCGACACGGACTGGTTTGAGTTATTCAATTCATCGCGGTTGCCGGCCAGTCTGAGCGGGCTTTATCTGACCGATGACCCGGCTAATGCGAAGCAGACGAAGCATGCCATTGGACCGTTGACATTCATTCCCGCCGGCGGATTCGTGCGGTGGATCGCCGATGGCCAACCGCAAGCGGGTCCGGATCACGTCAACTTCAGTCTCGACGCCCAGGGCGAGCTGCTGCGGCTCAATACCAACGCGCTGCATGCGGTGGATGCCCTCTACTATGGACCGCAAATGTCCGGAGTGTCCCAGGGACGGCTGCCTGACGGTCATGACCGGGTGGTGCCTTTCCCCGACTCGCCGAGTCCGGGCGCGAGCAATTATCTGCCGCTTCAGGAACTGGTGATCAACGAAGTGCTGTCGCACACCGATCCACCGCTGGAAGATGCGATCGAAATCCGCAACC
>JAHDYP010000010.1:0-9049 GCA_023383055.1 Verrucomicrobiota bacterium | reverse complement strand
GCTGGTTTCTTGGCGGCGAAGGCGGCAAACGGTTCCGGATCCCGCCGAACACGGTCGTGCCGGGAAATGGCTATCACGTCTTTTACGAACAACAATTCAACGCCACACCCGGCGGCCCGGATTCATTCGCGCTAAACTCCGCCTATGGAGACACCGTGCACCTGCTCGAGGCTGATGGAGCAGGGGAATTGACGGGGCGTCGCGCCACGGCCGACTTTGGCGCCTCGGCCAATGGGGTCTCCTTGGGGCGGATTCAGACGAGTGTGGGGGTCGATTACGCGACGCTGGTTGAGCGCAGTTTCGGCGTGGATCACCCGACTTCTCTGGTTGACTTCCGCCAGGGCCAGGGCGCTCCTAACGCCAGGCCCCGGATCGGGCCGGTCGTGATTCAGGAGATCATGTACCATCCGGCCGTGTCGGCAGACGCCGAATGGGAGACCGAGTTTGTCGAACTCCACAACTTCGGTGTCGCCGAGGTGACTCTCTATGACGAGGCCCATCCCAACCATACCTGGAAGTTGAGCGGCGACATTCGCTTCGACTTTCCACCGGGCAGCCGGTTGGCAGGCGGAGAGTTGTTGGTGCTGGTTGCGTTTGACCCGAACGGGCGACCTGATCTGGCAGCCGCATTCCGGGAACGTTACGCCGTGCCGGCAGCGGTTTCGCTGCTCGGCCCCTACGCCGGCACACTCAGCAACGCCGGCGGGCGCGTGGAACTGCTCGAACCCGACCGTCCGCAGGGTCCGACGCAGCCCGATGCCGGTTACGTCCCGTATCTCGTCGTCGATCGCGTCCATTACGGCGATGACTGGCCATGGCCGCCCGAAGCGGACGGCTCGGGCGCCTCGCTCGAACGTCGGGCGCCTCATCTCTATGGCAATGAGCCGCTCCACTGGAAAGCCTCAGTGCCCAGCGCCGGACGCGCCAACCCCGATCCGGCGGACGCGGACACGGACCGGGATGGGACGCCGGACGACTGGGAATCCGTGTACGGGCTTGATCCTCTGGATCCGGCGGACGCCGGTTGGGATGGCGACGGCGACGGGCAGAGCAACCTGGCGGAGTATTTGGCGGGGACGGATCCGGCGGATCCTGCGGACGTGTTGCAGCTCCGGTATGAAGTCAACGAATGGACACAGCTCCTCTGGTTCCGGGCGCAGCCGGGTCGATCTTATTCGGTGCAGTATAGCGAGGATCTCGCCTGGGGTGTCTGGCTCCCGGTGCTGACGATCGAACCGGCCGACACGGTCCGCGAGATCGTGGTCGACACGGCCGAGCCGCCGCTCGCCAGCCAGCGGTGGTACCGTGTCGTCATGCCGGCACAGCCCTGATCGCTCACGAGGGAGACGCTCGGCGTCTCCCCCTGCATTCGCAACGGCCCTCCTTCCCCGTGAGCGCCCATCTCCTGCCCAAGGTGCGGTTGCCATCGGTTCGGCTCGAAGGCGGAGGTCCGGACGCGCTGTTGCGCGCGCCGAGTGGCAGCTTGAGCCAGGAGATCCACGCGACCTCCACCCCGTCCGCAATTCGGCTTGAGCTCAGCCCCTCGGGTCTTCAATGTGCCGCCAAAAGCCCGATGAAAACCCGACTTCCCGACTTGTGCGCATTTGGTCTTCTGCTCAGCTCCTGGGTTTGTGTTTTGGCGGGCACCGCTGACGACGCGGCGCTGGACCGGTTCTTTCGCGAGCACCTCGAGACCGAGTTTCGCCTGCGACCCACCATGGCCACGGAGCTCGGAGATCATCGGTTCGATGATCGACTGGACGAGGTGTCGGCGGCGGCGCGTGTGCGATGGCGCGAGGCCACGAAAGCGGCGCTGGAGGAACTGCCGCGTCGGGTGGAGTTTTCGTCGCTCAGTGCCGCTGGGCAGATGGACTACCGGATTCTCGAGCATAACCTGCGGTACTCGCTCTGGATGCAGGAACATTTCGATCCTTACGTGACCGATCCGCGCAGTTACAGCGGTCTGCTCAGCGGCGCGGTGTTTGGTCTGCTCACGCAATCGACGCTGCCACACGAGACCAACGTCGCCAACAGCATCGCCCGCATCCGGCAGATGTCGAAGGTCATTGCGGCCGCGCGGGACAACCTGCGCCACCCGCCGCTCGTCCATCTGGAGACCGCGATCCAGCAGAACCGCGGTGCGATCCATTTCTTTGAGAGCGAACTGCTCGCCCTGGCGGGCCAGACGAAACAACGGGCCGCGCTGCAAGCCGCGGCCGACGAGTTGCTGCCCGATTTGCGCGCTTACCAGCAGTTCCTGGAAAACGAACTGCGGCCACGGGCCAACGGCGAGTGGCGTATCGGGCATGAGTTGTTCGACCGAAAGTTCGAGCTGGAAACCGACGCCGGCATCACGGCCACACAGAATTATGCCGATGCCCTGGCGGAGTTCGACCGGGTCCGCAATGAGATGTATGTGGTCGCCCGCCAGGTTTGGAGCGGCTATTTTCCCGGTGTGACGCTGCCTCCCGACGACACGGAGGGTCGACGGGTGACGATCGAACGCGTATTGCGGCGCATTGCCCAGGACCACGGGAAGCCCGCGCGATTGACCCGTGATGTCCGGGCCACGGTGGCCGACATCAAACGGTTCATCGCCCGCGCGGGGATCCTGTCGCTGCCGGATCCCGATCGTTGTCGCGTCATCGAGATGCCGGAGTTCCAGCGCGGCAATTCCATCGCTTACATGGCATCGCCGCCGCCGCTTGACCCGAATGCGACGGGGCATTATGCGATCAGCCCGCCGCCGGCGTCGTGGGATACGGCAAAGGTCAAGAGCTTCCTTGAGGAGTACAACCGCCACATGCTGCAGATCCTGACGATCCATGAGGCGTATCCCGGCCATTACGTGCAGATGGAGTACGCCAATCGCAGCCCCTCCCTGATCCGCAAGATCCTGGGATCAGGGGTGTACATCGAGGGCTGGGCCGTTTACACCGAGCAGATGATGCTGGACCAGGGCTATGGCGACGGTGATCCGGCCTTGCGCCTCTCCCAGCTCAAGTTCTATCTCCGCGCGGTGGCGAACACGATCCTGGATTACCGCATGCACTGCGAGCAAATGACCGATGACGAAGCGATGGAACTCATGGTCAACCAGTCGTTCCAGTCCGAGGGCGAGGCGCGGCTCAAGGTCATTCGCGCCAAACAGAGCTCGGTGCAACTCTCGACCTACTTTACCGGGCGCATGGCGCATTACCAACTCCGCCAGCAAATCCAACGCGAACTCGGCGACCGTTTCCACCTCGGGCGATACCATGAGGCCGTGCTGGCTCAGGGCGCGGTACCGATGAAATACCTGCCGGAGCTGGTCCGGGCCGGTTTGGCGTTGGCACCCTGAGTGAAATCGCCATCGTCCGAGCCACTTGCTCGGGAGTGGCACCTTCCTGGCCGATGGGCATCAATGCGACTCAGTCCGGCTGGGGCGACACCCCCGGCTGCAGGAGATGCCGGTTCCAGAAGTGGAGCATGGCTTCCCGCAGGTGGACGGTGGTGTTCTGACCCTCGCCGATGCCATGGGAGCGATTCGGATAGATGAGCAGTTCAAACTGTTTCCGGTGGTGTACCAGCCGGTCGATCAGGGCTTCGACGCCCTGGTAATGCACGTTGTCGTCGCCGGTGCCATGCACCAGCAGCAGCTTGCCTTCGAGCTGGTGCGCGAAATGGAGGGGTGAACCGTCGCGGTAGCCCTCCACGTTGTCGTCGGGCAAGCCCATGTAACGTTCCTGATAAATCGTGTCGTAAAGCCGCATGTTGGGCACGGCGGCAACGGCAATTCCCGCCTGATACAGCTCGGGATACTTGAGCAGCGCGTTCAGGGTCATCGAACCGCCGCCGCTCCACCCCCAAACGCCGACACGTTGCGGGTCGAGGTAAGGGCGCTGCTCGAGCGTATGGCGCAGAGCCGCCGCCTGATCCGCGGCCGCGAGCATGCCGACCTGGCGGTAGATCGATTTGCGCCACGCGCGGCCTCGGGGTGCCGGCGTGCCGCGGTTATCGAAGCTCAAGACCACGAAACCTTCCTTCGCCAGGAGCCGACTCCAGAGGCCCCCCGAACCCTGCCATCGATCCAGCACCGTTTGCCCGGCGGGTTCGCCATAGACGTAAACGAGGACCGGATATTTCTTTGCCGGGTCGAAATCCGGCGGCTTCAGGCAATAGCCATCGACCTCGAGGCCCGGCGCGACCGGGGTTCGGAAGAATTCGACGGGAGGCAACGCCAGTTGGGCAAGCTTGTCTTTGAGATCCTGGTTATCCTCGAGCACACGCACGACCGCATGATCGGGCAGGGTGACCAGTTCAACCACCGGTGGGGTATCGAATGTCGACCGGGTATGCAGCGCCCATTTCCCATCCGGCGAGATGCTGTAGCGATGCGTGCCGGGCTGGTCGGATGGTGTGATGCGCCTGGGCGCGCCGCCTTTGATGGAAGTGCGGTACAAATAGGCCTGGGTGGCATTGTTCGGGGAAGCAGTGAAATAAAGATCACCGCTCTCCGGCACGAATTGAACCAGGTCCATGACATCCAGCTCCGCGTTAAACAGTTCTTTCGCCCGGCCGTTGTCCGCGTTGACCGCATACAGCCGCTGCCAGCCGTCGCGCTCGCTCAGCCATGGAAAGCGTTCGCCGTCGCCGACCCAGCGATGGGGCGTGGACACGTCGACCCACGCCGGGTCAGTCTCACTGAGTAACTCCCGGGCCGCGCCCGTATCGGGATTGGCGACGAAGAGGCGGTTGGTATTCTGCAATCGGTTCAACTGCTGAACGATCACGCCTGGAGCGTGGTCGGGCCATTCGACCGAGTGAATATAGTGGTTCCGGGGATCGCCGGGGATCTGCAGCCAGGTGACCGCGCCGCCGTCGACGGCCACGACGCCCGCGCGGGCGGAGGAATTCTGTTCGCCGGTCTTGGGATAAGGAATCCACTGTATCTCCGGGTATAAACCCGAGACGTGGTCGATGAGCGGGAATTGGCGCACGCCACTGGAATCGATCTGCCAGAAGACGAGCGCGCGGCCGTCCGGGCTCCAGCGCCAGCCATCGCGCATCATGAATTCCTCCTCGTAAACCCAGTCGAACGCACCGTTGACCACGTCGCGGTTGGGGGTGGTGGTGAGTTGCCGGAGTTGGCCGGTGCGGCATTCCTCAACATAGAGGTTTCGCTCGCGGACATAGCCGACGTAACGGCCGTCCAGTGAAAACTTGGCGTGCATGAGCGAAGAAGGTGGGGCGTCGCCACCGAGTTGGCGAAGTTCGAGGCTGCTGCGGTCGAGCACCCAATAATCGCCACGGTCGTGGTGACGCCAGACCGGTTTGGTGTTGGTGAACACCAGCAGTTTGGAGCGGTCCTTGGAGAAGGCGTAGCTGGCGATCCCGAGGGGCGCACTTCGCCCGGCCGGGATCAGATCCTGGGCGGCGACCAGGATGTTGGTCGCCCCGGTGGCCGGGTCGATGAGGGCGATGTCGCGACCACCGCTGGTCTCCAGCGAATCGATGGATCGATGGTAACCGGCACTGTCTTCCGCCCATTGGCCGGAGTAACCCTTCTCGCTAAACACGTCCTCCTCGAAGATGGCGGCGATCGACAATTCGGGCAGGTCGTTCGTGGAACTTTCATCGGCCGCCGCGAGCCGGGGCTGAAGAGCGACACAACTCACCAAGGTGAGCCACACGATGCGGGACAAATGCATGGGGCTGAGTGTAGCGGAGGAGGGGCGGGGTGGCCAGTACGGGTGCGAGGTGGAGTTGAGAACACCCGCCGTAGCCGGAACCGGGTCCGCGCGCCCCGGAAGAATCCAAGGGACACCACACCGCGACGGTGCCGTCGGGTTCCAGATGTGGCTCGAGCGCCTCGATTACCTTCCGCACGGCTCCTCGACGCAGGCGCTGTTGCTGGCCCGGCGAACACCGCAGCGGGGGCCGATGTCTGGTTGGCGGCAACCGATCGCATGGGCAACGTGCCACCGCGCCGAATGTTCCCGTCGCTTCCGCCACGTCCCGATTCCATGTCGCACGTGCGACATGGAATCGGGACGTGGGCGATTGGACATTTTGTGGACATTTGGGATGGGCAAATCCTCTCGAAGGCGGAGGAGCCCCTGAATCCGTGAACCATCCCGGTTCACCGCCCCTGAGCCGCTGAAACGCCTTGCCGGCTCCGGGGGGTGACCGGCATGATGGCGGCGATCTCGAAACACAGCCGCAGCCATGAAATTCTCTCGATACATTCTCGCCGGCGCCTGGCCCCTGGTCATTGCAGCAGCGGCCCCGGCGCCCGGCTCTTCAGTTCTCTGGTTCGAGGAACCCGCCACGCATTTCACTCGCTCGCTGCCGTTGGGCAACGGGCGGATCGGCGCCATGGTCTTTGGCGGGGTGGACGTTGAGCGGATCGTGCTCAACGAAAGCTCGATGTGGTCAGGCTCACGCCAGGAAGCCGACCGTGCGGACGCGCATGAGGCGCTGCCGGAGATCCGCCGGCTGTTGCTGGAAGGCAAGAACGTCGAAGCGGAAGCGCTGGTGAACCGACATTTCACTTGTGAGGGACCCGGCTCGGGTCACGGCAGCGGCGCAAATGTCCCCTTCGGTTGCTATCAGGTGCTGGGGAATCTGCACCTGCGCTTCGACGGTGCCAGGGCGCCAGCGGTGCCGCGCTGCACGAGCGGCCACCGCGCCTATGCCGCCCAGGAAGAAATCGACGCATCCACCGACGGCAACACCCGCACCAAATGGTGTGTCATTCACGGGGGACGGGCGGTTCAGTGGCAGGTGGACGCCCGTCAGGAGGTCCGCGCCGAGCGTTACACCTTCACCTCGGCCAACGACATGCCGGCACGCGATCCGCAGAGGTGGAAGCTGGAAGGATCGACCGACGGCGCGACTTGGACGCTTTTGGACCAGCGCACGGATGAACCCGAGTTTGAACAACGCCATCAGAGCCGGGAATATGCGGTGGCGCACCCGAGCACCTGCCGTTTCCTTCGATTCACCTTCGCACCGAATCCGGGGGCCGACCATTTCCAGTTGGCGGAAATCGCAATCGCAGGCGTGACCGCCCGGACGGCCGGGGAGAGAGCTGACTTTGCCAATTACCGTCGCACCCTCGATCTCGCGACGGCGACGGCGACCATCGCCTACGAGCGGGACGGTGTGCGGTTCCAGCGCGAGCACTTCGTCAGTGCGCCCGGCGAGGTGTTTGTCTCGCGTCTGACCTCGGATCGGCCGGGGGCGTTGTCGTTCACGGTTTCACTCGACCGGCCTGAGCGGTTTACGACCACGGTCTCTGGGTCGAACGAACTGTTGATGACCGGCACGCTGAACGACGGCCGGGGCGGCGAGGGCGTGACCTACGCCGCGCGCCTGCGCGTGTTGGCCCGCGGCGGCAGCGTCCAGCGGCAGGGGAATGAGTTGGCGATCTCCGGAGCGGATGAAGTGCTGCTGTTGCTTGCCGCTGCCACGGATTACCGCGGGTTCGCCGGACGGCAGTCGACCGATCCGCTCGGAGCCACGGCGACTGACCTTGACGGTGTGGCGCAACGGGACTTTGCCACCCTGCAGGGGGAGCACCGGCGCGACTACGAAAAGTGGTTTAGGCGCGCGGCGCTCGATTTGCCGGCTACGGCCAACAGCCGGTTGCCGACCGACCAGCGCCTGCGGGGTTTTGCGGCCGGCGCGCCGGATGCCGCGCTGGCGAAGCTCTATTTCGACTTCGGTCGTTACTTGTTGATCAGTTCATCGCGTCCGGGTGGTCTGCCGGCGAACCTGCAGGGGATCTGGGCGCAGGAAATCCAGACTCCCTGGAACGGCGACTGGCATCTCGACATCAACGTCCAGATGAATTACTGGCCTGCCGAGGTGGGCAACCTCTCCGAACTTCACGAACCGATGCACCGGCTCATCGCGTCGCTGGTGGAGCCGGGGCGAAAGACGGCGAAAGCCTACTACGGCGCGCGGGGTTGGGTGGCGCACGTCATCACCAATCCCTGGGGCTTCACGTCGCCCGGAGAAGCCGCGTCGTGGGGTTCGACGGTGAGTGGGTCCGCCTGGCTGTGCCAGCATCTTTGGGAGCACTATGCTTACACCGGCAACCGCGAGTTCCTCGCCTGGGCTTACCCGATTCTCAAGGAATCGGCCTTGTTCTACCTCGACAATCTCATCGAGGAACCCAGCCACAAATGGCTGGTCACTGGCCCGTCCAACTCCCCCGAGAACAGTTTCCGACTGCCGGATGGCAGGACGGCGCATGTCTGTCTGGGCCCGACCGTGGATATGCAGTTGCTCCGCGAGTTGTTCGGCAATGTCATTCGCGCGTCGGAACTCCTGGGAACCGACGACGCCCTGCGTCGCGAGTTGATCGAGATGCGGTCCCGCCTGGCCCCGAACCAGGTGAGTCCCGAAGGCCGGCTGCAGGAATGGCTCGAACCCTATCCCGAACCCGAGCCGCGCCATCGCCACACGTCCCATCTCTACGGCTTGTATCCGTATTATGAAATCACTCCGCGGGCGACGCCTGACCTTGCGGAAGCCTGCCGTCAGAGCCTCCTGGCCCGCGGCGACCGCAGCACCGGTTGGGCGCTCGGCTGGCGCATTAATCTCTGGGCGCGGCTGGGCGACGGCGAGCGTGCCTATCAGTTTTTGAGGCAACTCCTGCACCCGGCCGACAGCGGCAGCAGTTACGACGGCAGCGGTGCCGGTTCGTATCCGAACCTTTTCGGCGCCCATCCGCCTTTCCAGATCGACGCCAATTTTGGTGGCGCCGCGGGCATTGCCGAGATGCTCCTGCAATCGCATCTCCCCGCCCAGGGCGAATCTCAGATCTCAGATCTCACATTTGAAGTCGAGCTGCTGCCCGCGCTCCCTGCCGCCTGGCCGGAGGGTTCGGTGAAAGGGCTGCGCGCCCGCGGCGGATTCGAAGTGGATATCGCCTGGCGCGACGGCAAGGTAACGGCCTATGAGGTCCGGTCGCCGGAAGCGCGCGCGGTCACCGTGCGGGTTAACGGCGAAACCAAGCTCATCCAGGCCGGCGTCGGGACGACCGGGAGTCGATGAGGCC
>JAHDYP010000009.1 GCA_023383055.1 Verrucomicrobiota bacterium | reverse complement strand
CGAGCTCGGACTCTTCTCGGTCATGAGGAGAGAGCACTTTTCCTACAAGAACACCCGGACTCTACGGAATACCTACCCCACCCGCTCACCCCGGGTCCTGGTGGGCGCCGGCGAGGAAAACGCCGGCATTATCGACATCGGCGACGGCCTGGCCATCGCTTTCAAGATCGAATCCCACAACCATCCCAGCGCCGTCGAACCCTTCCAGGGCGCAGCCACCGGCGTCGGCGGCATCATTCGCGACATTTTCACCATGGGCGCGCGGCCGGTGGCGGCGATCGATTCCCTGCGCTTCGGCGAGCTCACCAACCCCGAGGTGCGCCGCCTGTTCGCGGGTGTGGTGGCCGGAATCGCCCACTACGGCAATTGCTTTGGCATTCCCACGATCGCCGGCGAGGTCTATTTCGACCCATCTTACGAGGGCAATCCGCTGGTGAACGTCTTCTGCTTGGGCGTGCTCCGCCATGAACAGATCGCCCGCGGCCAGGCCGAGGGCGTGGGTAACCCGGTCTTCTACGTCGGCCCACCCACCGGCCGCGATGGCCTGGCCGGAGCCGCCTTCGCCTCCCAGGATCTGACGGATGAATCCGCCGAACAGCAGCGCGGCGCGGTTCAGGTGGGCGATCCCTTCATGGAAAAACTGGTGTGCGAAGCCTGCCTCGAGCTCCTTGCCACTGGCGCCGTCGCCGGCATCCAGGACATGGGCGCCGCGGGCCTGACCTGCTCGACCTGTGAAACCGCCGCCCGCGCGGGCACCGGGATCGAGATCGAGTTGAACCGGGTCCCGCAGCGCGCTCCGAACATGACCCCCTACGAGATCATGCTCAGCGAGTCCCAGGAACGCATGCTCATCATCGTCAAACGCGGCCGCGAAGACGAAGTCAAACGGATCTTCGATAAATGGGACCTTCCCTGGGCCGAAATCGGCACGGTCACCGATACCGGTCAGATGGTGGTGCGGCACGATGGCAAAATCGTGGCCGACATACCGGCCAAGCTCATCGCCAGCGAGTCGCCGATCTACCAGCGCGAGGCCCGCGAGCCGGGCTACTTGAGCGAGATCCGCGCCTTCACCCTCGATCAGGTGCCGGACTGCGCCGACCCGGCCGGCGCCCTGCTTTCGCTCCTGGCCTGGCCCACCATCGCCTCCAAGAACTGGGTCTACCGCCAATACGATCACATGGTCCGGGACGGCTCCGTGGTCTGCCCCGGCTCGGATGCCGCCGTCATCCGTCTCAAGGAAGACTCATTGCCCGTGTCCGCCACCCAGCCAGCCGCCGGGCCCGCGATCGAGAAACTCATTGCCATGACCGTCGACGGCAATGGCGCCTACGTCTATCTCGATCCCTACGAGGGCGGCAAAATCGCCGTGGCCGAAGCCGCCCGCAACCTGGCCTGCAGCGGCGCGGTGCCGCTCGGCGTCACCGACAACCTCAACTACGCCAACCCGCACAATCCCGAGTTGTTCTGGCAACTCCGCGAGTCGGTGCGGGGTCTGGCGGAGGCCTGCCGCGCCTTCGACACGCCGGTCACCGGCGGCAACTGCAGCCTTTACAACCAGAGCCCGGCCGGCCCCATCGACCCGACCCCCACCATCGCCATGGTCGGATTGATCGAACGCCCCGAGCACATCACCACCCAGTGGTTCAAGGACGAGCGGGATGTCGTTCTCCTCCTCGGCGAACCGCTCGACACCGCCGATCCCCTGCTCGGCCTGGGCGGATCCGCCTATCTCCAGGTCGTGCGCGGCCTCAAGACCGGCTCCCCGCCCCGATGCGATCTGGAGCGGGAGAAGATGCTGCACCAGGCCCTCCGCGGCTGGATTGCATCCGGCGTCATCAAGAGCGCCCACGACTGCAGCGACGGCGGACTCGCCGTCGCCCTGGCCGAGGCGTGCATCTCGCAAACGGGCGGCCGCGACACCCCGCGTTTGATCGGGGCGACTGTCGATTTGAGTGCCATCCCGGCTGCCCGACTGGATGGGCTGCTGTTTGGTGAAACCCAGGGGCGCGTGGTCATTTCGGTGGCCCACGCACAGGCGTCGAAAGTCATCGGCCAGGCCAAGATCCTGGGGGTGCCAGCGCGTCAGATCGGCGTCGTGGGCGGTACCGATCTCCTGATCAAGACCGCCGGCGCGGAGCTCAAGCTGAGCACCACCGAGCTCCATGACTCATGGTGGAATGCCATCGCACGGCTGATGGGCCAGTAACCAGACGCCTGCCCGGTCTGTCAGCCCCCGGAGCAGCGCCAGGTAATCTCTCCCGTTCCGCACGCGCCAACGCATGTTCCTGCCTCACCAAAATAGGCGGATTGACGTGAGGACACGGTTCTTTCAGGTTGCTGACTGACCCACGTGCGCGGAACACTGTCATTCCATTTCATCCGCTGGGGCCTGATCGCCATCAGCCTCTGGGCTGCGGCAACTCATGGTCAGACTGAACGGATTCGCCTATGGCGTGGCGGTGTCCGAGAACCGCGCTTACTTGGCCTGCTATGAGGCTTTGCACATCCTTGATGTTTCGAACCCAACCAACCCTCAGGAGCTGGGTAGATGCGTGACACCTCCCTCAGGCTATGCGGTCACAATATCGGGGAACTACGCTTACGTTGCAGAGCAGTCGGCCGGTATGCAGGTGATCGATATTTCCAACGCCGCGGACCCACGGGTGGCCTGGTGATTCTTGAGATATCCGAACTCCCTGCCATCACGCATCATCTTGTTCAAGACGGAAAGCTGAGTCTGCGATGGAACGATACCGCGCGGGGCATGCAGTTGCAGCGGGCGACATCCCTCTTTGACCCCGATTGGCAATCCCATCCGGGATTGGAACAGACCAATGCCTTCGAGGTGCCGTTGTTGCGTGGAACAGAGTTTTTCAGATTGATCGAGCCATAATCCTGGTTCAGGGACGGGTTGGGGGAGGTGTTCACGCACTCCCAGGAATACCTTGAAGC
The DNA here is from genome assembly GCA_023383055.1 of Verrucomicrobiota bacterium. Taxonomy (GTDB): domain Bacteria; phylum Verrucomicrobiota; class Verrucomicrobiia; order Limisphaerales; family JAHDYP01; genus JAHDYP01. The sequence continues at coordinate 76,183 of JAHDYP010000009.1, read as the reverse complement.
GCCAGAACCGAGGACGCATCCCAGACTCGATAGCATCGGGCTCTTCCGGGGTCTCCACCTGGACAACGCTTCCCCAATTCCTTGCCGCCAGCAGGTGCGGGCGCGGGATGACCTCCAGCAACAGCAACTCGCCCCAAACCTCGTCCTTCGTGCCGACCCAACCGAAGATGAAGTCGTCCACCCGTCCGATGAACTGTATTGCGCCAGGTCCAAGGAACGGCAGCACCGCATAGGCGGTTCCCAGGGCGTCGCCGCGCTCAACCCCGCTGCGCAGTCGATCGAAGTCAGATTCCACCAGGGTGACGTAGCCCAAGGCCTCACGCGTTCGGCAAGCTGAGTTTCTGGTGGCGACGCTGGCGGCGTGAGATTCAATCGCACCGTCGTCAGGCCCGGGAGCCCGATACACCACCACGTGCAGGGCACAGCATTCAAAGGGTTGTTTGATCGTGGGTGTCGCGTCCTGATTTCCGTTACGGCTCGGTGCTGGGTGCGGTGAACGAAGCCGCGACCGGCGCGGGATGGCGGCGGAGTTTGCTGACGAGGATGTAGACGACCGGAACGACCAGCAAAGTCAGGAAGGTGGAGCTGATCATGCCGGCGACGACGGCGATGCCGAGTGGCCGGCGCGCCATGGCGGCTTCGCCCAGTCCCAACGCCACCGGCAGAATGCCCATGATCGTGGCCATGGCCGTCATCAGGATCGGCCGGAGCCGGATGCGCCCGGCTTCGAGCATGGCGCGGCGGGCGTCCAGGCCCTCGACCATGCGTTGGTTGGCGAACTCGACGAGGAGGATCGAATTCTTGGTGACCAGTCCGAGGAGGAGAACGATGCCGATGAGGCTGTAGACATTGAGGGTCATGCCGGGAATTTCCGGGAGCACGGAGGTCAGCCAGGCGATCGGGGCGGGCAGCTGATCGAGCGGCGCGTAGAATTTGATGAGGGCGAACTGGTTGACCACGCTCAAAATCCAAATGCCCGCGAGCGCGCCGAACAACGCCAAAGGCAACGCCAGCATGATCACAAACGGATGCCGCAGGCTTTCGAATTGGGCCGCCAAAACCATGTAAACTATGAGCACCGCCAGAATCAGCACCCGCAGGGATTCGGCGGAGCCTTCCTTGATCTCGTCCGCCTCGCCGTCCCACCGGAAGCTGACGTCCGGCGGGAGCACCCGCCCCAGGATCGCCTCGGTCCGCTGGATGGCCTCGCCGAGGGAGATGTTCTGCGGCTGGGCGGAGATGGTGACGGCGCGCTGGCGGCCATAGCGGTTGATGGCGTTGGCGGAGCCCCGGACGTCGGGAATCAAAAGGCTGGAGAGCGGCACCACCTGGCCGCCGGTGGCGCGGACATAGACGTCCTCGAGATTTTCGGGGCGCAACCGCGCGTCGCGTTCGAGCTGGGCGATGACTTTGTATTCCTTGCCACGTTCGTTGTAGCGGGCGACGTCGAGCCCGCCCCAGAGGAGTTGCAGCGTTTGGGAGGCTTCGCGGACGCTGACACCGAGACTGGCGGCCAGGTCGCGGTCGATGCCGAGATCGAGCTGGGGCTGCTGGAAGTTGAGGTTGATGCGCGGTTGGGCGAGGAACCCGGCCTGGTTCAGTTCGTTGCGGACTTCGTTGGCGACCGACTCGAGCCGTTCGAGGTCGCTCCCCTGGAGCACGAGCATGTAGGGTTCACCCATGGTTGAGGTCGCCTTGGGCAGCACGGCGATGGCCTGGACGCCGTGGATCTCGTTGATCATCCGGGTGAACATGGAACCCGTCGCGCCCGGGCGCGCCACTTCCAGCACCGAACGACGGTCACCCTCCTTCATCTGGATGAACATCACGCCGAAATCCGATTCGCCAGGCGCGCCCCGGGCGAGGGCGACCGCGGAGAACATGCTGTTGACCTCGGGGAACTCGAAGGCGATCCGCTCGGCCTGGCTGACGAACTGGTCGGTGTATTCGCTCGTGGCGCCCTCAGGTCCGAACAGCAGCACGAGGATGTAGCCCTTGTCATCGTCGGGTAGGAATTCCTGGGGAATCGCGCGGGCCAACCCGTAGCTGAGGCCGAGCGTGAGCAGGCCGACGGCGACGATCGTGCGCGGATGGCGCACCGACCACTCGAGCGTCGCGGCATAGCGGCGTTCGATCGCCCTGAAAAACCTCTCGAATCGGCCGTAGAGACTGCCGTGATCGTGGCTGGGTTTCTTCAAAATCCGCGCGCAAAGCGTCGGCGTGAGAGTCAACGCCACAAACGCGGAGATGACCACGGCGCCGGCGGTGGCGACGGCGAATTCGCGGAACAGGATGCCGGTCGTGCCGGACTGGAAGGCGATCGGCAGGAACACCGCCACGAGGGTGATGGTGATCGCGATGACGGCGGTGGTGATCTCACGCGTGCCGCGCATGGCGGCCTCCAGGGGCGGCATGCCATCCTCGACATGCCGGAAGATATTCTCGAGCACGACGATCGCGTCGTCGACCACCACGCCCACGGCCAGCACCAGCGCGAGCAGCGTCAGAATGTTGATGCTGTAATCCAGGAGGCTCAACACCATGAAGGTGCCAATCAGCGACACCGGCACCGCCAGCATCGGGATGATCGTCGACCGGAAATTGCGGAGGAAGGCGAAGATGATCAGCAGCACGAGGCCGAAGGCGATGAAAACGGTTTCCTGAACCTCGATGATGGCCTGTTTGACGTACGTCGACGAGTCATAGGCGATCTGGACGCTCACCCCCGGCGGGATCAGCGGCTCGATCCGCTCCAACTCGGCCTTCACGCGATCGGCCACGTCCACGGCATTCGCGGCGGATTGCTTCACGATCCCCAGCCCAACCGCCGGTCGCCGGTTATACCGCGCCACGGTGCGCTCCTCCTCAACCCCCAATTCGGCGACCGCCAATTCCCGGAGCCGCACCGCCGCGCCATTCTCGTAGCGGATCACCAGGTCTTCAAACTCCTCCGGGCGGGCGAGCTTGCCGCGCGTGCGCACGCTGATCTCGCGGTCGAGGTTCTCGAGCCGGCCCGAGGGCAACTCCACACTGTTCTCGGCGAACGTCCGGATCAGGTCGCCGGCGGTGACCCCGCGCGCCGCCATGCGCTCCGCGTCCAGCCGGATCCGGATGGCCTGGCGCTTCTCGCCGCCGAGGTTGACGCCGCCCACGCCCGGGATGGTCTGCAGGCGATCCTTAAACTGGCGCTCGGCGATCTCGGTGAGCTCGAGGGTCGAATAGCGGTCGCTGTAGAGGGCGATCCACATCACCTCCTGGGCGTTGGCGTCCTGCTTGACGATGAGTGGTTCCTCGATGTCTCTCGGCATCAGGGCCCGGGCGCGCGCAATGCGGTCGCGGACATCCTGGGCGGCGACATCCACATCCCGATCCAGCTCGAAGCGGACCGTGACGAGGCTGACTTCGTCGCGCGAAACCGAGGTGAGGGTCTTGATACCGGGGATGGTATTGACCTCCTGCTCGATCCGTTCGGTGACTTCGGCCTCCATCACTTCGGCATTGGCGCCCCGGTAGACGGTGGTGACGGTCACGATCGGCGGATCGACGTCGGGCAGTTCCCGCACCGGCAGGGTGAAGTAACCGACCACGCCGAACAACACGATCAGCAGGTTCAGCATGATCGCGAAGATCGGCCGGCGAATACAAATCTGGGGAAGTGACATGGTGTTTCCTGGTGCGGGCGGACGGATCAATTGCCGCCAGATTCACCCGCCGCCGACACCGGCATCCCGTCCACGAGTTTCTGGGTGCCCCGGACGACGATCGATTGGCCCACCGTGAGGCCGGAGCGGATTTCCGCGGTGCCGCGCTCGCGCACCCCCAGCTCCACCGGCGTCAGCTGCGCCTGGTTGTCATTCACCGCGTAAACGGCAAAGCCGTCCAGCGAAGCCACCAGGGCGGACTCGGGAATCACGAGAGATTGCTCACGCCTTTCGACCAGGGTCTGAACGCGGGCGAACATGCCGGGCTTGAGCAGGTCTTCAAGGTTCGGCACCACGGCGCGCACCAGGACGGTGCGGGTGGCCTCATCGACCACCGGGCTCACCAGGTCGACGACGCCTCGAAATACCCGGTCGGGATAGGCGCTGACGGTGACGCGGACCTCCTGGCCGAGCTGGATCTGGCTGAGCCGGCGTTCCGGAACCCGATAGGTGATCTTGACCTTGAATTTGTCCACCAGGTCGACCAGCGGCTGGCCACGATCGACATATTGCCCCGCGCTGACCAATCGCTGTCCCACCACACCCGCAAACGGCGCCAGAATTCGCATGTCGGACACCTGTTCCTCCTGGAGGCGGCGCGCCGCCGTGCGGGCCTCGACGAGGCTGCCCAGCTGATCCAGTTCCTGCGCGGAGATGGCACGCGTGTTGGCCAGTTGCTGCGCCCGCTCGAGATTCTGCCGCGCCACCTCCTCCTCCGCCTTCACCTGGGCGAGCAGGGCGTTCTCCTTGGCCGAATCCAGTTCGAAAAGAAGCGCGCCTGCCTCAACCGCGCCACCTTCGGTGAAGGCAATCCGGGTGATGGTGCCCGCCGATTCGGCCCTGAGTTGCACCTGTTCATTGGCCTCAACCGAGCCGATGGCGTTGAGCAATTCCTCAACAGGCGCCTCGGCGACCCGTTCGATGACCACCTCGGTGGGCGGCGGTTCGGGGGGGGCGCCCGCCGCGCCGCCGCAGCCGGTGGTGAGCAGGAGCGCCAGCGTGAGGGCGGAGGCCAGGCCCTGGAGGACTCGACGGTCCAAGCACGTTGACCCCTGAGCCGATGGTGCGGCATCGCGCCAACCCGCGAGGGGTGAGAGTGAGCCGCTTTGCAACCTCGCCAATCCGGGCGAGATTCCGGCCGGGGCGGTCCCGTTATGGGTTGAGCAAACTGAGTTCATTCCGTGTGTTCCTTCCATCCTCCGCCCAGCGCCTTGATCAGGCGCACGCTCGCCAGCAACCGTTCGTTCTCGATGAGGACCCGCGCAACCTCGTTCGCCAACCGGGCCTGCTCCGAGTCCACGATCTCCAGAAAATTCACCGCACCGGCCCGGTATCGCTCGAACGAGAGGCGGGCGGCATTGGCCGCCGCGGCGGCGGCGGTGGTGCGGGCCCGGGCTCGCTCGTCCAGAAACGCCAGGGCCGCGAGACTGTCCTCGACTTCGCCGAAGGCCACGAGGACTTGCTGGCGATAGAGCGCCACGCCTTCCTCGTATGCCGCCCACGCCCGTTCGAGGTTCGCCCGGTTCCGGCCGCCCTGGAACACCGGCAGGCTCACCGACGGGTTGATCGACCAGACCCGGCTTTCCCAGTCGAACAAGTCGCTGAGTTCTCCGCTCACAAAACCCCCGGTGGCGGTAAGCCGCACGACGGGGAAGAAGGCGGCCTTGGCCACGCCAATCTGGGCGTTGCGCGCCGCAAGTTGACGTTCGGCCTCGGCCACATCAGGCCGGCGCTCGAGCAGCGCCGAGGGAAGATCAGGCGCGACGGTGGGCGCCGCCGGCAGGGCGTCGGCCAGCCGGGGGTCGAACCCGGCGGGCGGCTTGCCGCAAAGGATGGCCAGGGCGTTATGCCACTGGGCCTGACGCTGCCGGGTGCCCGCCAGTTCGGCCTTGGCGCTTTCCACCTCCACCAGCGCCCGTTGGACTTCGAATTCGTTGCCGATGCCCACCTCGGCGCGTTGCCGGATCAGGTCCAGCGCTTCCTCGCGGATCTCGATCGTTTTCGTCAGCAAGGCCACCTGCTCGCGGGTGCTCAGCAGGCTGAAATAGGCAATCGCCACATCCGCCTGCAACGTCAGCAGGATCGATTGCCGCGCCGCCTCCGCGCCAAAGGCGAGGCTGCGCGACGATTCGAACGCGCGCCGCACCTTGCCCCAGAGGTCAAACTCGTAGCTGAGGTCCACGGGCGTTGACCACGAGCTCTGCTGAAAGCTCGGCACTTCAAACGGCGGTACCGGGCTGGGCGCGTTGCCCGAGGTCCGGAAACGCGTGAACGCGCCGGCGGCATCCAAGGTCGGATAAAAATCCGCGCGGGTGATCCGGGCGTTGGCCCGGGCCTGGTCGACACGGAACATGGCCGCCTGCAGGCCGGGATTGCCGGCCATCGCTTCGGCTTCGAGCGCGTCGAGCGCCGGATCCCCAAACACCCTCCACCATTCCCCCCGCGGCACGTGATCGCTCGGTTCGGCCACCTTCCAGCGCCAGTCCACCGGCGCCTCCACCTCGGGTCGCTGGTAGTCCGGTCCGACCACACAAGCGCTCAACAGGATCAGCAAAGCCGGAGTCATCCGCCAGCATCGCCGCCCGCAACCCGCACCGGCCGGAGTCGACGGCGCATTCCCGGGCCGGACTATGCCGGGACAGGCCTTCATCGCGCCGCCACTCTCTCGAAATAGAGTGCCACCAAACGTCCCGTCGTGGAGCGCGCCCTTCATGTGGCTGGGGAAAATAACGCGAGACCATGCGCTGTCCAGCCCGAACTTGCCGATCGGCGGGTGGCACCCGGAAACGATCGAATTCGATGGAATCGCGGAGTGCGACCCTTTTTGCGCTGGTGAGCAGGTGTGCATCCAGTTATTGGTATCCCGGATTTGCGGAGAGTGACGTCCTGGTGGCCGGCGCTGGGGCGGGGACGGCCTCCGGCGAATCGAACTCGAACATACCATGGCAATCAAGCAGTTGACCGAGGAACAGGTCCGGACGTGGACGTTGGAACAGAAGGACCGCTGGTGGTTCGAGAATGTGTATCGGGGGAACATGCCCCAGCTCACGCTGCGGTCGGCCCTGAGCGGGATGATGATCGGCGGTCTGCTTTCGATGACCAACCTGTATGTGGGGGCGAAGACCGGCTGGACCCTCGGGGTGGGGATCACCTCCGTGATCGTGGCCTTCGCCATGTTCAAGGTCATGAGCCAGATCGGCCTCGCCCGGGAGTTCACCATCCTCGAAAACAACTGCATGCAGTCGATCGCCACGGCGGCCGGCTACATGACCTCGCCGATGATCTCCTCGCTGGCGGCTTATATGTTGGTGACGGGCGTCGTGTTGCCGCAGAGCGCGACCATGATCTGGATCGTCGCCATCGCGCTGCTCGGGGTGTTGTTCGCGTTTCCACTCAAGCGCCGGTTCATCAACGACGAGCAACATCCGTTTCCCGAAGGCCGGGCCGCCGGCATCGTGATGGACGCGCTCCATACCGGGAACGCAGCCGATGGGATGCTGAAGGCCAAGATACTCGTGGTCGCCGGTTCGTTGTCGGCCCTGGCCAAGATCACCAGCAGCCACCCGATCATGGAGAAACTGCGGCTCGGTTTCCTGGCTTTGCCCGAATTCCTGGATGGCTGGATCTACAAGATCGGGACCCTGCGCCTGTTCGGGACCGATCTGCGCGAGTTGACGGTCCGGCCGGACACGGACTTTGTGATGATGGGGGCCGGCGGGCTGATGGGGATTCGGACGGGTGTCTCGCTCCTGGTGGGGGCGGTGCTCAACTACATGTTGTTGGCGCCGCTGATGATCCAGGCCGGGGAGATCGATGGACGGGTCGGCGCGGACGGCCTGGTGCACTTTGGATTCCGGAACATCACGACCTGGTCCCTCTGGTGCGGGGTCTCCATGATGACGGTGGCCTCGCTCTATGCCTTCTTCTCGAAACCGCAGATCCTGATCAGCGCGTTTTCGGGGTTATTCCGGCGGAAGCAACCCGCTCAGCAGGAAGATATTTTGAAGGCAATCGAACTGCCGATGAATGTCTTTGTGGTGGGAATTCCGGTGATTGGCGTGGCGGTGGTCTGGCTGGCGCATGCGCTGTTCGATGTGGCCATCTGGCAGGGAGCGATCGCCATTCCACTGATCTTCGTCTTCTCTCTGATCGGGGTCAATTCGACCGCCCTGACGTCGATCACGCCGACGGGCGCATTGGGCAAGCTGACGCAGTTGACGTACGGGGTTATCGCACCCGGCAATATCAAAACCAACCTGGCTACAGCCTCGATCACCGGCGAAGTGGCCGGCAATGCGGCCAACCTGCTGATGGACATCAAGCCGGGCTACATGTTGGGAGGCAAACCGCGCCAACAGGCTATCGGCCATGTCCTGGGCATTTTCGCCGGAGCGCTGGCTTCAGTCCCGATCTTCTACGCGGTGTTCCTGGGACGCGGTTTGGAGAACCTGATCTCGGACCAATATCCGATGCCGGCGGCGGTGATTTGGCGGACAGTGGCGGAACTTCTGACCCAAGGGCTGAGCAATCTCAAGGTGTCGGCCCAGTGGGCGGCGCTCGGAGGCGCGGTGATCGGTCTGGTGCTCGAGATGTTGCGGGTGGCCACCAAAGGCCGGTTCTGGCTGTCCGGGGTGGGGATTGGTCTGGCCTTCGTGATTCCGTTCAACACCTGTTTTGCCATGTTCCTGGGATCGTTTCTGTTCTGGTTGGCCGCCGCACGGTGGCGCAACCCGGCCCAAACGGCCCATCGCATTTTCGTGCAGAACCTGGAGCCCATTTGCGCGGGGGTCATCGCGGGCGGCGCGTTGATGGGGATCGCTGTGATTCTGGTGGAAAACTTCGTGCTCCGACCCTAATTGAACAGTTTCCTTTGACTCGGGGTCTAAACGGCTGTAAAGGGTGCCTGCAATGTCGCATTTGGATCTTCGACGGATTGGTTGTGCCGCGCTAACCGTGGCAGCGCTAACCGTTTGTACGCGTGCGGCCAGCCCGGATGCCGCCCCGTCCGCAGCCGTCAGGCCCGCCGCCCAGAGTTCAGCCAGCCTCTTCCCGGAATTGCCCGATGACGGCGCCGAGTCGCTCCTGCCGGGAAACCGGTTCGATTTTCGCCGCGGCGGCTCGTCCTCGAGTGGCGGAGGCGAAGGACTGCCCACCCCGACGGTTGGCGAGCATCACAGCGCGCGGTCGGTGGATCTGCTGGACCGCAGACGGAACTGGATTTACAGCACCCAGACTCCCTCTTCGTTCGAGTTGTCGGCGGAACGAGCGCTCGGTGTAAGATCCTCGCAGCCCGCCGCAAGTTCCGGTGAGGCGGAGGGTTGGCTGGCCGAATTCTTCTATGATCGGGGCTCACAAAGCCCTCAGAACCGTCCATTTGACGAAATCTTGAACCGGAAGTTCCAGATGCCGGACTTCAACAACACGATGCTGGGTAATGTGGCGCCCGGTATGGGGTTGGGAGGTCAGAATGGTTCCCTGGGCCTGGCGCCGTTCCGCAGTCCCGCCACGGGCTCGGCGACTGACTCGACACGGTCCGGCATGGCCGACGAACTCGGCTTGCGCCAGGACGAACTTTCGGGCGTGCCCACTTCAGTCCAGGAGCTGCTGGGCAATCCCGGCAGCGTGAACCCGTTGATTACCGGGTTCGACCCGATCAATCTCCGGGGGGACAGCACCCGACAGGAGGTCAACCCGGTTTACCCGGATCCGCTGGCAGACCTGACCCGAGCTCCCCGCACCGTGGAAGCCGTGCTCGACAGCCCCACGCGAACGGTCGGCGGGGGGCGTCCGTCGGCCCTGGACAGCTTCAACACCCGGATGTTGGGCGATTCGAGTCTCGCACCCGCGGTGGCGCCGATGCCCGAGATCCGGCCGCAGGATCGGCCGGTGGGTTTCGGTCAGTTTCCGTCCCGAAAATTCTGATGCCGATCGGACCCGAGACCGATCAGAGGATGGAAGTGCTGAGGAGGACCTGTTCGAGAGTGGTGGCGCCGTCCCGGGCCGCCTGAAGTCCCACCATCCGCAGGGTGCGCATTCCCATGGAAATGGCCGCTCTGCTGATCTCGTGCGCGCTCGCCCGCTGGATGATGAGCCGGCGGACATCGTCGCTGACCGTCATGGCCTCGATGATGGCCATTCGTCCGGAATAACCCGAGTTCTTGCAGCGTTCGCAGCCACGCCCGCGGTAGAGGCTGGATCCTTCGAAGATCGCCGGCTCGATGCTCAGATCCTCATACATCTTCGGCGGATAAGTGACCGGTTCCTTGCAAACCGAGCAGATCCGCCGGATGAGCCGCTGGGCGCAGGAAAGAATGACGGACGACGAAATGAGGAAGGGCGCGATGCCCATGTCATCCAGACGCGCGATGGCGCCGGGGGCGTCGTTGCAATGGAGCGTGCTCAGCACCTGATGCCCGGTCAACGCGGCTTCCACCGCGATCTCGGCCGTCTCCGTGTCCCGGATCTCGCCGATCATGATGATATCCGGGTCCTGGCGAAGAATGGAGCGGAGGGCGTTGGCGAAACTGAGGCCGATTTCCTTGCGGGTGGGCACCTGATTGATGCCGGCCAACTGGAATTCCACCGGATCTTCGACGGTGATGATGTTGTATTCCGGGTTGTTGAGCTCGTTGAGGGCCGAGTACAGGGTCGTGGTCTTGCCGGATCCGGTCGGGCCCGTCACCAGGATCAGCCCGTGCGGGGCGTCGACCGCGGCCTTGACCCGGCGGTACGTCTCATGGTCCAGTCCGAGCTTGTCCAGACTGGTCGAAAGATTGGTCTTGTCCAGGATGCGGAGCACGCATTTTTCACCATGCACGGTGGGCAGGATGGACACGCGCAGATCGATGTCGCGGCCGCTGACCTTGACGCGCATGCGTCCGTCCTGCGGCAGGCGCCGTTCCGCGATGTCGAGGTTGCTCATGATCTTGAGGCGCGAGATCAGGGGCACCTGCATGTTGCGCGGCGGCGGCGTGACATCCACGAGCGAGCCGTCGATGCGATACCGCAGTCGGACGGTCTTTTCGAACGGCTCGATGTGAATATCGCTGGAGCGGTCCTTGATGGCCTGGACGATGATCAGGTTGGCCAGCTTGATGACCGGTGCCTCCTCGCTCGAGGCGGCGAGTTGGTCCAGGTTGACTTCCTCCGAGATCTCGCGGGTGACCTCGAGATGGTCGGCTTCGGCTTCGTCCTCCGCCCGGCGCTGCGCGTCCTCGATGATATCCTTCATCGTGTCGCGGCCGCTGTCCAGGTTGTGGAGCTTGTCGATGATCGCCTTCTCCGAGGCGATCATGGGCACGACCTCGAGCTTCGCGATGCGCTTGATATCGTCGAGCGCAAGGACGTTGAGGGGATCGGCCATCGCCACGAACAGCTTGTTTTCGAGCCGCGACACCGGGATCACCTTGTGGTTGGTGGCCATCTCGCGGGGGATCAGATTGGCGACGTCGAGGGGAATGCCGATGCGGCCGATGCTGATCGGGGCGACGTTCAGCACGCGTCCCATCGAGACGACCATGTCGGTTTCGCTGACGTAGCCCTTCTCGAGGATCAGCTTCAGCAGGCGGGTACCTTCCTTGCGTTGCAGTTCCAGCAGTTCGGTCACCTGCTGCATCGAAAGCAGGCCGTCTTCCACCAGGGCGTCGGCGATGCGTTCACCAAAACTTTTCAGGGGAGGCATGAGATCAGCGCAGCATTTTGCGAATCGCCCGCACCAGTTCGCCGGGCGGGCATAGATACCAAAGCAACCGACTGCGCGTGGCGTGCTCGAGCTCGGCGACCACCTGCCGGTTGAAAGGGTTGGCGGTGGCGACCTGGACGCTCTTGCTCATTCGGTCAAAAGGCAGGATGCACCAACGGTAGCAGAGCTCCCGGGGAAAACCCCGCGCCACATCCACGTCGATATCGTACTTCTCCAACGGCAGGAAGGGAAGGCGCGACCGCTCGCAGACCAGCTTGAGCGACCGGTCCAGGGGCACCAACCCCTTGTCGGCCAGCACCTGGATGAAGGGCTCATGCAAGGTGCCCGGCGCATCAGTCGGTTTGGGCGTCCGCCAATAAAGATTGAAATCAGGCGCGGACAGCAGGCGACCGTCCACGAAGATCTTCTCCATCGTCAGGCGGCCATCGTCCACGTCTTCGGCCGGCTGGGCGGAAGGTAACGGTTGGCCGGGGGTCGATCGCACTGCCAGATCCCCCTCCTGAACCGCAGCCGCGGCCACGTAATTCCCGGCCTTGCTTTCGATATCCTGCAGCGCGGCCTTGACATCGGGATCCTCCGGATATCGCTGGAGGATGCTCTCGTATTCCAGGATGGCGGAGGAGAGTTGCCCCAACTGAACGTAGGCTTGCGCGATCCGCTTCGAGGTGTTGACCACATCCTTCTGTCGGCCCAGCTTGTAATAGGCTTCCTTGAGGATCTCGAGGGACTGGTAATCCAGCGGCTGCGATTGAGTGATGACTTCAAACATCTCAATCGTCTGGGCCAGTTGGGCTTCGTCGTTTACGGTCGTTGGACCAGCCATTGGCGAGTTGTTATGCCCCACACCCGCGCCTTTGTCGAGACCCAGATGCAGCCACAATGCAGCCCGGCTGTGTGGCGGACTACGACCCTCCGATACGCTGCCAGCCGCAAAACCGCGCTAGTGGACCTGCCGCAGCAGACGCCGGGCACGCCGCACCCAGACGCGATCGCGCCTCCGCTGAAACCCCGGAGCGTGGGGCTCGTCGTCCAGCACCTCCCTGAGCAGCGCGCGCGCCTGATCAGGCTGGCCCTTGGCCAGGTGCAGTTCGGCCAACTGAACCCGGGCCCGGGGGTAGGAATGGTGTTCGGTGACTTGCTGCCAGACCGGGATCGCACGATCGAAGTCTCCCAACGCGGCGAGCGTTTCGGCCAGCGCCATTTGCGAATGGCCATAATCGTGTTGCGGCGCATCCCGGCATATCCCCTCCAGCAAGGGAAGCGCCTCGGCAGGCCGCCCCTGCCGCAACAGACACTGGCCCAGATGAGCCCGGATGTCCGGGTCGCCGCCATCCCGCTCGTGGGCGGCGCGATACGCGGCTTCGGCCTTGGCCAGTTTTCCCTGGTGAAAATAGATGTCGCCGAGCTCCAGATAATGGTGCGGCTTGTCCAGATGATGGATTTGGGCCTGGAGCTCGCGGATCCGACGCCGGTCGACCGCACCCGGCAGTTCGAAACCCCGGGTGGCGGCCGGTGCCTGCCGATAGACGAGAAAGAAATAGAGCAGCGCCGTCAAATAGCTGAAAAAGAAGATCAGCGCCGCCCAGACCCATTCCCGCCGACGCAACGCGTCGACCAGCATCCAGAGCCAGAAGACCGTGGCCACCAGGAAAAATGGCGACGTCAACAGGGCGCGCAGGTAATCGAGATCGAACAGGTTACCGCCCATCGCGAGGCGCAACCTACCCTGGAGCGCGCCAAATGTGAATTCCAGAATGCGATGGCCACGCCGAAATCAAGAAGTGGGTCGATGCCCGCACCATGCCCAACCTCAAGAAAGGCGGGGAGTTCCAGCTCAACGTCGCCTCGCCCAATAACCTGGACGTGGTCTGGATGCAGGAGCGGAGCACGCGCAAGCTGTCGGGCAATTGACGTGCCGGCGCGCCATCATCCCTCGCGCAGCAGCCACCGGCAGTTGATCACCTTCTCGACCAGATCGAGCGGCACGTAAAAGTAATGATTCGATGCCTCGAAGCCGATCCGGCTGTCCTGTGACTGCAGGCGGTGAAGGCGGCGGGCCAGTGAAAGTTCCGCGAGCAGCAATGCCCGCCCGGTCGCGGGATCGGGGTTGGGCGCATCCCGCTGGGTGATCCACCTTGCCTGGGTGGCGGCGCTGCGCCAGTGAATCGCGCAGGCCTGGGCGAAACGGAGTTCATCCTCCAGGCCGGGCGGCGGATCGCGATCGACCGCCGCCGCGAGTTCGGCCGCCGTGGTTTCGAAGCCATCCGCCACGCGTTCAAGTTGGGTGCACCAGGTTTCAACCGGATAGATTGAACGCCACCGGGTGACATCGTCGTAAGGCAATCCGACCATGGTGCTGGCATAGCCGGTGGGCTGGTTCCAGAGCGGATTGGCCGGTCCCATCTGCCAGGGAGCATGATACACACTGCCGATATGAAACGGGAACTCACGAAAGGCACGGCTGAAACCGCGCCAGGCCGCCAGCGCAGGCCCGGCATGCCGCGCGCCATGACGGCGGACCGCCACCGCCTCGAGGTCTTCGCCGTTCAACCCCGCCACCGTCGCCTCCAGATTCGGTGAGGGATGGCCTCCGAGGGTCCAGCCCAGCATCAAACCGCTGACCTTTTCCTCCCGCAGGTTGTGCCCCTGCGCCCACGCCTGTTCCACCGCCGGAATGAAGGGCACCGACGCCAGTTCCCACGTGGTGCCAACCTGGAGCTTGGCAAACGCCGGGAGCCCGCGCCGGCGCGCCGCCGCCCAATGCCGCCGCGCTCGCGGACCCGGTCCCAGGGCGGAGAGGCTGTACTCGCCCACCTGGGAGCGGACGCCGCCGCGTTCGATGGTCACATCCCACTCACTGACGCTCATCACGGCAATGCCGTCGGGCAGGCGCCGCACCGCCTCCTCGGCCCACGCCTCCGCCCAACCCCAGTCCCAGGCGATCAGGGTCTGACGCCCGCCCGCCCGCTGAATCCCCTCCTGGAACGACCGCAACAGATCGGCAATCACCTCGGCCGCGCCGCGTTCCCCGCAGCGTGGACACGACCCTCCCTGATGATGCGACCAGCAATTCGTGAAATTCTCGGACGCCGTGATGGTGAAGAAGCCCCCCAGATCCGGCACCGCCCGGCACAACGATTCGACCGCTCCGATCAGCCAGCCGCGGACCTCGGGCGCCGATGTGCATAGCGCCGCGTGGTCGCCTTGCGCCACCCCTTTCAAGCCGGGATGCCGCTCGAAGAAGGCCAGCGGCCGCGACCGGGGCTCGTTCAGGTACACATAAACCTTGATGCCGAAGCGGCCGGCACGCTCGACCAGTCGACGCAACTGTTCCCGACGTTGCTCATATCCGGCACTGATCCGTTCGTCCCAGGGAAACGGAGCGAGGTTTGCCAGCAATCCCTGCAGCCAGACCCCGTTGACTCCGGCTTCCGCCAAACGCGCCAGGTAACCCTCCGGATACGGATCCAGGGCCGGATCCAGCAGGGCATCCCCATACAAGGCGAAATACGAATAGCAAAACCGCGGAATCTCCGGGCGTCCGCGATCAGGTTCACGCGGCGGGACTTTCCGGGGTGGAGCCGCACTCAAGCGGCTCACAAAACCGAACAACGGATCGCGCCCGGTAAGGGGCACCTCGCCAAACTCCTCGCGAACCAGGGCTGCAATCTCGGCCGCCCGCGCCCGCTCCGCCGGCGTGGGGGGTGACCATTTCAGCGGGGCGCACCGGGGCTTCAGCGACCCCAGCTTGACGTAGAGGAAATCATCCTCGCGCAAGGTGAACGCGAGCTGTTCGGCGGTCCATCCCAGCAAGGTCAGGAGTTGCTCGTAAGGCAGCAGATGCCAGTTCCGACGAATGACCGTGATGAACGCCCGGCGCTCGATCTCCGATGAAATCGGCGGCGGTTCGCCCAACCCCAGCGAGCGGCCCAGTTCCACCATGTCCGATTCCCGCGCCCCCACCGTCGCCGCCATCCGATCCACCGAAACCAGTTGCCAATTGCGCCAGACAAACGCCTGCATGCGACTGGCAAAATGGGGCGTCTCCAGCGCTGGCGGAGCCGCTCCCGCGGGCAGCAGCGCTTCGGCGGCCGGCCAGCCAAGGTAATGACAGGCACCCCAGCCGGCCCCGGCCAGGAACGAGCGTTTGAGGAATACCCGGCGATTCATGACACCGTCAACGCGCGAGCGCGATTTCGAGCCGAACGATCGATCACCACGAGCCGGTCCCCGGTATCTGGAAATAACACATCCAAGATCCAATCGCGCCTCCACCCGCTCCGAGCGTGATCTGCGAGGCGGGTTGCCAGTCCACATGGGCGTCCTCGAACAGGAAATTGCCGCCGCCCGGCACCGCGCCCGAGGCGTAATGCGCCGCGGTCCGCACCTTGCGGCCGTCGTGGGTCGTGGTCCAGGTCAGGCGTGGATCCAGGATGTTCGTGGTCATGGGACCCGTTCCCTGCAGCTTGTCGGAAAGGATCGGGGCCCGGTTGTATAAGCCGCCCAGTTTGGTCCGGTAAAACCAGTCGGCGGTGCCAATCGCCCAGGTGCCCACATCGGCCTGCGATTTGTCCTTTTGGCGGCCCGCGAGATAGAAGTAACCAATCAACTGCGGCATGTTGTCCGAGGTGATATCGGTCGACTCAAAGGCGCGGTGCCATTCGTCCGTGGGACAAAACAGGACGTCGTTTTGGGCTCGTTTGTTCTGGGTGGTGCTGCGCTGGTTCGACACCAGGTAATTCCTCCAGAAATTGCTCATCCCGGGTCGCATCCAGCTCAGGTGATAGCCCTCGGTGTTGTCCGGAAAATGATCCGAGAAATCGCCGGCGTACATGGAGACCGAGATCCCCCATTGCTTGAGGTTGCTGGTGCAGAGCACTCGCTGAGCCTTGGCCTTGGCCTGCGCCAGCGCCGGCAACAGCAGCCCCGCCAGGATCGCGATGATCGCAATCACCACCAGCAGCTCGATCAGGGTGAAACCGGGATGTCGCCCGGGGCCGCCCGCCGGAACGCGGCCTGCCAGGATGAACGTGGGGTTAGTTCGGAAATCTCTTGTCGGTTTCATAGGCTGACTTCGCTTTCGGCCATGCCTGGACTTTGGCGCACCCCGCTGGGGCGAGCGCCAGTGGCCAGGACCCGGGATTGTCGAGACGCTACCTCTTTCCCACGGCGCTGTCCACGACGGAAGCGGCACGGTAAAGAAGACGGGCGTTGTCGCTCGAACAACTCTGAGGTGAGCGATTGCCACCCGAAAGGCAAGCTTGGGCGTGAACAGCACGTCCAAATTGACCCCAGGCATCGAGCTGAGTAGCAGGGCGGCAGTTCTTCTTCAAAGTTGGGTTGGGCAATCGCCTCATCAAGCAATGGCTCTGGATCAGCTCAACATCGCTCGGGCGAGCGCCCTTTTCGCAAGAATAAGCAGGCTCTTGACTCTCGCCTCCTCTTTCTCGATCTCTCTGACGGCCCTCATGGCAGCTTCCACATCGGTGCCTGCAAGCCACGACGCAACGACCTGAACATCAGCTCCATTCGGACTGACAATGCCTTTGTCTGATCCTTCGAGGATGTTGAACCGGTGTTTGCAGTACATGCCATTCTCCCCCGCCGGACAGGTGCAGTACGCCCTAAGGTTGCTGCCATCCTTTCTGAAGGTCACCTTGTAAGGTTCTTGTGCGGATCCTTGAACGAGAAAGTCACGTGTTTCCATTGTGTAATGTTGATTGTGCTCAACGGTGAGCTTGAACGGCTGGCAGAGAGGGTGAGCATCGGAGACGAATGTACGAGGTCGGGGAAAGTCATTCAACGGCAAAGAGACGCAGAGACCGGCGGAAGCGGGTTTGATTGCGATCCAAACTGCCGGTCGAACGCGGATCTCTCGGCCCGCAGCAAATGTGGATCGCGCAGGGTGCCAGCGTGCCTCCAATTGCTTAGAGAGTTCGAATGCCTGGTCAGCCTACGGGCATGACTGCGCGGCAGGAGCCTCGCGGTCCTGAGAAGCCACGTTCGGTGTCCGCCATTTTGAAACGCACGCTGTCACCTCGTTAAATGTCCAATCCACTCCCGATCTGAGTCACAAGGGCAACCGTCCCTGGGCAGGCAGACGATCAACCGCTTGGTTGCTATCCAGCAGTTCCAGGAACTGCTGCTCGTTCAGCACCGGGATCTCAAATCCCCTCGCTTGATCCAATTTTGAACCCGGATTCTCCCCCACCACCAGGTAGCTTGTGTTCCGACTAACTGATCCAGTCACTGATCCTCCTCGCGCTCGAATAAGTTCGGAAGCCTCATGTCGCGAGATTGTCTGAAGACTTCCCGTCAAGACAAAGACTTTCCCAGCAAGTGACTCAGTCCGTGAGTCTTTCTTCGCAATGGCATCGGAGGGCTCACGTGTGGGATGGATTCCGAGCCTCTTCAAGCGATCGAGCACTGCCTGGCCAGGAGCCGACTCGAAGTAGTCCAGCGCGCTCCGGGCCGCAACCGGTCCAACGAAATATACAAACTTCGGAATCGTCCCCGTTTGGGCGGAGCTGCGTTCTGCGAAGCCGGCATTTCTGAGTAATTCACCCTTGGCTTCGAGGGCGTGGACGGTTTCCTCAAATCGCTTTGACAATTCAGCATGCTCGGTTTTCCCCTTACCCCGGTTGCCCTTGGCCTTCGGGTTCAACAACTCCGCCTCCTGGGACAGTCGATAGCACTCAACCACTCCTCGAAGCAGATCCGATGTGGCAACGCCCTGCAGGTCCTCGTGGAAGCGGGCAATCCGATGCGCAACCGTCTCCCCAATCTCAGGGATCGCCAACGCCAGCAGCCAACGTGAAAGCGGGAAAGTCTTGGCACGTTCAATGGCGGTCAGCAGGCGCGCTGCATGTTTCTCGCCGAAGAGACGCCGCTCGGTCTCAGTTCCAAGGTTGAGCCCTGCCAACTGTTCGAGCCGCAGTTCGAATAAATCGAGCGGCTGGCTCACCAAACCACACTCCACGAGCCGGTCCGCGACTATCTCCCCTATTCCTTCAAGGTCAAGGGCTCTTCGTTTCGCGAGACACTCCAAACGGCGGGTTATCTGAGCGGGGCATGTGATATTCGGACAACGCCACGCAACCGAGCCGGCCTCTCGTGCGACGGGATGCCTGCAGGCAGGACACTTCCCATCGATATGTTGGGCAAAGTCGAAGGGCAGGATTCCGTCAGTCCTTGCGGTTTTGTCCACTCCGATAACCGCGGGGATGACTTCACCTGCCTTCTCGATGATGACGGTATCACCAATACGGATGTCCTTGTCTCGTATATCATCTTCGTTGTGAAGAGTCGCACGACTGATGGTACTGCCCGACAAAGCAACCGGATCGAGCTCAGCCACCGGAGTCAGAACACCGGTGCGACCAACCTGTACGGTGATCGCCCGCAGAACGGTGCGTGCTTGTTTGGGCGGGAATTTGAAGGCCTTGGCCCATTTGGGTGCTTTGTCCGTGACCGCGGCAGGGATCCGTTGCCGCAGATCGAGTGAGTTTAGCTTAATGACTGCTCCGTCTGTGTCGTAGTCGAAATCGTGCCGTCGTCGGTCCAATTCCTGAATAGCTTCCCAAATCTCCTCCACAGAACCGCAGTGCCAGACCTTCTCAGGCGTCCGAAATCCGAGCTGACTCAACCACCTTAGCAATCTGTCGTGTGTTGCTGGAACCTCGCCGCCTGACGCCCATCCAAGTCCATATAGGACCACTGCGAGTGGACGCTGGGCCACCTCTCGATGATCTAGCAGCTTGAGCGAGCCGGCTGCGGCATTTCGCGGGTTCTTGAAGGGATCCTCACCTCTGGCGATCTGGCCTTCGTAAAGCCGCTTAAACCCCGACCGCGGCAGATAAGCCTCACCGCGCACTTCCAATACCCGCGGCACCGCTCGCGACAATTCGAGTCGTTCCGTTTCCGCTGGCTCGTCTGCAAACACAGCATCGTTCAACGAACCTGACCGCAACCGCAGCGGCACGCTCCGGATCGTCTTCAGATTCGCCGTGATGTCGTCGCCGGTAGTGCCGTCTCCCCGGGTGGCGCCCACGGTTAACAGCCCGTCCTCGTATCGGAGACTGACGGCCACCCCGTCGATCTTGGGTTCGACCGTCCATTCGAGCGGTTCCGTGGGGAGCAGCTTCCGCACGCGTGCGATGAATTCCCGGACTTCGCCCTCGGAATACGTGTTGTCGAGGCTGAGCATCGGGAGCGCGTGCCGGACCGGCCGAAACGCGCTGAGCGGCTGGCCGCCCACCCGCTGGGACGGTGAATCGGGGGTGACCAATTCAGGGTACTGCCGCTCGAGGTCGAGCAACGCGCGATACCGCTCATCGTACTCCCGGTCGGTGATCGTGGGCCGCGCCAGGACGTAATACCGGTAATCGTGCTCCCGGCATTCGCGCGCGAGCGCCGCGTGCCGCTGTTGAACCTCGGTCGGGGTCATGTCGAGTGCCGGATAAAGTTCAGAACCAAGCTCGAGCCCAAGCTCCAGACTCAGCCCGAGGAGAAGCATATGGGACGGTCTTCGAGGGACAAGCACTAAGAAACGCGTTCCCAATTTCCGCTGGCCAGTTACGATCCATCCCCAGACCAGTTCCACTCCTGTGACTCCGCAACCGAACGAACGATTATGAGCAACTCCAGCACACTCCCGCATTCCTCCACCCCTGCGGCGGCCCCGTTTGCCAGCCCGATGAAACGTCGACAGTTCGTCGGCGCCGCCCTCACCCTCTCCACCCCATTCCTGATCCGGTCCGTGCCGTCCCTGCGCGCTGCGGAAAGTCCGCGTCCGGCGGGGTCGGACTCAAGCCATTTGCCTCAAATCAAACTGGGGCTGGTCGGTTGCGGCGGCCGCGGCAGTTGGATCGCCCGGCTCTTCCAGCAACACGGCGGTTACACGATCCATGCGGTGGCAGACTATTTCCCCGAAGTGGCCGACGCCGTCGGCACGACCCTGGGCGTGGCGCCGAACCGGCGGTTCTCCGGGCTGGCGGGTTACAAACGGCTCTACGAATCGGGCGTCGAAGCCGTGGCGCTCGAGACCCCGCCCTATTTCCTCCCCGAACAAACCCGCTTGGCCGTCGCGGCCGGGCTCCACGTTTACATGGCCAAACCGGTCGCGGTGGACGTTCCCGGCTGCGAGATCGTCGAACGCGCCGCGGCCGCCGCCAGCGCTCGCCAGCGCTGTTTCCTCGTCGATTACCAAATCCCGACCGATCCCCACAACCGCGAGATCGTGGAACGCGTCGGGCGGGGCGAGATCGGCGCGGTGATCGCCCTCAACAGTCACTATTACGCCGGGCAGTTCGGCGATCCCCCGCTGACGGATACGATCGTCAGCCGGCTGCGTTCGCTGATCTGGGTGAACGACGTGGCCCTCGGCGGCGGCTACCACGTCAATGCCTGTATCCACGCCGTCGACGCCGCCCTCTGGGTCGCCGGCGCCCGGCCCATCCGCGCCTTCGGGCTGTCCCGCACCAGCCGACCCGATCCCCATGGCGATAGCCACGACCTCTTTCAACTCCTGTTCGAGTTCGAAAACGGTCTCCTCTGGACCCATCGGGGCAAGCACCTCAATAATCTCACCGGGTTTGACGTCGCCTGCGAAATCCAGGGCGAATCCGGCTACGGCGAGATCCGCTATGGCGGCAAAGCCTTCCTCAAGAGCCGTGAGGAAGGCTGCAGCGGAGAAGTGCTCAACCCCTACGAAGCCGGCGCTGTCAGTAACATCGCCAAATTCCACACCGCCGTCGTCCAGCGCGACTTTAGCAACGATACCGTTCGCCGTTCGATCGACGGCGCCCTCGCCACCATCCTCGGTCGCGAAGCCGGTCGACGACGTTCAGAACTCACCATGGCCGACCTTCTCGAGGAAAACGTCGAACTCGAAGTCAATCTGGCCGGGTTGAAAGATTGAGGCGTGAAGCGTGAAGCGTGAGGCGTGAAGCGTGAAACGTGAAGCGTGACGCAACGGGAAAAGCCGGCGACGCTTTGGGAGTGCGCCGGCAGATCCCGCGGACGCGGGAGGCAACGGCGCTATGACTTCGTCAGAGGGGTCCGATGATTGAAGAATCCCTCATCGATCCGCCTGCTGTTCGAGTCGATCGCGCCATCGGGCCACCTCTCCTCCTGCCGCCCCCTGCACCCTGTCGACTGCCCACGTCACCTGCGTCAGATGCCCCATCCGCAGCCGCTCACGCACCCCTTCGCTCCCCAGCGACTCCTTCCGCTTCCCCTGCAGGACCTTGCCTATAACCCCTCCAGCAACCGGTCGCGAAAAACCTCAATCCGAAGATTCCCTACCAACGACCCCGAACCGCGAACCTGTCACCCTGTACTCCCTCATCCCAAATCGCACAGCTGCAGATAGAGCAACCTCTATTGACATCGGGCGATGCAGCCGATATACAACGTCACTGATGACAGCTAAAACGCTCACCTTGCGACTTCCGGCGGAGGCTTACGAGCGTGCCACCGCCCTGGCCGAACGCCGCCGACAAAGCCTGAACCGTCTGTTTCAGGATGGTCTGGCTCTGCTGGATCAGCAGGAACGAGAGAAACGGCTCTACGACGACTTCACTGCCATCGCGGAGGCTGGAGCGGATGAGACGGACGTAGAATTCGCCATCGCCGCCCAGACGCAAGCCACCACTTCGTCATGAGCCAACCCGAGGTTCAACGCGGTCAGATCTGGCTGGTGGATTGGTCCCCGGGGCGTGGTTCCGAACAGCACGGCAAGCGACCGGCACTCGTCATTCAGACCGACGCCGCGAATCGGAATCCGCGTTATCCGAACACGATCGTGCTTACCCTCAGCACCAAAGGACTCCCTGTAGCCGCCCATGTTGAAATCGCTCCTGACTCTCAAAACGGCCTGCGCATGACGAGTTGGGTGAAGTGCGAACAAATCCTCACGATTTCCAAGGAGCGCCTGATGGAATACTGGGGCAACCTGTCACCCAAGGATTTGCTGCGGGTGGAACTGGCGGTGCGCACGGTGCTCTCACTTTAGCCCGGTTCTTCTCGCACGCCTCCCCGAACGTCTCCAGCAACCGAATCCGGTCCTGGTCGTCCCGGAAGATTGCTTCCCCGTGATCGCCCCGACTCATCAAGTGGTAAACGGCTCCGGAAAACTCGATTCGAGGCTTGCGCGGCATACGAGCCGCACCCTCTGCCACCCTTTCGACGGTGTCACTTCTTCAATTATCGGACTGACCCTTTTGGGGTTTGGATTCCACCGGGGACGTTCCTTGGGCAGTCCGGAAGATGAGGAGGATCGAAGCGAAGACGAGGGGCCCCAGACAAGCGTGACGCTGACAAAGGGCTTCTGGATGGGGAAGTATGGGGTGACCCAGGGGGAGTATCTGGCAGTAATGGGAGACAATCCGAGTTATTTCAATGGAGATCGCACCGAATCTGGGTCGTGAAGTTCTCCCGCCGGTCGCCCCAACTCCGACGCGCGCGCTGAACCAATTCGTAAGCACGGATGGCGTTCTCGAGCCGCGTGCGAACCGCTGCGCGATGTTCCCGATCCCAAACGAGACCGCGACTTTCCGCGAGGGACGTAACCAGCTTCAATTGGGCACCGACCAAGTTGGTGGGGTCGGAAGGTAATTTCTCTGCCCACTGCTGCCGACCACCGGCGATGCGGATGAGATCGGCGCTCAAGGTCATGCCCTCATCAGTACTCGACAACCGAATGGTCCAGACCTCAGCAAAGGGGCATGCTCGCGAAGACAACAGTCGCAGATGCAGTTCCCAACGTCTTGCTCTTGATCCTGCTCTTGCTCTTGATCCCCACGGCAGAGCAAGCAAGAGCAGGATCAAGAGCAGGAATTGGGACTGCGTTTCTCTTTGCCGACAACACGGCAATCTCGTGAGGTCAGGTGGTCACCCACTGGTCGAGGTGCCGGGCGTTGGCGAAGCGCAGCGGGTCGGGTTCCTTGTCCGTCAGGGCGTAAGCCCATTTCCGTGGCGCCAACTTCAAGCCGGGCACCTGGCTGAGTGCCGCCGTCAGGCCATCGGCGATCCGCTCGCACAGCTCGGCATTGGGGATTGGGGATTGAGGATTTCGTATTTCCCTCGGATTTCGGGATTCGGAATTCGGATTTTCGATGGGGTCCGCCAATTCCATCACGTAATAGAAATAGTCCTGGGCACTGCCGACCTGGAGGATGTCCACCAAACCTTCGTGCGTGCGGGAAAGTGGCTCGAAGCGTTGGATCCCGCGGAACTCGCGTTCGAAGGGGCGGTTGTCTTCGAAGATGTGGCGGTAGACAATCTTGATAGCGCGGAGTGTGCCCAGGGTGTTACGCGCCAGCCAGACTTCGCCGTAGCTGCCCCCGCCGATCTTGCGGAGCAGTTGATGATCGGGGACCTGGGGCGGTGGGGCGGAGAGGCTGGCTTGAGCAGAATCGGCAGCGACCGGGCTAACAGCGGTGTCGGAGGAATTGAGATCTGTCCGCACCGCGATTGGGCCAGAGCGTGCGAATTCCGGCAGTCCAGAGCGATCTGACCCTGAACCGGGCATGCCGCCGGGGAAGTTACCGTGTATTTGGGAACCGAGGCAGCACCATCGGCATCACGGAATTCGCGCTGCACCAGGAGACGTGAAACGTGAGACGTGAAACGTGAGACGTGAAACGTGAGACGTGAAACGTGAAACGTGAAACGTGAGGCGTGAGGCGTGAGGCGTGAAACGTGACACAGCGGGAATAGCCGGCGACGCCTTTGGAGTGCGTCGGCAGATCCCGCGGACGCGGGAGGCGACGGCGCTTTGACTTCGTGGCGTAACCTGCCCGATGCCGACTCGCCGTTTGAATCGAAACCAAAGCGGCGTCGATGCCGCCGCAGTCCATATACCGCCGACCCCAAACCGCGGACCTGTTAGCCTTCGGTCAGGAACTCATGCCACGGCTCTGCGCGAACGCCCGGAGCCACAGCCTGCGTCGTAGTCCCCGGCCGACCGGGCTGACGGAGGTGCGGACGTTGTCCGGATACCCCTGGGAAGTCGCGTTCGATGCGTTTTAATGACTGCCGCCACCCATTCCCGAGGTGACTCTCATCGCCGTCGCCGCCTTCTTTTTCGCTCGAAGATCCTGCCGGAAAGCCCAGAATCAACCCCATGAAAACACTTTCCTCCCGATCGCATCTCAATCGCCGCCAGTTCCTGGCCGCCACCGGCGCCGCGCTCGCCACGCCCCTGATCGTGCCGAGCCGGGTGCTGGGAGCGGCGGGCCAAACGCCACCGTCCGAGCGGATCACCATGGGCGTGGTCGGCTGGGGCATGATGGGCCCCGGCAACACCGGATCGTTCATGGCCCAGCGGGACTGCCAGGTGGTGGCGGCTTGCGATCTGGACCAGGAGCATCTGGAACAGGCGGTGAACGCGGTCAACGGCCACTACAAGAACCGCGACTGCAAAGCCTACCACGATTATCGCGAGCTCATGGCTCGCGACGATATCGATGCCGTCATGCTGGCGGTGCCGGACCAATGGCACGCCCTCACGGCCGTCGAGGCGGCCAGCCACAAAAAGGACATCTACGGCGAGAAACCGCTCGCCCGCACCATCGCCGAGCAGCAGGCCATCGTTCAGGCCGTCCAACGCAACCAACGCATCTGGCAGACCGGTTCCTGGCAACGGTCGGTCGCGAATTTCCACAAAGCCGCCGAGATCGTCCGCAGCGGGCTCATTGGGAAAGTCAGCCGCGTCGAAGTCGGCTTGCCCAGCGGCCACCACGATTTCGCGGGCACCGGCGACAAACGACAGGTCACCGATCCACCCGCGCGCCTCGATTACGACTTCTGGATCGGGCCCTCCCGGATGATGCCTTACATCGAAGCCCGCGTGCACATGAACTGGCGCTGGCACTACAACACCGGCGGCGGCCAGCTGCTGGACTGGATCGGGCACCACGGCGACATCGCGCATTGGGGACTCGACTTCGATGGTACCGGCCCGCTCGAGATCGAAGGCAAAGGCGAGTTCCCACCCGAGGATGCCATCTGGAACACGTGCACCAATTACCGTGTCACGCTCAAGTACCCGGGCGACGTCACCATGATCATGGCGGGCGGCCACGCCGACATCCGCGGCGGCACGAAATGGATCGGCACCGACGGCTGGGTCTGGGTCGATCGCGGCGGATTCGAGTCCTCCAATCCTGAGTGGAACGATCTCACGCGGTTACCCGACGATCTCCGGAAGGTCAAGCTCTACGAATCACGCAATCATCACCGGAATTTCCTGGATTGCGTGAAATCCCGGAAGCCGACGATCACGCCGGTCGAGACCGCCCATCGCTCGGCCGTGCCGGGTCACCTCGGCCTCATCAGCATGATGGTCGGACGCAAGCTCAAGTGGGATCCGGAGAAGGAAGTCATCGTGGGCGATGCTGAGGCCACGCGTTTGCTCGGCCGCGATTATCGCGCCCCGTGGAAACTGGCGTAGTGGTGCGGGTGATGGGGTTCACCAGCGAATGATTAACTGGGAGGATCCGGGCTGGCGAGTGCGATAGGCTGGCACACCCCTCACCCCGTTGAGAGGAGAGGGAGCGCGATGCCCGCCCTGATCGTTGGTCGTTCCCAGCCGCGTTGGGAGATTCATAATCAACCAGCAGGAAAACGGGACCCACGTGGAGACACAGCCAACTACGACGCGCACCCGACCTCAAAGTCGAACGCCTCACAACGGAAAGGTTGAGGCACCTACGCCATCCAATCGCGTGAGCGATTCGTCCATTCGGGGACGAGCTTGCGGACCAGGGCCACGTTCTGCTCCACCTGAAAATCGAACATACCCACGCAGATGAAATCCGCGCCGTGCTCGAACGCATACCGGAACCCGGACTCCGGCCGGATCCCGCCCGCCGCCAGCACTTTGAACGCGATCCACGGCTTCTCGATCTCCTGCATGAAGGCAATGGTCCGATCCGGCGTCATCTCCCAGTAATTGTCATCCCGGTTTTCGACCACATCCGAGTCCTGCCCCGGCCGGCGGGCTGACCAGTAATTGCCGTGATGCAGCGTCTTGACGTAGAACTCCGCACCCAGGCCGAGCTTCTCGGCTTCGACGATCACCTCGAGCTTGTGCGCCCCGATCCCGGCGGGGACCTTTTGGGAGCGGATGAACTCGACGCATTTGCCGAGCAATTCGATTTTGCCCTGGTTGTACCATCGGTCGCCGATCACGCCCTGCACGTAGACCGCCGCCGCCCCGAAATCGATCGAAGCCTGAATGTTGGTTCGCCAATCGTCCAAATCCGGGTGGCCTTCGGCAATCCACTGCATCCGACCGCCCCGCTCCTTCCAATACCGGCCGAAGATCGCCATCGGTTTCTTGGCGGGGTCGGCGATGATGGCATTGACCCCGTGTTCCTCGAGCAACTGCAGCGTGTCCATCACCTTTTCCTCGGTGTTATAAGCGCGCATGAGCGACGGAACGTAATGCAGGTCGCGCGAGTGCGCCCAGCCGCTGATCAGGTTGCCGCCCGAGATCAACCGGCTGACGGTCAGGTTCCCGATCCTGCCGGTGGGCAAATGTCCCTTGCTGCCCGGCGTCACGGTCCTGGCGGCGGCGCCGGGATCGTTGGAGTTGGCCGTGAGGCTGCCGGAGCCGGCGGCTGCGGCCGTGGCCATGACCGAGCTCGAGATGAAACGGCGTCGATTCAGATTGGTTTTCATGAGATTCGCGTCATGAGGGTTGCCGCATCGGCCAACCGTCCGCCACCATGGCCTTGTAGCCGCCGATGATCGAATAGACCTGGCGGTAACCCATCCGCTGCGCCATATCCGCCGCGAGCACCGACCGGTAGCCGCCCCCGCAATAAAGGAGGATCTCGGTGTCGGCATTGGGGATCTGCTTTTCCAGGTCGCGTTCGAGAATGCCCCGGCCCAGGTGGACCGCCTCGACCGCGTGACCAGCCTGCCATTCGTGATCCTCCCGCACATCGATCAGAATGACGGCGGGATTGCGCGCCACGCGGGCGCGCGCTTCGTCCACCGTCAGTTCCCGGACGCGAGGACGGGCTTCGTTGACCACCTTGAGAAAACCGGGGGAGTGAACCATGGCCAAAACATAGAATTCGCCCGGACTGGGTCAAACCTTTTTGTGTTGCGGGCGGGGAACCGTTAGGCCGGCGCGTGAGACGTGAGACGTGAGACGTGAGACGTGAGACGTGAGACGTGAAACGTGAGACGTGAAACGTGAGACGTGAAACGTGAAACGTGACAGCGTGAAACGTGAAGCGTGAGGCGTGACAGCGTGAGGCGTGAGGCGTGACAGCGTGAGGCGTGAGGGTGGATTTGCCGGTTCCAAGGAAAAGGCGGCGGGTGTATCATGCGCCGCGATGAAAGCCCCACGACCTTCCGCCCCGCACTGGCTCCGGCTCCTGTTCGTCATGCTCCCGTTGACCACGGGGCTCACGGCGGCGCCCTCGACCTACCAGAACCCGATCATTAGCGGCAATCTCGCCGATCCTGCCGTCATCCGGCACGACGGCGTTTATTATCTCTATGCCACCGGCGAAGTGGACGGCGACAACGGCACGCGGGTCTTTACCTCGACGAATCTCGTGGATTGGGTCCGCGGCGGCGTGGTGTTTCGGCCCGGGCAACCTCACGTCTGGGCACCTGATGTCTGGCGTGACCCGGGTTCCGGCCGGTTCTACCTCTACTACACCGTCAACCAGAAGGTGGGTGTCGCCGAGGCCGACAGTCCGCTGGGACCGTTTCAGATGGTGCAAAAGTTCTTCGATCGGGCCATTGACGCCCACCTGTTCCGCGATGATGACGGGAAGCTCTACCTTTACTACGTTCAGTTGCCCGGGTTCCGCATCAGTGTGCAGCCGATGGCGACTCCGACCAGGACCACCGGCGAACCGCAAGTGATTCTGAAGCCCGAGTCCGATTGGGAAAGGCGGGCGGGGCACGTGACGGAAGGGCCGTGGCTCATCAAACGTCAGAACCGTTACTATCTCATTTACAGCGGATCGGGAGCCGATACCCCGGATTACGCGGTGGGTTATGCCACGGCGGATTCACCCCTGGGCCCATTCACGCGCGCTCCGCACAATCCCATCGTGGAACGGTCGCCAGGGCTGTTCGGTCCGGGCCACGGCTGCGCCATCCAGGATGCGGAGGGCCAGTGGTGGCATGTCTACCATCAAAAACGCAATGACCGCGTCGAGTGGGATCGATTCATCTGCCTCGACCCGCTCTGGTTCGATGCGGACGGCAACCTTCGCGGTCGCGCCACCCGGGGCACGCCGCAGCCCGCGCCTGCGTTCAGTCGACCGGAATGAGGCGCTCGTAATCGTCCAGCCTGCCGTTGTCCAGAC
The DNA here is from genome assembly GCA_023383055.1 of Verrucomicrobiota bacterium. Lineage (GTDB taxonomy): Bacteria > Verrucomicrobiota > Verrucomicrobiia > Limisphaerales > JAHDYP01 > JAHDYP01. Next base: position 47,438 of record JAHDYP010000009.1, on the reverse strand, counting down.
AGCACTCGAGGATCTGTTTGCCGAGCGGATCCAAATCCGGATCCACGTAGTCAGCCAGGCACCGGTGGAAGAAGTCCCGCAGGATCTCCGCGCCCTGGTCGTAGGCGGCTTCGCCGACTTCGGGCTGCAAATCCACCTGGAGGAACCACCGGGTGATGAAGCGACCTTCGACCTGCAACTGGTGCAGAGTGTGGCCCAGCAGGGGACAGCGCGCCGGGCGGAGTTGATCCGGACGGAACTTGGCGGCGCCGCGACGGGCCAGGTACTCCCGGGCGATCCATTGCGGCATGAAACCCACCCGCCACGCGCCAATGTGCTGGTTCGGGCAGAGGATGTGGCGCATCCGGGTGTTTTCGACAAACTGTTCGAGCAGGAGATTGGCTTGATCCACGCGCCGCCCGGTGGCGAACGGCCAGTAGGAGCCCACGCCTTCACTGGTCATCCCCTCCGTTTCCACAATGCTCGGGTTGGCATGGCCGCGGGGCGACACCAGCCGCCAGAGCCACCCCAGGGCGGGCGGTAGAATGTGGAACACGCCCAGAATCCCGTAGGTCGGCTTCTCCCGGGTGCAAGGGGGTGTCCGCACCCCCAGGCTCCGAATGTCGACCGTGACGGCTCCCTCGACCACGCCGGGGAACACCTTTCGGGGGATGATAAGCCGGGGGTTGGGACAGCGCTTGCCGGGTGCATCTTCGATATGCTCCCAGAGCAGCGCGCGGCTGCCCGGCACGGCGTCGATGCTGAGGAATAGCAGCGGCACGGGCGGTTCGGCCGCCAGTTTCTCCAGATGCACATCCGTGCCGTAGTGTTCCAGGTGATTCACCCGGACAAACCACGCGTTCTCGGCATCCAACAGCGTCAGTTTGCCCTTGCCCTCCTGCACCGAGGGATGACACAGGGCCATGTCATCCGTGACGGCGCGCAGCTCGCAGGTCCGCGGGATCTCGAGGTATCGCTGCTCGCCGGTGACCAGGTTTTCACCCAACAAGAGGCGGCCGTCCGGTTCGCGATGCGCCTGCTCGAGCATTTCGCTTTTGCCGCCGCCGCTGGCGCCTTCGTGCATGATGGTGACGACGTTGTCGTAGGGCGTGACGACCTGGACCGTGGAACAATGGTTGGTCACCCAGCCTTCGCGTTCGCCCTGGCCGAGCAGCACGCCGTAAATGCCTTTCTTGGCGCTCGGCCCCGGATACAGATTGTAGGAAAACAACTCGTGCAATCCGTCGCGCCGATTGTGCACCACGACCTGTTGTCCCTGGAAATGCGTGTGTCGAAACACCGGCGCCACATAGATGATCGCGCGCGGCTCGAAATTGTCCGGCACTTCCGCATACGGGATGATGCCCTGCAACATGGCCAGACCCAGGGCGAAGAATCCGGCGTTGGCAGGCGCAATCACGATCGCGTCCATCCCCATCCCCGCGCCGCCAGCCACGAAACCGAACATGGCCAGCTCCTGATCCTTCAGCCACTCGAACGTCTGCTGCCGCAAAGGGCCGAAGTCCGTCCCGAAACGCTGTCGGAATGTCTCCTTGTCGGTCGGCAGGCCATCTCCAATGACCATGCAATTGGGATCGCGCCGGCGCATGTACGCCTCGGTGTAATTGGCCGCCACGCCGTTGCGCACCCGGGCCACGGTGGCTTCCACCACCCGTCCCTTGCCGGGAACCTCGTAACCCACCTCGAATCGGTCGCTGCCCGGGCCGCCGCAGGCCAGGTCGATCAACTCGGCCGTGGTATTGGCAATGGTGAGCCCCTGGCAATTCGCCAGCAAATCAACCACTTCCGCCGGAGGATGGTACCTGTTCGGATTCATAACGCGATCTGGTTCGGTCATCGTGGAACTGCCGTCATCGATCCTTCGCCCGCCTCCACCCTGGCTGTGGTGATCGGACGGCATGCGACGCAAAAGCGGGCGGAAGCTAGCAGCAAACGCCAACCTGTCAAGCCACCTCAACCGCGGGCAGCGCGAACCTGAAAGGGCTCGGCAGCCCGCGGTCACAGGTGGAAACTCAAGCGCCGCCCACCGCGGCGCGCACCGACGTCACTTGAGCTCGAGGTAATCCTTGCTCGGCAGGGCCGGGAACTTCCGGTGCGGCTCTTTCTGGTACCAATAGGCCACCGACGCAATATCATCCTGCAACTGCAGGTAGCGTCCCCCGGACATCCAGCCGAGGGCCTGAATGGTGACGCGGAGATCCTTTTCGAACCGGATGGGATCGGGAATATGCCAGCGGTAAAGCCCAAACCGCTGCTGCGACTGGTAAGTGCCGTCGGGCCGGATCACCTGGGGCAAACCGGCATACGGGGTGGTGAACTCGCGATACTGACCTTCGCGATCGAAATTATACGATCCACAGAAGTAATCCTCGGTGCCGGTTCCGCAGATCGTCGGGAAATCCTTGTCGCCATCCATGAAGAATTTGATTTCGCCTTCGCCCCACCAGCCGGTGCTGTGGACTTCCCAGGCCATGTAGGTGCCGACGTACTGGCCTTCGCCCTCCACCCCATCCAGGATGGTATAAAGACCCTTGGTCTTGACCGGGTCCTCCCGCCGGAACTGGGCGTGGAAATAGGCCGCATCAGCCGGGATCTCGGTCAGCGCGTAGTTGACCTGGTAATACAGCACCATGCTTTCCTCATTGAGATTCTCCATCGTGATGCGCGCCTTCTTGCGAAAGGGCATCGGCCAGTAACAGTTGAAAGCGCTCCCCGGGTTGACGCAAACGGCCAGCGAGCTGACCTGGGCGTATTTGCCCCAGCCGCAGGCAAAAAAGTCGCCCACCGGGCATTCGACCGACGGTTCGGGCTCATCGTCCCAATAGAAACGCAGGATCGCCCACCGCCAGTTGCCCGTCGGCGTCATCCAGATGCTCTGAATCACCCCCGGACCCTCGATGGTCGCCAAGGTGAACGTGGACTTTCCCTCGATCCGCACGGAAGGGGAGACCTTCCAGCCCTGGCCCAGGTCGCGCGCGGCGTTCTTGCCCGTGCCCTCGGTGGCCATGCCGGCCTTGCCCTTCTCGCCGGTGAAATTCTCGGGGCTGATTGAGCGCGTTTTGGCTTTCGAGGTGCGGTAGAGGTTCCCGAGGTCGACTCCGACTCCGTCGAATGCGGCCGCGTTCAGGCCGCCCACGCAGGCGATCACGCCGGCGGCGACCGCCCAGAAACCGGGGGATTTTGTCGTCATCATAACTGATTCAATCTTGGCGCGGCCATCGCCAAACCATCGAGGGGCCGGCGCCTGGTTGTCATCCATGGCATTTGCGACATTGGGTTTGGTTGAGCCCCGATCACACCGCAATTCGGGAGGGCGCTCAAGCTTTTCCATTTCCCGATCGCGCCCGTTGTGCCATGGTCCCCCCAATCCAGAGGCCGCAGGAGGCCACGACGATGCCGACCCCCGAAAGCACGCTGACCGCACCGCTCGACACCTGCCGCCAGCACTCACCCCAGGAGCCCGCCCCGCGGGCGGGAATAGAAAGGCGACCCATGCCCAAGCGCAAACGATTGGATCCGGAGGCGCGAGCCTTCGAACAGTTGGTGATTCGGCACCTCTACTACACCCGGGGTTCGCCCCTGCAGTCCGCCAGCCGGCAGGATGTCTACACCGCGCTGGCCCATGCCGTGCGCGATCATCTGGTCGACCGCTGGCGGCGCACCACCGAGGCGCACTACCGGGCCAATCCGAAGTTCGTCTATTACCTCTCGGCGGAATACCTGCCCGGCAAACAACTCCCCCAGAACATACTTTACACCGGCCTCGAGGAGACCGTCCAACGGACGCTCGACGCCTACGGCCGGAAGATGGAAGACCTGATCGAACTCGACGTCGAACCGGGCCTCGGCAACGGCGGGCTCGGCCGCCTGGCCGCCTGTTTCCTCGAGTCGCTCGCCACCCTCGACATCCCGGCCGTCGGCTACGGCATCCGCTACGAGTTCGGCATCTTCAAACAGACATTCCAGGACGGCTGGCAGGTGGAGCAACCCGACGCCTGGACCGCCTTCGGGTTTCCCTGGGAATTTGGACAACCCGATGACATGGCCGAAGTCGGCTTCTACGGACACACGGAACCGTATCACGATGCCTCCGGCCAGTTCCGCGTCCGCTGGGTGCCAGCCAACAAGGTGCGAGGTGAGCCCTGCACCGTGCTCGTCCCGGGTTACGGCACCGAAACGGTGAATATTCTCCGGCTGTGGCGGGCGCGGGCGACCCAGGAATTCGACTTCCGCTGTTTTGATCAGGGCGATTATGAGCGGGCCGTCGAGGGCAAAATCCATTCCGAGAACCTCAGCAAGGTGCTCTACCCGAACGACGCGACCCCCCAGGGCCGCGAACTGCGCCTCAAACAGCAATACTTCTTCGTCGCCTGCTCCCTCAAGGACATCATCCGCCGGTTCCACCTCCGGAACCGGGATTGGTCCCAATTCCCCGAGAAAGTCGCCATCCAGCTCAATGACACCCATCCCGTCATTGCCATCCCCGAATTGATGCGGCTGCTGGTCGACGAGCAGGAGCTGGAATGGGAGCGTGCGTGGGACCTCACGACCCGAACGTTCGGTTACACCTGCCACACCCTCTTGCCCGAGGCGCTCGAGCAATGGCCGGTCCCACTGTTCGAACGACTGCTCCCGCGGCACCTCGAGATCATTTACGAAATCAACCGCCGGCTGCTGGCCAGTTTCGCCGACCGCGCCACCGCCGATCCCGGCCTGCCGGCCCGGCTTTCCCTGATCGAGGAGGGCGCCGTTAAACAGGTGCGCATGGCCCATCTCGCCGTCACCGGCTGCCACGCGGTCAACGGCGTGGCCGAACTCCAGTCCCGGCTGCTCCGCGAGCATACCCTCCGCGACTTCGCCGCGCTCTGTCCGGAGAAGTTCCAGAACAAGACCAACGGCGTCACCCCGCGCCGCTTCCTGCGCCTCGCCAACCCCCGCCTCGCCGATCTCATCCGGGCGCGCATCGGCGACGATTGGCTTCGCGATCTCGATCAACTCCGGAAACTGGAGCCGCTGGCGGCGGACGCGGAATTCCGGCGTGCCTGGCTCGAGGTCAAACGGACCAACAAAGCCGGTCTGGCGGAGCTGGTCGCGGCCCAAGGCGGCCCCAGGCTGGATCCCGAGAGCCTGTTCGATGTGATGGTCAAGCGCCTGCACGAATACAAGCGGCAACTGCTCAAAGCGCTGCACATCGTCACGCTGCACCTCCGCATCAAGGCCAACCCCACCGTGGCCGTCCAGCCGCGCACCTTCGTGTTCGGTGCCAAGGCCGCCCCCGGCTATGCCATGGCGAAACTCATCATCAAACTGATCAATAACGTGGCCGAGGTGGTGAACCGCGACCCGGACGTCAACGGCCGCCTTCGGGTCGTTTTCCTCCCCAACTTCAACGTCTCACTCGGCGAACGCATCTACCCCGCCGCGGATCTGTCCGAACAGATCTCCCTCGCCGGCAAGGAAGCCTCAGGTACCGGCAACATGAAGTTCGCCCTCAACGGCGCCCTCACGGTCGGAACCCTCGATGGCGCCAACATCGAAATCCGCCAGCACGTGGGCGAGGACAACTTCTTCCTGTTCGGCCTCGACGCCGACGCCGTGCTCGAACTGAAATCACGCGGGTATCGGCCCGGCGACTATTACCACGGCAATTACGAACTGCGCCGCGCGCTCGACGCCCTCGCGGACGGCACCTTCTCGGATGGCGACACCGCCCTGTTCCGGCCCCTGGTGGATTCGCTGCTGCACCACGACGAGTATCTGCTCCTCGCCGACTACAGTTCGTACCTCGATTGCCAGGACCAGGTGGCGCAGATCTACGCCGATCGTGATACCTGGGCGTGCCGTTCGATCCTCAACACCGCCCGCTGCGGGTTCTTCTCCTCCGACCGCACCATCCGCGAATATTGCGGGCAAATCTGGAAAGTCCAGCCCCTGCCAGTCCCAAAACCAGGTGACCCCGGCCTGGCCGAGATTTCCGTTTGACGCCTCGCATCTGCCGGAACGCGCGGCTCAGCCCGCCAGCTCCAGCATGCGGCGGACGGCCGGGTTCGGGTTGTCGAGGTCAGCCGCGGACCGAATGGTGACGGTGGGGATGGCGCCGTGCTCGACGTGCATCCGCATGCGCAGGGCTTCGCCGTCGTCGCGGCCGCCCAGGCCCGAGTAACCGATCGTCCGGCAGAGCCGGCCAAACAGCCGGTGATTCAAGTCGCAGCCGCCGGTCCGCTCCAGGCCGTCGATGGACTGCTGCCAGCTCTTGAACAGATGCGCCTGGGCGAACGACTGCCCCTGCATGGTGATTTCGTTCAAGCCTTCGCCCCCGACCACCAACCCGGAGCCGAGACCAGCCACGTGCCGGATCAAACGGTTCATGCCCTCGGTCGAGGTCATGCCGTCCACCAGGCTGTTGTGCAGGTTATGCGACACCAGCGTGACGTCGATAAACACGGTTTCGAGCGACAAATCACGCGCCGCCTCGAGGATGTTCCGGCCGAGGATCGACCGCCACAGGCCGAGCCCGGGATGGATTTTGACCATGACTTTCTTGTCGCGGTTCCGATCCCGGCTGGCGTTGGACTCCGGCACCCCGAGCCCGCGCCCCTGGTGCCAGCTCCAACCGCGCAGATCCTGGCGGTCAATCCCGCGATACTGGAAATCGCGGAGATAGGCGTACGCCGGGTGCGACGGGTCCATGTCGATCGCATTGAAGTGCGGCATCATCCGGAATCCCATCGCGTGACCCTTCGCCACAAACTCCTTGCCGGCGTCACTGGCCACATACGCCGGATAGTTTTCATCATAGGGATCGGTCCGCCAGTTCGGGTAATGGATCAGAACACGCTTGGGATCGAGTCGACGGGCCAGGGCCTCCAGGATCTCCGGCGCGCCGGGACACCAGCTCACGGCGAATCGGACGTCGTGGATCCAGGACGGGCGGGCAGCCTCATCCCGCTGCAGGTCGTAGGCCTGCCACAGCCAGTCGCGGTACTGCCCCGCCGGCACGGTCCAGTCGCCTTGAAACACATTGAGCCGCCAGACCAGACCGCCGGCGCCCAGATTCTGGTCAATCGGCCCGTACGCCTCCGTGTCGAACCCGAGCCGGTGCGGGTCGGCGCTTGATCCCACCTGGATGGCCTTGTAGCGATAGCGATCATCCTGCGTGCGCACCCAGAATCCACCCCCCGGTCCCTGAAGGATTGCCAGACCCGCCTCCCAGAAAAACGGCCAGGCCCAGTGCGTGTTCCGAATCAATGCATCATCCAGCTTGAGCTTGATGCCCTGAAAGAAGGGGGCGACCAGCTCGAGATCCGGTCGCAGCCCAAAGAGGTTCCAGCGACAGCCCCGCACCCCGGGTCGGGATGAGCAGGCGGATGGTTCGATGAGGATATCGCCCGATTCCGGATCCGCTCCGACGACGACGACACCATCGCCATCCCAGCTGTGGAACACGATCTCGGCGCGGTGCGGCGAGAGCGGATGAGTCGTGATGCCGCCGAACTTGGATTCGTCGACACGCACGATTTCATCGCCGCGGTAAATCAACTCGAGGGCCGCGCCGCCAGGCTGCCCCGGCACGCGGATCAGTTCCTCGCCGGTCGACCTGCTCCGGAGCGAGGTCAGCGCGCCCTTGGTCATTTCCGCCGAGAGCGTGTGGGTTTCGATGCGCAGCCGTTCCCCATCCACTGTGACGGCGGCGAACCGGCCGGGTTGGCCGGACACCGGACCGGTGACGGGCTCCTCGGCAGCCGGGGTTCGGGTTGACAACGCGGCCAGGGCGGTGGCGCCACCGGCGGTTCGAAGGAAATGTCGACGGTTGATCATGGTGAATTGTGGGGTGGAGAATCGCACACCTGCAGGGGCGCGCGCAATTGGAGAGAAACGGCGCAGGCTGCCGCGCTACAGCGCGCCGCCCAGGGCGCGGACTTCGGTCCACGCCGCCAGCACCTCGCGCACGGTCTCGAGGTAAGCCAACTGGACCTCCGCCCAATCCCGGCTGGCCGGCATGAATTCGAGCAGGCTGATGTCGCCCGCCAGGTAACGCTTCTCCATGCTCGCCTTGAGGGTCTCCGCCCGGGGCAGGATCTCCGTGCGCAGCGCGCGCGCCTGGTCCAGTGCGGCGGCCAGTTGCGATTGCGTCTCCCGGAAGCGCCGTTCGGTTTGACCGGCCGTTGCCCGCGCCCGCGCCTCGGCTGCCGCCAGCTCGGCTTGAGCGGCGCGCACTCGGCCCTGGCTTCGGTCAAAGAGCGGCAACGGAATGGCAACTCCGAGGTCGATGGCATTCTCCTCGGTGGATTCCAACCGGCGATAGAGCGCCTCGACTTTGATGTCGGGGATTCGCTCCGCCCTGGCCAGGTCGATGCGCGCGCGTTTCTCGTCGATCGTGGCTTGGGTGGCCGCAACGGCGGGAGAATGTCCGAGATCGACCGCCAGGGACTCGATGGTGGCCAGTTCGAGCACGGTCTCCAAGCTTCCGGTCACACTCCCCACCACCAGATCCGGCATGCCCACGGCGGCGGCCAGGGCGACATAGGCCTGTTCTTTGAACGCCTGGCTCCGCCGCAGTTCGACGCGGCCCCGGACCACTTCCATCTCCGCGCGGGCAAGTTCATCCGGCGTGGCATCGCCCTGCTCGACCCGGGCTCGCGCCATGCCCGCCACGGATTCGAGGCTGGTGGCGATCGTGGTCTGGAGTTTCCCGGCCGTCTCCTGGTATAGGGCGGTGGCGAAAGCGCTATGCACCGCCTTTCGGAGCTCGAACCACTTCAAATCGGCTGCGCGGTGGAGCCGGGCCTGGTCCAGACGATCGGCCTGACGCGCCTTGCCCAGCCGTCCGCCCAAAGGCAGCGCCTGGGAGACTCCGACCAGGTAATCAGGCTCCTGGCCGCTGTGGCGGTCGAGCGGCAATGCCTCAATCCGTCCGATCAACTCCGGGTTCGGGAAGGCGCCGGCCTGTTGGGCGCGTCCGCCGGCTGCCTCAACCAGGGCGCGCGCTTCGGTCAACTCCGGATGGTGGCTCTCGGCCAGGGCGAGGGCTTGTTCGAGCGACAGCGTTTCGATGCGGTTCGATTCAGCGGCGTGGGCCGTGCCCAACAGCACGATGAACACGATCATCAAGCCCGCCCCGTAGAACACTGTGTGTTTCAACATAACTTCACTCCCGTAATCCCACCGGCCGCCCGTACCGCAGGTAAAGCGTCGGCACCACGACCATGTTCAATACCATCGAGCTCAAGAGCCCAAACAGGATGACGATCGCCATGGGCGTCTCGATCTCGCTTCCGGGTTTGGCGCCCCCCAGCGCCAGGGGGATCAGGGCCAAACCGGCCGCCAGCGCCGTCATCAGAATGGGCGCCAGACGCTCGATCGCGCCGCGCACGATCGCCTCCCGGAACACCGTCACCCCTTCGTGTTCCTGCAGGTGCCGGATGTGCGACACCAGCATGATGCCGTTGCGGGTGGCGATGCCGAACACCGTGATAAACCCGATCAACGAAGCCACGCTCAGTACCCCGCCAGATACGAACACGCCGAGCACGCCCCCGATCAGCGCCAGCGGCAGGTTCAGCATTACCAGCGCCGCGTCCCGCGCGGAACCGAAGGCAAGGTGCAACAACAGGCCAATCCCAACCACCACGCCCATCCCCAGCCACAGCAACAATCGGCCGGCCTCCGTCGCGCTCTGGAATTGCCCGCCAAACTCGATCCGGTATCCGGGCGCCGCCTCGAGTATGGCCTCAACCCGCGCCCGGCAGTCGCGCACCACCGAGATGACGTCGCGCTCGGCCACATTGGCCGACACGACAATCTTACGTTCCACCTGCTCACGACTGATCGTGTTCGGGCCCGTCTCCTTGATCACCCGCGCCACCGCTCGCAACGGGACCTTGTGGCCGCCCGGGGTGTCAATCAGCAGATCGCCCAGCGTGTCCGTCCGCCAGGGCACGGGCAGCGCGCCGGCTTCGGGCAAAGGCGGATCCGCCAGCCGAATCGCCAGCTCCACGCTATTGTGCCCTTCAAGAATGCTGCCCACGGTCAACCCACGCACCGCCGCCTGCAGCACCTCGCCAACCTCGCGGATCCGCAGACCCCAGGGCGCCATGGCCGCCCGGTCGAACTGCACCCGGAGCGTCGGAACATCCACCTGCGGCTCGGTGCTCAAGTCCACCACTCCCGGCACCGTGCTCATCGCCTGCCGGACCTGCTCGCCCAGCTGCCGGAGTTGGTGGAGGTCGGGACCGAAGATTTTGGCGGCGATGCTGGCCCGGGTGCCGGACAGCATGTGATCGATCCGGTGCGAGATTGGCTGCCCCACAATGATCGTCAGCCCGGGAATAAGCGAGAGCTCCTGCCGTAACGCCGCCAGGAACCGGGCCTTGTCACGGCCTTCCAGCCGCAGGGTGACTTCGATCTCGGAAGCCTCGACCCCCAGCGAATGCTCGTCCAACTCCGAGCGACCCGTGCGGCGCCCCACGGAGACGACTTCGGGGAACTTGAGCAGGGCCTCGTCCACCAGGTGGGCCAGCTGGCTCGACTCCGCCAGCGAGGTTCCCGGCAGCGTCGTGGTGCTCAGCGTCAGCGCCCCCTCGTTGAATTCGGGCAGGAAGGAGCGTCCCATGAACGGCAGGCTGCCGAGGGCGGCCGCCAGCATCGCCAGCCCCACCACCGTAACGGGCAGCGGATGTTCGAGGACCGGTTCGAGCACCCGGGCGTACTGCCGTTTGAGCCACTCGACCACACGCGGTTCGCGACCCTCGCGCACCGCCCGGCTCCGCGGCAACAGCAGATAACAGAGCGCGGGTGTGACCGTGACCGCCACGATCAGCGACGCCAGCAACGCCACCAGGTATGCCACCCCCAACGGCCGCATCAACCGGCCTTCCACACCCGACAGGAACAACAGCGGCACGAACACCAGCGCGATGATCAACGTCGCGAAAACAATCGACCCGCGGATCTCGACACTGGCGGCATAAACGACCTGCCAGACCGGCCGCCGCGCGGCCGGCGCCCGGCGCAGCTCCTCCCGCAGCCGGCGAAACACGTTCTCGACATCGATCACCGCGTCGTCAACCAGCGCCCCGATGGCGATGGCCATGCCGCCCAGGGTCATCGTGTTGATGGTGGCACCGAAACAGTGCAGCGTCAGCACCGCCGCCACCAGCGACAGCGGTATGGCCAGGACGGTGATCAGGGTGGCCCTGACATTGCCCAGAAACAGCAGCACCACCAGCACCACCAGGATCACCCCCTCCAACAGCGCCGTCTTCACGTTGTCCACCGCCACCGTGATGAAATCCGCCTGCCGAAACACATGCCGGTCCAGTCGCATCCCTTCCGGCAGCTTGCCCGCGATCTCGTCCAACACCCGGTCCAGCTCCGCCGTCAATGCCAGCGTGTTGGCCCCGGGTTGCTTGGACAACCCAATCAGCACGGCGGGTTGGCCGTTCGCACACGCCTCCCCCCGACGCGGCGCCTCGCCCAGCCGGACTTCGCCCAGGTCACCCACGAGCGTCGTTACCCCGCCCCGAACGCTCACCACCGTCCGCGCGATGTCCTCAGTGGAACCGAACCGTCCCATCCCGGTGACGAGGTATTCCGAGCCGCGTTCGTCCAGGAAACCGGCGGAGATGTTCGCGTTCGAGCTTTTCAGGGCTTCGGCCACCTCGCTCAAGGACACCCCCTGCGCCTGCAATCGCTCCGGATGGAGCACCACCTGGTACTGGCGTTCACCGCCGCCAGTCGGCGTGATCTTCGCCACCCCCGGCACCGCCAGCAACCGCCGCCGCAGGACCGTATCGGCCACGGTGTGCATCTCGGTGGGCGTGTGCCGCTCGGACGTCAGCGCCAGAAACATCACTTCCCCCATGATCGAGGTCTCCGGCGACAGCACCGGCTGCTCGACGTCACCGGGCAGGGTGCCGACGATCGACTGCAGCTTCTCGCCGATGATCTGGCGGGCACGGTGCGGGGCTGTCCCCCAGTCGAACTCCACCCATACGATCGACACCCCGACCGAAGTCGATGAGCGCACCCGCCGCACGCCCGGGGCGCCGTTGACCGCGGATTCGATGGGTAAGGTGACCTGGCTTTCGACCTCGAGGGGCGCCATGCCGTGCGCCTCGGTAATCACCGTCACCGTCGGCGCCGTCAGATCCGGAAACACGTCCACCGGCATTCGCAGGGCCGTGTAACCCCCGAAGAACAGGAGAATCACCGCCGCCACGAGCACCAGCGCGCGGTTCGTCAACGAAAACCGAATGAGTCGGTCCATCATATCCACCTCAATGCGCGTGCCCATGCGCGGGCAACTCGCTCGACACGGATACCAGCCGAACCACGTAGGCACCCTCGGTCACCACGCGCTCGCCCTCGTCGACTCCCTCCAGCACCTGGACCCACGGGCCGTCGCGGATCCCAAGCACCAGGTCCCGCTTCTCAAACGTCTCGCCTGACACCTGCACAAACGCCACCGGCCGGCCGCTTTCCTCCACAATCGCCGAGTCCGGCAAAGCCAAGGCCTCCGCAACCGCCGCGGTCGCCACGTGCAACCGCACCGATTGGCCCACCCGCAACGCCCCCTCATGGTTCCGCACCTCGAATGTCAACGGCGCCGTCCGCGTCACCGGATCCAACTCGAACCCGAGAAACTTCCCCGCCGCACCCTCAATGGCGGTGTATTCTCCCAAGGCATCGGGCCGTTCATAAAGCGCGTCCTCCGTCGCGCGGATTCGCGCCAGACTGCTCTCGGGAATGCGGGCCTCGAGCCAGACCACTTCCGGAGCGATCACCTGGAACACGACCGCCTCAGGGCCAACCACCTCGCCCATGCCGGCATGGATACGGTTGATCATCCCCGCAATCGGCGCCCGCAGCTCCAGCCCCGGCAGCGTATCCGCGATGTCCACTGGCTTTCCATCGGGTCGACGGTAGGTCGACCGCAGCGCCAGGGCGGCATCCAGCCGAGCCCGGGCCATGGCCACGTCCGCCGCGGCCTCCTGTAGTTCCCGCTGGGATTTCGCCTGCTCGGCGGCCAACCGCTGGACCCGGGCGAACGCGGCCTGTGCCTGCTCCAGCGCCGTCCTGGCCTGGACGCGCCCGGCCTCGGACTCCGCCAGACGTGCGGCCGCTTCCGAGAACCTCGGTTCGAGCATCGCCAGCACCTGGCCTTCCTCCACCCGGTCGCCCAGTCGTGGGAACGGCCGACCGCCGGTTCCAGCGATCTGACCGGCCACAGGCGCCACGACCACCACGCTCGATCCCGGCCTGGCGCTCGCCTGCCCATGAAAGACCAGTCGCTCGACCAACCGCCGACGCGATGCGCGCTCCGTTCCCAGCCGGATCCGCCATTGCTGTTCCTTGAGAAGACTTATGCCGTCCGGCACGGCCGCCACTTCGGCATGAGCCGCGTCGTGAGCGTCCGCATGAACCTCGATCGCCGGCAACCTCACCGTCCCACCGCCAGCCATCCCCGGAAAATCGATCGACATCTCCCAGCTTCCAGCCTCATCGAGGGTCACCTCGGTTAGATAAATCCCGGACTGCGCCGGCTGGTCGGTAACAAGTTCCACCACTCGGCCACCCCGCCGGAGCATCAGGCGCAGGGGACCTGTCCGGCGGGGTTCCCGTGTCTCGAGCGACGTCACGTGCGTCACCAACTCAAACGCCCGACCCGCCGTCACCGGCTCGAACTCGGCGAAGATTTCGAACTGATCCGACCAGGTGGTGATCCGGTGGGTCAGCTCCGCGTGATCGTGATCCCATTGAGCCGAATCCGAATCGTGATCATGCCCCGCGTCGTGCGGGTCTCGACAACCCGTCGCCAGGCCAAGGGCCACCCCGACCGCCAAAGCCAGCTTCATCCGTCCCAGACAATCCGTAATCATTGCTGCACCCGTTTCTTGACCCCGATCTGTTCCTGCCCAACCGGGCAGACCGCGTCCGCGGGGAAATCAAACGCCGGAAAAAAACCACCCACCGGTTGCCCGGTGTCCGAACGGAAAAGAAGGCTAAACGAATGGAGGTGCGCGGGGCTGCGTGGGATCCGGGGGATCCACCCCGGGCCGGTGCGGACGCTCGAGCACCCCGGACGGGCGCCCGTCAGCGGGATACGGCGGCTCAACGCTCGACGCATCGGTCAGGATGAAATCCAGCACCGCCTGGCCCAAGGTCCGAACCGTCAGCAAATACCCATGATCGCTCGCCAGATGGGGCGGATGACAATCATCCTCGTGACTGTGCATCTGCCCCCGCTCGCAATCCCCGATCGGCACCGGATGAGAGTGTCCGTGGAACGCCGAGTGCGGCTCAAGCAGCAGGTGCACCGCAACCGCGTTGTACCAGACCAGGAAGACGCCGGTAACCAGGACACGAACCCACCAGACCCGGGATCCGGGTTGACCAGGCGAAACTCGATGCCCCAATCGTGACATGAACGGCAGCATCATCAACAGCGCGAACCAAAACTCAACCCATTTCTCGCCCCCGATGGATCGATCGCTGGCGCCCGAACTCCGGGATCTCACGAAAGGCAGCGTCGCCAACCCAAACCCCGCGCAAGCGGTCAACCAGCGCATCCGGGAGTTTTCCGAATCGACCCAGACCCCGCGGCAAACGGAATCTTGATTCAGCCGGGCATCGGCGATTACCGTGATTTCACCATGAAAACATCACGAGGTTTGCCCCGCCCCGCTTAATCCAATGGAAAGTAGCGAACCGGGCAAAACCCGTCCCCGCGTCGTCGTCAGCCCCGACGCGCTCAGCGTCCCGCTCCCCACCGAGTTGGGCTCTCCCCTGACCGACCTGTTCCTCACCCCGCACGGGCTGCTGCGCATGGAACCGGGTCCCGCGCCAACCCCGTGGCCGGACCCCGAAGTTGCCGCCCGGGTCGCCGCCGCCTTTTCCGCAACCGCGGCAACCGGGCTCCTGCACCTGGCGACACGGGAACTGAATTCGCTGCTGCCTCCCGTGGCCGCGTGGTGGCGCGAGTTGGCTCGCCGTTATCTCACCCAGTTGTGCCACACCCCCGGCCTCGAACAAGCCCGCGAACTCGCCGGATTGCCGCCGCCCGCGGATAGCGAATGGATCGGCCTGGTCGATTCCGCCCCGCCCATGCGCGGCGGCGAGTATCTCAACGCCGCCTGTCTCCGCCAATTCTGGCTCGAGTTGGACGAGCGGGTGCGCGCCGAGATCCAGCGACATCCACTCGGGGCGGGCGCATGGCTCAAGGAGACCCATCCGCTCTGGCGCATGGTGGGACGTGTCACGTTTCACCTGGCCGAGAACAAGAAGCATCCGACCCATCCGTTCGCGTTCATGGCCAGCTACGCTTCCCGCATCTCGAGCCAATCCAGGCTGCAACACCTGCCGCTCGGCCGCGCACTCCAGGAATACGCCGGAAACAAACCGGCCCTGATCAATCTCCTCTCGCCCATCCAAAAGGCATCCGAGACCAGCGCCTGGATCAGGGAACTCGTCGATTCAGGCCAGATCTTCAAGGCCCTCCCCTGGACCCCGGCCGAAGCCTACCGGTTCCTCAAAGATGTCCCCGCCTGCGAAGCCGCCGGGGTCAACGTCCGCCTGCCCGACTGGTGGAAAGGCGGGCGCCCCACACGCCCGCGGGTCAACGTCCGCATCGGCCAGGCTCGATCGGCCGGTCTCGGCGCCGAGACGCTCTTGGATTTCTCCGCCGAAGCGACCCTCGACGGCAAACCGCTCACTGACGACGAATGGGAATCTCTGCTGACCGCGACCGACGGCCTCGTCCAGGTGCGCGGCCAGTGGGTCGAAGCCGACCCCCAGCGTCTTCAGGAAGCCCTCGCCCACTGGAAGAAGGTCGAGAAAATGGCCCGCCGCGACGGGCTCACCTTCTTCGAAGGCATGCGCCTGATCTCAGGTTTTCAAACCGGCGCGGGCATCGCCGGCGCCGAACCCGGGGAGGCCATGGACCGCGAATGGTCGGGCATCCAGGCCGGCGCATGGCTCGAACAAGTACTCGCCGATTTGCGCGATCCGGCACAGATGAAAACCGACCGGCCCATCCCGGGGCTGGAGGCCAACCTGCGCCCTTACCAGTCCGTGGGCGTCAACTGGCTCTGGTTCCTGTCGCGGCTGGGCCTGGGCGGCTGCCTGGCTGACGACATGGGCCTGGGCAAAACCCTCCAGGTGCTGGCGCTCCTGCTCAAACGCAAGGCCGAGTCCACCGCCCGGCGTCGATCCAGCCTGCTCATCGTGCCCGCCTCCCTCCTCGCCAACTGGCGGTCGGAAATCGCGCGGTTCACGCCGGCTCTGACCTTCGCCATTCTGCATCCCTCCGAGGCGGAGGGATTGCCGGCGTTGCTCGAGGCGACCGCCACCCGGCAAGCCGACCTGGTGATCACCACCTACGGGATGTTGTCCCGACTCGAAACGCTGCGACAGCAGGAATGGGATCTGGCGATCCTCGATGAAGCCCAGGCCATCAAGAACCCCGGAACCCGGCAGGCCCGCGCCGTTAAAGAACTCAAAGCCACCAGCCGCTTCGCTCTCACCGGCACCCCGGTCGAAAACCGCGCCGCCGATCTCTGGTCTATCTTCGACTTTCTGAATCCAGGCTTGCTGGGGTCGGCCGCCGCGTTCACGAAGTTCGTCCGCGCCCGCGAGTCGGCCGAGCACCCCGATTACGGTCCGCTCCGTGCCCTTACCCGCCCCTACATCCTGCGGCGTCTGAAGACTGACAAGCGCGTCATCGCCGATCTGCCGGACAAAACCGAGGTCCGGGCCTGGTGTTCCCTGACCAAGACGCAGGCCGGCCTTTACCAGAAGGCCGTGTCCGAACTCGGCGAGGCGCTCGAAACGGCCGAGGGCATCCAGCGCAAAGGACTCGTGCTCGCCTACATCATGCGCTTCAAACAGATCTGCAATCATCCCGCGCAGTGGCTCGGCGACGGCAATTACGCGCCGGACGCCAGCGGCAAGTTCGACCGGCTCCGCGAACTCGCCGAGGAAATCGCCGAACGCCAGGAGAAAGCGCTCGTTTTCACCCAGTTCCGCGAGCTCACCGAGCCGCTGGCCGCCTTCCTGGCCGACCTGTTCCGTCGCCCCGGCCTCGTCCTGCACGGCGGCACCGCCGTCGGCCAACGACGCAAGCTGGTCGAACTGTTCCAGCGCGACGACGGCCCGCCCTTCTTCCTGCTCACCGTCAAGGCGGGCGGCACCGGCCTCAATCTCACCCAGGCGACCCACGTCATCCACTTCGATCGCTGGTGGAATCCGGCGGTCGAAAACCAGGCCACCGACCGCGCCTTCCGCATCGGGCAGAAGCAGAATGTGCTCGTCCACAAGTTCGTCTGCCGCGGCACCATCGAGGAGCGCATCGACCAAGTCATCGAAGATAAGAAATCGTTGAGCACCGAACTGCTGGAGGGCGGCGGCGAACGGTTGCTCACCGAACTGAACAATGACGAACTGCTGCGTTTCGTCGCGCTTGACCTGGCCCGTGCCACGGAAGCATAAATCCTCCCACCGATGAGCTGGTTTCAATATCGCCCCTACGTCTCCGTCGCCAAACGCCGCCAGAATGCCCAACGCGAAGTCGCCAAACTCGGCAAAAAAGGCAAAACCATCCATCCCGTCCAGCTCGAGGGCCGGACCATCGCCCGCACCTTCTGGGGCAAGGCCTGGTGCGACAACCTCGAATCCTACATGGATTACGAGAACCGCCTGCCCCGCGGCCGCACCTACGTCCGCAACGGTTCGGTCGTCCACCTCGACATCCGCGCCGGCGAAATCGAAGCGCTCGTCAGCGGGTCCAGTCTCTACAAGGTCCGGATCCAGATCGCTCCGGCCGCCAAAGCCAAATGGAAAAACCTGTGCCGCGAATGCGCCGGTGGCATCGGCTCCCTGGTCGAACTCCTCCAGGGCCGGTTCTCCGATCAAGTCATGAGCGTCATCACCCGCCGGGAGACCGGCCTCTTCCCCGCACCCAAAGAAATCACCCTCAACTGTTCCTGCCCCGACTGGGCGACGATGTGCAAACACGTGGCCGCCGTCCTCTACGGCATCGGCGCCCGCCTCGACCAAAACCCGGAACTGCTCTTCCTCCTGCGCTCGGTCAACCACGAGGAACTGATCACCCAGGCCGCCGCCGCCGCCGATCTCTCAGCCAAAGCCGCCCCCACCAGCCTCGAACTGGCCGAAACCGAACTCAGCAGCGTCTTCGGCATCGAACTTGACACCCAGGTAACCGAAACCCCACCGACCGCGACGATCACCCCCCCTGTCCCGATCGCCAGCCCGCCCTCGACCCCGGCCAAGCGGAAGCGCTCGGCCAAACCCGTCCCCGCAGTCAAACCCAAACCCGCCGCCCGAATCACCCCTAGCGCCAGGAAAAGACTCAGCCAACTCGCCAAAGCCCGCTGGCGCAGCAAGCGAGGCGTTCAACCCGGCCGTTGAATCATCATCCTCCCCGGTTGTCACCTGGAAAGCGTCCTGGCCGATGCCGTGTTGGAGGGTTCGCTGTCTCCGCCTGCGTTAATACGCACGCACACGGTAGGGAGGAACCACGAACCTGTCACCTTGTGTGGTCCTTCGCGCCAGCCTTCCCGCCGCCCTTCTTCCCAATCTCCTTACGCCTGGCATGAGGCGAGCGCCCAGCGCCCATCGTCAAGCCTGCCGAACCGCCTGCTCGACCAGCGCGCAGCCCCCCTGCATACACGCGTCCGGTTTGCGCATCTAGCTGTCAATCAGCAGCTAACGCCCGACAAACAGGGTGACAGGTTCACTGCCGTTCCTCAGTCCGGGGTGTCGCCACAGTCCTTGAACCCCATCTTGGCTAGCCGGTGCAGCATGGGGCTGGCGACCCCATCCGGCACGTGTTCTGCCTTGAATCACGGGAAACGGCCGGTGCCCGGTGTCGAAATGTCCACTTATCGGGCAAATTTGAAGCCGTGAATGGTTGAAAGCCGCTTGTCACATGAACCGCCCGACTTCCCGTCCGCGACAGAACTACCCACTGCCGGCCGCCCTGCTGGCGCTAGCCGTTCTCTCCTTCAATCTCCTCGCGCAACCCGCTCCCCAAGCCCGGGAATTCCCGCCAGGCGGCTTCGGGTCGCTTGACGAACTGCCGCCCAGTCGGTTGCGGAATCAGCTCGAGCAACTGCCGGCCGCCGCCCAGGGTCGCGCCCTGCAGTGGCTGCGAAGCGTGCATTTCACCGAAGGCGACCTTCCATCGCTTCACGCAGATCCGAATGGCGGAATCCTTTACGCCTGCGAGGTGGAGTTGGCACCCGACGAAGAAGTCCTGTCGGACGATCCGCCGGCGGTGGGCCTGGCAGCGGTGCCGGTCAATCCGTTCCCGGCAAGCCTCGTCTTCCACAGCCGGCCGGGTGCGGCCAATGTGCTTTACCTGAACTTCGAGGGCGAAAACGTCACCAACACGGAATGGAATACTTACCTGGAGCGATCCGAAATACCGGCACTGGCCTTCAGCTCGGACTCGGACTACTCGAGCTACAGCGATTCGGAGCAGGTGGCCATCAAGCGCATCTGGCAGCGGATCGCGGAGGATTACGCGCCGTTCAATATCGATGTCACCACCGAGAGACCGGCCATCTTCACCACGCGCACGGCGGTGGCGCTCATCACGCGCAACACCGACGCGAACGGGGAAGCGAATCCTTTCAGCACCGCGGGTGGCGTCGCGTATCTCAATGTCTTCGGCACGAGCAGTTACGCGAAGTACCGCCCCGCCTGGATCTACCACAACAATTTCGGCTCGAACGAATCCTACACCGCTGAAGCGGCCTCGCATGAAATCGGGCACAACCTGGGCCTGAGCCACGACGGCAAGACCGACGGCAGCGAATACTACGGAGGACACGGCAGCGGTGACATCTCCTGGGGGCCACTTATGGGCACCGGTTACAACCGCAACGTCAGCCAGTGGTGCAAAGGCGAGTATTACCTCGCGAACAACACCCAGGACGATCTCGCCACCATCGCCGGAAAGCTCTCCTACCGCGCCGACGATCACGGCAACACCGCTGGCACCGCCACCGCCCTGGTGATCTCCGGCGGCACGAACATCGTCGCCACCACCCCGGAGAACGATCCCACCAACACCCATGCCGCCAATAAAGGCGTGCTCGAACGCAACACCGACCTCGATGTCTTCTCGTTTATTACCGGCAGTGGCCCGGTGCAGCTCTCCGTCAATCCCTGGATCATGCCGTCCGGCACCCGGGGCGGCAATTTGGATATCCTGCTCGAGCTCCACAACGAGGCCGGCACCCTCGTGCAAACCACGAACTCCGCCAGTCAAACCACCGCCCTCCTGCAATCCACCCTCGGCGAAGGCCGCTACTACCTGCACGTGCGCGCCTCGGGCGCGGGCGATCCGTTCAGTTCCTCCCCCACGGGCTACACGGTTTACGGCAGCATCGGCCAATACTTCATCAACGGGTATGTCACCGAGCCGGTCAGCGTGGTGATGCCACCGCTGGCGGAACTGCAAATCTCCGACCTCGCACAGCCGGGTCAGAGCACCAAGGAATTCACGGTGAACTACTCCGACGATCTCGCGCTCGACGTCTCCACGATTGACTCCGCCGATATCCGCGTCACCGGCCCGAACGGCTACGGCCAAACCGCGCGGCTCGTTGCCGTCAGCGCCACAACCGACGGCACGCCGCGGACGGCCACCTACGCGGCGGATCCCCCAGCTGGCGACTTCTGGGCGCCGGCTGACAACGGCACTTACACGGTCTGGATGCAAAGCGATCAGGTGGGCGACACCCAGAGCGCGTGGGTCGCCGCCGGCCAACTCGGCCAGTTCACCGTCGCCGTGCCGTCGGCCATCTACTTCGCCAGCATGGATGCGGATCCCGGCTGGACGCTCGAACCGCAATGGGAGTTCGGCGCCCCTGCCTTCGGCGGCACCGGGCCGACCGGCGGATTCACCGGCACCAGGATCATCGGCTACAACCTCAGCGGCAATTACGCCGACCGACTCGCTGCCAAATACGCCACCACCACGCCCATCAACACCACCGGAAGCTCGTCGCTGACCCTGCGTTTCCAACGTTGGCTCCGCCTCATGAGCAGCGACACCGCAACTATCCAGGCCTCCACCAATGGAACATCGTGGGTGGACGTCTGGTCAGCCTCCGGAACCGTGTCGGACAATGGCTGGCGGGAAGTGCAGTATCCCTTGCCCGCCGGCATCGCCGGTTCCGCCACCGTGCAGATTCGTTGGTCCATGGCTTCCAACCCGGCCCGCAGCGATATCGGTTGGAACCTGGATGACGTCGAACTGCTCGGCGATGGCGCGCTGGACAGCACCCCACCGGTCCCAGCCCTGAGTGTGGCCGACCTCACCCTCGGCGGTTCACCCAGTCACTCCTGTAGCGTGACCTACAACGATAGCACAGCGGTGCGGCTTTCCAGCCTCGACGCGAACGATCTGCTGGTGACGGGCCCAAATGGTTACTCGAATCTCGTTGAGTTTATCGGTGCCGATCTCCCTAGCGACGGTTCCCCCATGACCGGCACCTATTCGATCTCCGCCCCGGGCGGCACCTGGGATGCCGCGGACAACGGAACATACACCGTCACCCTGCTCGAGGGTGCCGTGGAAGACACCCTCAACAACTCCATTCCGCAGACGACTCTGGGCGGATTCAATGTCTCGATTAGCGCCGCCACGGCAGGCGCCCTCGAGGTAACGCCTATCGATAACTTCAGTTCCTCCGGCACGGTTGGCGGTCCGTTCAGCCCGTCATCAATCATTTACACGCTGGGCAACTCGGGCGCCTCGAGTCTGAATTGGACGGCGAGCAAGACTCAGAGCTGGGTGAGCCTGTCGGCCACCAGTGGAACCTTGACGGCCGGGGCCTCGACCACCCTCACCGTCTCGGTCAACCCGTACGCTGACAGCCTGGCTTCCGGCAGTTACAGCGACACCGTCTCCTTCGTCAACGTCACCCGCGGCGAGGGTAACACCACCCGCGCCGTTACCCTGACGGTCAACGCTCCCGGTCGACTCGAAGTCAGCCCGGCCGAAGGTCTGGATTCGAGCGGCTATGTTGGGAGCCTGTTCAGCCCATCCTCGATCACTTACACCCTGGCCAACACCGGTGGGACCACGATCGGCTGGTCGGCCAGCAAGACAGCCGACTGGCTGGATCTCTCAGCCGCAAGTGGAACAATGGATCCCGGCACCTCCACCACGCTGACGGTTTCCCTGAATGCCCAGGCCGGGAGCCTGGCGATCGGCAGTTACAGCGATGACATCGCGTTGACCGCCGGCATGACGAAGAGCGCCGCCTATCTGCTCCCCGTGACTCTCGAAGTGGCGCCTCCGCTCAGATTCACCCTCTATCGTTTCGCTGAGCCGGGCGTATTCCAAATGGGAATCGAGGCCATCGCCGGAACGGAGATCGTCCTTGAGGCCAGCGCGAATCTTAAGGATTGGACCCACGTTTCGACCAATCAAGTGGCCGCGGACGGGACGGTCACTTTCAGCGATCCCGCCGGCGCCCAGCCGCCGAACCGATGGTATCGGGCGCGCGTCGCGCCTTGAGGTGCCTGGATTAATCCCCGCCACACGAACCGCGAATCCGCGCCACCGCCTGTCTGACCGCCTCGATCTTGCGCAGGGTAGGCGCGCTGATCGCTTGCCCGGCCGGGTTCTGCGCCAGGTCCCCCGGCGAACCCGTCAATACCATCCTCAATAGCCAATGGCCGGAGAGAAACTCCCGGATCTCGGCTGCCGTGGCCAGGCTGAATACACCGCCATAAAACCACGGCTTGGGATCTTCTTCCGGCGGCCGCTCGTGGGTCAGGCGGTACGCATGTCGACACGACTCGAGCAACCGCTTCGGATCGCGCCGCGCCAAATAATCCAGGTAAGCCTCGGCGTTGGCGCTCAAACCATGATGGACAATCCACCGACTGTTTGCCCGCCGCACCCATGTCGTGTAATCGATGGTCATCGCCCTCTGATTCGCCCATCACGAAAGTGCCATCGTGGGGCAAGAGACGATCCGGAGCTCAACCGATTTCGGACTCCAGCGACTCGTCCCCCAAAGTTCTCCCGCCAGGCGGTCCGTCAACGACGGAACTCCGCCGCATCCAGTACCGGGTGTGGCGGGGTGGAGCCGGGCGACTCGATCAGTCGGCGCACGCGCACCCGGATGGTGCCGCTGGGCACCGGCCACTCGAATTCGTCACCGACGCGATAGCCCAGCATGGCCATGCCGAGCGGCGCCAGAATCGATATCCGGCCGCTCGTGGCATCGGCCTGTTCCGGGTAGACCAGGGTATAGGTGAGGATTTCGCCGTCGCTCAAGTCTTCGAGTTCAACGGTGGAGTTCATCGCGATCGCGTCGGTCGGCAACTCCGATTGCGGCACCAGGGTGGCCCGATCAAGCTCGCGTTCGAGCCGCCTGAGGCTGGCCGTATCCGTATCTTTCCGGGCCACGTTCGAATCCAGCAAGCGGCGCAGTCGCGCGGCATCCTGTTCGGTGATGGCGATAGGCAGGTCCATAATTCTGAATGGGTCGGTTTGTGGTTTTGGTTTCTTTGAGGCTCGGCCAGGGCGGGCCATGAAAACGATATCTTGCGCGCCGGAGCCTGCAGCAGCCATTCCTGACTCTGAATGTAATGACTATTTGTCAAAAGGCAACCGCTCCCGATCTTTAAGACCGGCGTTGCGAACCGCCGCCAGCCCAACCATCACCCTCCGTTCCGCAGCCGATCGAACCCAGCAAATAGAGTTGATTCCATCCTCCCGCTCGCTTAGCTTCGGCCCATGCGATTTCCGATCCTTGCCCTTGCATTGACAGGGCTTTGCGCGGGCTTGTCCCTGGCCTACGGACAGCGGGATACAAACTGCGTTCCGACCAAGGCCCAAATCATCTTGCGAGAAAAGATGGCCGAACTCGACGCCGCTCAGCAACCGGCACCTCCCGCCAAAGCGCCCGCCCCGCGAACGACCACGACCACCGCGGCCACTCCCACCCCGACAACCCAGCCCGCCGCAGCACCCGCCACCACCTCCTCCTCCGATCAGGATGCCAAGCTGCGCGAAGCGCTCCGCGAGAAAATGCGTGAGCTGGATACCCCGGCGCCGGCACCCGCCCAGGTTGAAACCCCCAAACCCGCAGCAGCCCCGGCGGCAGTCGTCGTGGCGCCTGCGCCTGCGCCTGCTCCTGCGCCTGCCCCGGCACCCCAACCCGCAATCACTGCGCCCGTCTCCCGAACCGGTCTGACGCCCGAGCAGGAAGCCAAAGCCCGCGAGACACTTCGCCAGCAGATGGAAGCCCTCCAGCCGCCTCCGCCGGCACCCACAACCACAACCGTTCAGACGGCACCCGCACCGACCCCCGCACCGCCAGCGCCGGTTGTTGTGCCCGCGCCGGCCCCGGCTCCCAAACCAGCCGCAGCTCCCACAGCAGCCCCAACGGTGGCGACCGCTGGTCTGACGCCCGAACAGGAAGCCAAAGCCCGTGAGGCGCTCCGCCAACAAATGGAGGCTCTCCAACCGCCTCCGCCGGCGCCCGCAACCGTTCAAACGACACCCGCTCGCACTCCCGCTCCGGCTCCGGCCCCCGCGGCACCGGTTGTCGTCCCTGCGCCCGCTCCGGCACCCGCTCCCGCTCCGGTCGTTGCGGCCCAGCCTGAAGTTCCGACACCCGCACTGAATGCCGCGCAAGAAGCGCTCGCCCGCGAAGCTCTGCGGCAAAAGATGGCCGAACTGGAGGCGGCTTCGGTGGTTCAGGTCGAACCGGCACCTGCGCCGACGCCGGCACCTGCGCCAGCTCCCGCGGCGCCACCGGTCGTGGCTGTGACTCCGCCACCGGCGGCCCCGGCACCACTGCCACCTTCAGACAAACAGGGCCTCGAACGATTGGCCGAGTTGACCGAGCAGTATCGCGCCGGTTTGCTGACCCCGTCCGAGTATCACCAGGAACGGGCCAGGATCGTTCGGTCACTCCGATAAGCGGTTGGGTGAGCCACGCCGTCATGGTTCCGGATGCTTGCGATTCGGTGCGTCCCATTGCTTATCCGGGCTCGTGGTAGCGGCATTCGGGTTGACGCCTGCCCCAAGTGACGACTGCGCGAATGGCATGGTTGTTGTTTCCGCCCACCACGTTTGCAGACCCGACGGAATCAATCAACGCCACGCAAGACTCGCCCGTCACCGGCCGCTGCATCCGCGGCGGTATCAGCGCCTCACAGCCAGGAGCCAGCTCACGCAAAACCCCGCTATCGGGTGGCGGTGGTCGATGACGAACCGGATATTCATCTGGCCATCGGATATATCCTGGAAGAGGCCGGCGAGTTCCTGCTGGCTGGCTCCTACCTAAGTGGCGTGGATGCCCTGCAAGGGATTCTGGCTCATCCTCCGGACCTGGTCTTGATGGACATAAGGCTGCCGGATCTCTCCGGGATTGAATGCACCCGACGCCTCTCCCTGGCCCTGCCAGAGCTCAAGATCATCATGATTTCCGCACTGAATGATCGCCAGACCGTAGCGGAAGCGCTGCAGGCGGGGTGTCACCACTACGTGACCAAACCGTTTGCGGCTACTCAGTTCCTGACCTCGCTGCGTTGCGCCCTCGCCCCTGCCGCAAACGAAGAGTCGTCCTTGTTCGACCAGGCGGAAAACTGCCCATTGCGCCGGAAGACGGATGCGGCAGCTTGCAGGTCGCTGTGCGATCGGGAGGCCAAAGTCCTGAACGCATTGGGCAAAGGCTATTGCTACAAGGGAATCGCCGATGAACTGAACCTGAGCCAGTCCCTGGTTCATAAACTGGCGAACCTCGCGTTCCGAAAGCTGGACGTCAACAACCGGCACCACGCCGTTTCTCAGTGGCGGGTCTGCTCGCACTGCCCGCATCTGCGGGTTCGAATCCCCTCGAAGACCGGCCAGCGCAAAGAAACCAAAGCGCCCGCCCGCAACCAGCATCCGCAACTCTGATTCGAAGCACGGGCTTGATTCAACAACTCCCGAGCGAACTTGCCGGCTGAGGGCTTTCCTCCCTGGTCACCATCCAGAGTCCAATTAGCACATCGTATGCCCAGGCGCACATGCGCCACGGTACAAAATTGTACCCTTCACCGATTCCCAACTCTATGCCATTCTCCGCGGCATCCAATGTGGTGCGCGGCGTACGAGGATCAAGCGCCGCCTGCTCCAACCGGGAGCGTCACGCTGGACCAGATCGACAGGAGACACCATGTCAGCCAGAACATCCTCACATCAGCTTCAGCGTTTTCACCTGCCAAGGAGGTGAGGGGCCAGGCGGTCGGGCAATACCGCCCACCGTCCAACCCGGCGCCGGCGCGGCAACGCCCCCGCTGTGCCGGCGCCATGCTCACCCGTCCGGATCGGGCGGGGACGGATGAGACGTGACGCCGTCCCGCGCATCCGCTACAACTCCGGCATGACGTGCCACCGCAACTTCTTCATCCGCGCATTGAGCGCAAGCCTGCTCGCGTTCGTCGGCGCATCGGATCTCGCCGCCGCCGACCATCCGCAGTGGGGCGAACGACATTCGCGCAACATGGTCTCGGCGGAAGGGCCATTGCCCGATCGGTTTGACCCGGCCACCGGCCTTAACATCCGGTGGTCCGTCGAACTCGGTTCGGAAGCCCACGCCACGCCGGTGATTGCCGGAGGACGTGTGCTGATGGGCACCAATAACCAGAATCCCCGCGATCCGCGATATGAAGGCGACCGCGGAGTGTTGCTCTGCCTGGATGAAGCGGATGGCCGCCTGCATTGGCAGTTGGTCGTGCCCAAGTACAGCCGCGATCCTTACCAGGATTGGCCATACGCCGGCATCTGCTCGCCCCCCACCGTCGAAGGCAACCGCGTCTACGCCGTCAGCAATCGGGGCGAAGCCATGTGCCTCGACCTGAATGGACTCGCGGACGGCAACAACGGCCCCGTCACGCATGAAGCGGAACTGCTTGCCCCCCGTGACGTCGAACCGCTACCCCTCACCGCCACCGATGCCGATATCCTGTGGCACTTCAACATCCACGGCGAGGTCGGCAGCTACCCTCACGACTCCGCCCACGCTTCCTTTCTCCTCGTGGACGATCAGCTCTATCTGAACACCGGCAACGGCGTCGATAATACCCACCGCAAAATTCGCTCACCCGACGCCCCGAGTCTGATCGTCCTCGACAAACAGACCGGACGTTTGCTCGCTCAGGACAAGGAACATATCGGTCCCCGCATCTTTCACTGCACCTGGTCTTCCCCGGCCATGGGGCGCGTCCAGGGCCAGAGCCAGGTCATCTTTGCGGGCGGTGACGGGGTGGTTTACGCCTTCAAACCGGTCGATCCGGCACCGGCCACGGCCGGGACTGTGCCGGGGCTTGAGAAAATCTGGTGGTATGACTGCGATCCGGAGGCTCCCAAGGAGAACGTGCACCGCTATAACGGCAATCGGCAGGTCAGCCCCAGTAACATCAAGAGCACCCCGGTGTTTCACGGCGACCGGGTCTATGTGACCGTGGGCGGCGATCTCTGGTGGGGCAAGAACCAATCCTGGCTCCAATGCATCGATGCCACCCAGACCGGCGACGTCACCCACCGCGGAAGGATCTGGAGCTACTCTCTCGGCAAACACGTCATGTCGACCCCCGCCATCCACAACGGGCTCGTCTACGCCGCCGACTGCGACGGTCAGATTCACTGCGTCGACGCCGCGACCGGTCAAGCGGTTTGGACCCACGATGCCGAGGGTGAAATGTGGGCTTCGACGTTCGTCGCCGACGGCAAGGTCTATGTGGGCACCCGCCGCGGCCTGTTCTGGATCCTCGAAGCGGGCCGGGAAAAGAAAGTGCTGAGTCGCATCCCTCTTGGCAGCCCCATCAGCGCCACACCGGTTGCCGCCAATGGCGTCCTGTACGTCGCCACCATGAACCGCCTCTACGCCATCGCCGGCCGGTAGCCCGTTTTTCTGTCCCACGTGGGACAGAAAATCCGTCGCGGCGGAAGGGTTGCAGTTGGGTGGAGCATGGAGGAATGACGGTGGCGCAGTTGCGGCGGCCGGTTTCTTGTCCTACGCGCGGTTGGCTCGAATCGAGGAAGAGGGGGCGATCGCGCGGTTTGGCGACGGTTACCTCGGTTATGGGGCGGTGACGCCAAGGTTCCTGCCTTTCCCGCGACCGCGCCCGGTTCAATCGTCGGCTTGACCCGCCTCCCCGCAGCGGTTAGGCCTATGGCGTGCATTCTCCCGCCTCAGATCGGCCGTGCGCCGCCGTCGCGGCGCGGCCCATGACCGGGCGGTCGCTTGCGGGGCCAATGCCCCGGCGAACGTTTCTCCGACGGGGTGCCGGCGCCGCGGGCCTGGTGTTCGCCCCGCTCATTCTTCCTGCCACCGTTTGGGGCGCCGAGGGTCCGGCTCCCAGCGGGCGGGTCAACGTGGGTTTGATCGGCAAGGGACTGATGGGATCCGGGCATCTGCGACGGCTGCTGGGCGATCCTGCTTTTCGGGTGCTGGCGGTCTGTGACGCGGATCAGGTCCGGCTGACGGATGGCAAAAACCAGGTCGAACAACATTACGCCGACGACACCGCCAGCGGAACCTATCGCGGGTGTGCGGCGCACGTGGATTACCGGGAACTGATCGCGCGGCCGGATATCGACGCGGTGGTCATCGTGACCCCCGACCATTGGCACGCGTTGCAGGCGGTGGATGCCGCGAAGGCGGGCAAGGATGTCTACTGCGAAAAGCCGATATCGATGACCGTCGAGGAAGGGCGGCGGGTCGTCGAGTATACCCAGCGCCACCAGCGCGTCTTTCAGACCGGAAGCCAGTACCGATCCATCACGACCATCCGCCAGGTCTGCGAATTCATCCGCGCTGGCGGGCTCGGGCGCGTCAAATCCGTCTTCACCCTCTTTAATTCGCTGGCATCGTGGATCGGCGGAGAACGGTTCAAACCTTATGCCCGGATTGTCAACGCCGACATCTGCGGCAAATCCTATGTGCCACTCGATTTCGCCCTGCCGCCCGAGCCGGTGCCGGAGGGTTTGGACTGGGAGATGTGGGTTGGACCGGCGCCGTGGCGGCCCTACAACTCGCTGTATCACATCAACCCGGCCCCAGGTGTGGTGCCCTGGTCGTTCTGCGATGCGTTCGGGGTAACCTCCCTGACCTGGCACCTGGCGCATTCCGCCGATGTCATTCAATGGGCCTTGGGTATGGAGACCAGCGGTCCGGTCGAGATTCTGCATCCGGCGGACGGACAGTTCCCGACGTTGACCTGCCGATACGCCGACGGGACCTTGCTGCATCTCGTCGATCATTGGGGCATGGTGAAGGACCTTTACCATGCCGTTCCGGAAACGGCGCGGCTGGCGGGCAACTTCGGCGGACTCTTCGTTGGCGAACGCGGCTGGATCACCACCATGACCACCGGCGGGCCGATCGAAGGGGGGCCGGAAGGCCTGTTCGAAGATCTGCGCCTGCCCTCGCGCGAAGTCAATGTCGGCGCCAACAATCATCACGCCAACTGGCTCGAGTGCATTCGGACCCGGCGCCAGCCCAGCAACCACGAGGAGATTGGCCATCGTTCCGCGTCGCTCGGGCACCTCGCCAACATAGCCTGCTGGACCGGCCGGTCGCTCAAGTGGGATCCGGTCGCCGAAACCTTCACCGACCCACCGGCTGCCAACCGGCTCCTGCGTCGTGCCATGCGCGCGCCCTGGCGCATTTGAGACTGTCGTTCTGGAGAATTGCCATGAAAGCCGAGTCATCATCCGTGAATGGAGCGCTCGACGAAGCGTTTTCTCAACTCGCCCGCTACGCCACCGGTTCCAGCCGGGGCGGACTGGTACCCATCGACGAGGCGGTGGGCCACGCGCTGGACGACGCCCCGTTGCGCGCCACGCTCGAACAACGGCTGTTGAGCCAATTGTCGGGCGCGCCTTCCGTCGAAGCCGGCTATTACATCTGCGACAAGCTGCGGTTCATCGGTTCTTCGGCCGCCGTTCCGGTTCTGGCGCGACTTCTGACGGATCCGGCCCTGGGCGACATCGCCCGCCGCACGCTTGAGGTTCTGCCGGCGGTGGAGGTTTCGGGCGCGTTGCGTCGCGCGCTGCCGAAGCTCGATGGTTCGAGCAGGATCGGCGTGATCCACGCCCTGGGCCGGCAGGCGGATCCGGAGAACGTGCCTGTCCTCGCCCGTTTGTCGAAGGACACGGACGTCGCCGTGGCCGCCGCGGCGGCGGGGGCGCTGGGGACCCTCGGCAGTTTGCGAGCGGCGGAAGCGTTCCGGCGTCTGCTGGATCAACCGCGGCCGGAACTCCGCCTGGCGATCGGTCAGGCGGCTCTCGACTGCGCGGCAGGGCTGCTCAAGACCGGTCACCCATCGGATGCAAAGGCGATCTACCGGACCTTGACGGAATCCGGCTGGCCGGAGGTCGTGGTTCGGGCGGCGCGGCAAGGGTTGGAATCGGTCTCTTCATAGCCCGGCTGTTTCCTGCACCAACGCGCGCTTCGAAACCCGTTGATCCTGGCGCGCCATTGGCGGGCACACGTCGCGGAACCGCGGCGCGTGCGTTTTCTCGGTTGACACAAGTTCGTCCGGGTTTGAAGGATGCCGGTATGAACGACACCCCATTGGCTCCCACCTCGCGTCGCGACTTTCTGAAAAGTGCCAGCCGATTCGCCGCTGGCTCAGCCCTGGCTGGAATGGCGTTGCCTCACGTGCATGCCGCGGAGGACAACACCATCCGGCTCGCCATCGTCGGCTGCGGCGGCCGGGGCAGCGGCGCGGTGGCCAACGCGCTCGAGTCTCCCGGGGGTCCGGTGCAACTCATCGCCATGGCGGACATCTTCCCGGAGCGGCTGGCGAATTCGCACGCCAATCTCACCCAGCAGTATGGAAAGAAGATCGACGTGCCGCGGGACCGGCAGTTCGTCGGCTTCGATGCCTATCGCAAGGCGATCGATTGCCTGCGTCCGGGCGACGTCGCGCTCTGCACGACCCACGCCGCGTTCCGCCCCGCCCATGTCGAATACGCGGTCCAAAAAGGGGTGCATGTGTTCATGGAGAAAACCTTTGCGCCCGACCCGGGCGGGCTCAAGCGCATCCTCCGCGCCGGCGAACTGGCTGAGAGCAAGAACCTCAAGATCGCGGCCGGCGTCATGTGCCGCCATTCCTCGGCGCGTCAGGCGCTGATCCAGAAGATCCGGGACGGAGCCATGGGCGAGATCCAGCTGATCCGCGCCTATCGGATGGACGACGGCTACCGCATGGGGCCCTTTGGCGGGCAGGAAAACGAGTTGCTCTGGCAGCTCCGCCAGCCCTACCAGTTCCTCTGGGCCTCCTCCGGCATCTTCATCGAGCTCATGATCCACCAGATCGATGAATGCTGCTGGATCAAGGACGGCTGGCCGGTGACCGCGCATGGAG
Source organism: Verrucomicrobiota bacterium (assembly GCA_023383055.1). GTDB lineage: Bacteria > Verrucomicrobiota > Verrucomicrobiia > Limisphaerales > JAHDYP01 > JAHDYP01. The sequence goes on along the minus strand of JAHDYP010000009.1, from coordinate 16,025 downwards.
TCGGGGGACGGGGGCCTGACAGCACCGATTGCAGCCAGAACTTCGACACCTATTCGATCGAATACACCTTCGCCGACGGCACCAAGGCCCTGGTGACAGGGCGCTACATTCCCAAGTGCGAACCGGACTTTGCCACGTTCGCCCATGGCACCCGGTGCGCCGCGCAGTTCTCCGGGAATGTGCATGCCCCCACCGTGCAAATGTACCGGGACCAGCGCATCGCCCCCGGCAACATCACCTGGCGTCCCGAGAAGGAACGGGTCGGTCCCTGGCAGGCTGAGTGGGACGTGTTGCTCGCGGCCATCCGCAACAACCAGCCGCACAATGAGACCCGACGGGCGGTTTACTCGAACCTTGCGGCCATCATGGGCCGCGCCGCCGTTCATTCAGGGAAGACCATCACCTGGGAGGAAGCGTTGGCTTCCGATTACACCTTCTGTCCGAGAGTGGACGCGCTGACCCAGAACAGCCCCGCGCCCGTCCAGGCGGATGCCAAAGGCCGATATCCCGCGCCGATTCCCGGTGCCTGGAAGGAAATTTAAACCGGTAATCAGAGCAGTTTCTCGAGATGTCGGATCGAGCGCTCGGCCTGGTCGATGGTCCCGCATTCGACCGAGAGGACGATGTCGTGCTTGGCCTGGCGACAGAGCTTGATGACCTTGGCCCAGTCGATCACGCCATCGCCGCAGGCGCAGCCCACCGCCGTGCCGGTCACCTTGCCGCGTTCGGATGTGCCTTGTTCGACCGAGATATCCTTGGCATGGAGGTGGACGAGGCGTTTGACGACGTGCTTGAGCCACGCGTAGGGATCGTGGCCGCAGAGGAAGGCGTTGCCCGTGTCGAAGTTGATGCCCATGGCGGGGTTCTTCACCAGCGCATAAATCCGGTCGAGTCCCTCCGGGAGCTTGCTGTATTGCTGATGGCATTCGAGGCCGATGAGCACATTCCTGGGCTGGGCGACCTTGGCGGCTTCCATGAGGGTGTAGCGCATCAGCGTGAAATCCTCGGCCTCGGTGGTCCAGGGTTGCTTCGGTCCTTCGTCCGTGTTGACCACCGGTGCGCCGCACTCCGCCGCGAAGCGGATGGCTTGTTTGAGGTATTCGACGCCGATCTCCGGCTTGGTCAGCGGCGTATGGGCGGAGAGCCCGGAGAGTTTGACTCCGGCGTTCTCACAGGCCCGGCGGATGCGCAGGGGATCGTCCAGCATGGAGACGCTGTGGAAGTAGCCGGCCTCGCTGAGGAGTTCGCGACCCCAGTGAACCATCGGTTCGACGTGGGTGTAACCAAGTTCGGCGGCCTTTTGCACGCCCCACTCGAAGGACTTGTCGGCGTGCCGGACAAACTCGAGGTTGATGCCAATATGGATCTGGTTCATGGGAAGGTTGATGGTTGACGGTTGATGGTTGCGGGTTGGACGTTGAAATTCAGGCGTTGCGGTTGATGGGCCGGCTCGCCCGGGAACGACGAGTCCGCCGCGGGCGGACCAGGCGCGGACTTGCGTCGCTCATCCCTCCCATGGCTCGCCCTTTCGGTGGTGTGCGTTACGGCCGGATGAAAAAGTCATACTGACGGTCAAGCTGTTCGGCGGCCATGCGTCGGGGCGACGCGAGCAGCAGGTAGCTGAGCTTCCAGCGGTCGCCGGTCCGGTACTTCAGCGGGGCCTCATCCAGACCCTGGGTTGCCGAGAGATAGGCGAACGGTTTCTGCATCGAGAAGAACCGGGGCTGGCCCGGATTCGACGGATGATTAAACAGGACGAGCGTGTAGGGGCGGCCCGCCACCACGTGCGACACCGCCATCCAACGCGTCGGCAGCACCCCCTCCCGTCCTTCATCCGGATAGGCGAGCTTCTCGGAGTTGTACCGTTCGGCGACGCCATCGAACTCCGCTCGGAACCGGATGCCGAGGCCGTGGTAACTGCTTCCGGTGAGCACCACTTCAGGGGCTCCCGCACCCACGGTGAACTCGGACTCCCACTCGAGTTGGATCTGTTCGGTGGCCGGATCGGTGGTGATCGTGATCGTCCGTTCCTCGACGAGCAGGGCGAACGGCTTGGTATCGGGATCGGCCGCGTGCCCGGCCTCCACCCAGTGCACGACCTGGGTGAAACGGGCCTGGGGCCGACCGGCGGGGTCTTTCCGGACTTCGCGGATCAACTCGGCCTGGGGCACCTGCCGGCCGGCCTGGGGGGCTTCCTCCCAGAAGTTGATGCCGTTGACTTTGATGGCGTACATGAGCCCGTGATGATGCAGATGATCCGCGGGGGCATCGCGAAGCAGGTCGACGCCATCCAACGTGATCAGTTCGCGCACGTAAGGTTTGAACTGGTTGGTGGCGAACGTGTAGGTCAGGAGCGTGCGCTCAGCGTGCAGGATCTCGAGCATCCGCGCCTCGCTATGCAGGCGGACGGAGGCGGCTGCGCGCACCACCGCCGGCGCCGCGGCGACCCAGAGCATCAGGGTCAGCCACAGGAGCAGGGGACCGGCGACGGGACGCCGCGGGCGTCCTACCAGAGTGGGTTCCAATCGGAGGTTTTGAGTTTCCATGGTTTTCTACGTGATCGGAGTTCCAGGTAACGATCCGCCTGACTGTCCTTGACGAAGCTTTCCTTCTCAGGGTTCCAGGTCAACGGCCGGTTGAGGCGGGCGGCGATGTCGCTCAGGTGACAGAGAATATCGGCTTGGACAGCCTCTTCGACGGGGCAGATGCTGGGTTTGCGGCTGCGAATGGCATCCAGGAAATTCCGGACGTGGTTCGAGCTGCGCGGGAGCTGGACGGCGCCGGTTTTTTCCTCGACCAGGCGTTCCGGTGAGGTGCGGATCTGGGTGCGATCGACCAGGATCCAGCCGTCCGAACCTTCGAAGGCCGTGCCATGATCGACAATTCTCCCGTATTTTTTCTCCCAGGAGGTCAGATCGTTCATGGGGTTGATTTGGTCATAACCGTTGCGGACGCCGCGATAGTTCATCGTCACCCCATCGGCGGCGCGGAACTGGACGTCCCAGGCAATGGCGGTGTTGCAGGCGCCCTGGCTGGGGATAATGCCGCGGCCGTCGAGTTCGAGGCGCCCCTCCATGAGCGCGGGGTGTCCCCAATAGGCGATGTCCAGCGGGTGAACGCCCCAGCCGGCGATGAAACCGAGCGCGTAATCATAGTTGTACCACCAGGTCTTCCAGGCATCGGGGATCGAGGCGTCAAAGCACTTGTCCACGGTGTACGGGCTGGCCGGCGCCGGACCGAGCCATCGTTCATAATCCAGGTCGGGCGGAACCGGGGCGGGCGTGGTCGTGCCACCGGGACGGCTGGCGCTGCACCAGACATTGATGTTCTTCAGGGCGCCGATCTTGCCGCTGCGCACCAGTTCACAAGCCTGGCGGAACTGGCCGCTCGAGCGTTGCTGCGTGCCGAACTGGAAGATGCGTTGTTCTTTCCGCACCGCTTTGCGCAGGAGTTGATCTTCGGCGACGGAAAGCCCCATGGGTTTCTCGAGGTAGAGGTCTTTGCCCGCGAGGGCGGCGTCGATCGACATACCCACGTGCCAGTGATCGGGTGAGGCGATCAAGACGGCGTCGATGTCCTTGCGCTCGAGGAGCTCCTCGTATCGATGGTAGGTGGCGCAGGCGTGATCTTCGTACTTCTGGTTCACCTGGTTGAGCGCCTCGTTCAGGTTGCGTTTGGCCACGTCACAAACGGCCACCACCCGACAGTCGTTCTGGGCCAGGAAATTACTCATGACGCCGCGTCCCTGCGGGCCCACCCCGATGCAGCCGACCTGGATCCGGCTGTTGGGGGCGGCCGCGCCATCCTGGGCAAACACGGCCGGAGTGACCAGCGCGGGGGCGGCGGTGGCGGCGAAGACCGCGCCCAGGTTTCGGTGGAGGAATTGACGTCGGGTAATGGAAGATTTCATAAGCAACTGGCGATGGGCGGCAGTCTCCAATAAAACGGGCCAGATGGCAAAGAATTACGCGTGGCCCTCGACAGTCGCGGCCGGGGGTACTACACTGCCGCGCGGCTCGCAGGCGCCGCCCGGCGCTGGACCCGGGCACGGCGAGTTGCGGATGCGGCCAGGTCAGGACAAACTTATGAAACTGACATTCCACGGCGCAGCCGGGCAGGTTACCGGCTCGGCGTACCTCCTCGAAACGGATCAGGCGCGAGTGCTGATCGACTACGGGATGTTCCAGGGCGGCCGCGATGCCGACGAGTTGAACCGGGCCCCATCCGATAACGGGTTTGAGGGGTTGGACGCGGTGCTGGTGACCCACGGGCATCTCGATCACACCGGGAGACTACCGTTGCTGGCCAAGGCCGGGTATTCCGGCCCCATCTTTGGCACCGAGGCCACGCGGGAAATCACCGGCTTGATCCTCAAGGATTCGGCCAAGGTTCAGGCCCAGGACCTCGAACGCGTCAACCGCAAGCGTCTGCGGGCCGAGGAACCGCCGCTGGCCCCGCTTTACGAGACGCACGATGTCGAGTCCATCATGAGCCGGTTCCGGACGGTCGCGTACGATGAGCCGGTGCCAGTGGCGCCGGGGATGCGGGCCCGGTTCGTCGAGGCCGGGCATCTGCTGGGTTCGGCCAGCATCGAACTGCGGATCGAACACGGCAAGGGCCGCCGCACGTTGGTATTCTCCGGCGATTTGGGCCCGAAAGACGCGCTTTTGATGAAGGAACCCGCCGGGTTCAACCAGGCCGATGTCGTGGTGATGGAATCCACCTACGGCAATCGCAACCACCGGCCGGTCCAGGAGACCTGCCACGAGTTCTTCGAACTGGTGAAACACGCGGTCGAGCGCAAAGGCAAAATCTTGGTGCCCGCCTTCGCGGTGGGCCGCGCTCAGCTGCTGCTTTACCTGCTGGCCATGATGTTCCGCCAGCAGATGGTGCCGAAGTTCCCCGTGTTCATTGACAGCCCGATGGCGATCGAGGCCACCCGGATTTACTCGGGGCACCTCGAGCTGTTCGACGCGGAATTTCAGGCCATGCGCCAGGAACACCCGCTTGCCGAGGACTTGAACACGGTGACGGCCACGCCCACCGCGGCGGAATCCATGAAGCTCAACGACCTGGCCGGGCCCTGCCTGATCATCGCCGGATCCGGCATGTGCACCGCCGGCCGCATCCTGCACCATTTCAAACAGAACCTCTGGCGCGAAGGCACCGTGGTCATCATCGTCGGCTTTCAGTCCGAAGGCTCGCTCGGCCGGATGCTGGTCGAAGGCGCAAAGCAGGTCTCGATCTTCGGCGATAAGATCGCCGTCCGCGCCCGCGTCCATTCGCTGGGTGGTTTCAGCGCCCACGCCGGTCAGGATGACCTCATGAACTGGTTCGCGCCGCTGGCCGCCTCGAAGCCGCGGGTGTTCCTGACTCATGGTGAAGCCAAGGGTCGTGAGACCCTGGCCCGCCTGATCCAGGAACGGCACGGGTTGACCCCCGAGCAACCTGCCCTGGGCGATGCGGTCGAGCTTGGTTAGCCTGCGGGTCGCTGAAACCGTCGCTGAACGGCTGCGCTACCGGGATCCGGAGTGCGGCTGCGGGTGGTTCTCCGTCGAACATTCGGGGCCGCCATTCACGCATTTGCGCCGAAGCCGGAGCCGCCAGCCGGTCATGACGTCGTAGGTCACCGAGTTTTTCAGCAGCGCCAGGTCGCGCACGGTGATCTCCTGGTTGCCCTGGCGCCCCATGAGAACCGCTTCATCCCACATCCGCGCCTCCGGAATGTCCGTGATATCCACCATCAGCGCGTCCATGGCAATGCCGCCTACGATCGGCGCGCGCCGGCCGTGGATGAGGGCGGCGCCCTGATTGCGCACCCTGGGGAAGCCGTCGCCGTAACCGACGGGCAGCACGGCGATTCGCCGTCGGGCGGGCGCGGTATAGCGCATCCCATAGCCCACCACGTCGCCCGGCTTGAGTTGCTGGATGGCCGCAATCCGCGCCTTGATGGACATGACCGGTTCGAGACCCGCGAGGCGCCGGCAGACCAGCGACGGGAGCACGCCATACAACAGGATGCCCACCCGCACCATTTCGTGATGCGCGTCCGGCAGATCCAGGAACCCGCCGCTGTTGCAAAGATGCCGGTACCGGACCTGGAGCCCCTTTGTCTGCATGCCGCGGGTCACCTCGTAGAACCGTTGCTGTTGGAGCCGGGCGAAGGATTTGTCCGCTTCGTCCGATTGCGCGAAGTGGGTCATGACCCCCTCGAGTTCGAGGGCCGGTTCGGACACGATCGACTCGACCAACGGGAGCGCCTCTTCCCAGCGCACTCCATAGCGGCTCATGCCGGTGTCGATCTTGAGATGCACCGGCACGCGTTTGCCAAACCGCGCGGCCACCCGCGCCAAATGGCGGACGGTGTTCAGCTCATTGACGCAAACCGTCAGATCGTGCGCCGCGCACCAGGGCAGCTCGGGCTCCTGGCGCTCCCCAAGCAACAGAATCCGCCCGGTCACGCCCGCATCCCGCAAACTCATGGCCTCCTCGAGCGTGCTGACCCCAAGGAAGGTGGCACCTTCGGCCAGGGCCAGTCGGGCCACGTCGAGCGCGCCATGACCGTAGGCATCGTCCTTCACCACGGCGAGGAGCTCGACCGGCGGCGGCAGATCGCGGCGGACCAACTGCAAGTTGCGGCGCAGGCGGCCGAGGTCGATTTCGGCCCAGGCCGGGCGGAGTGGAAAAGCTGCTGACTCAAGACGCATCGGCGGTCACCTCGGCATGGCTACTCGTTGCCCGGCGGCCAGAGGCTCCGGCCAATATCGGTGCGGTAATAACTCCCGAGCACGCGAATTCTCCGGATGTTGGCGTAGGCCCGGTTGATGGCGGCGTCGAGGGTCGGCGCGAGGGCGATGACGTCGGCGATCCGCTGGCCGGTGGACCTGAGTTGACCGTCGGGGCCGCGCTGCACCTCGTTCCACCAGACATCGCAGTCGAAAGTGCCGGTCACCTCGAGCGGCAGGTGGGGGCCGCGCACCTGGGTGAACGGGTAGCCGTAACCGGCCAGGGTGATCTGGCAGCCATATTTTGGGGTTTCGTGAAAGGAGAGGTCCAGCTTGCGGTTCTGGGCGGTGCGCCGGACGATCTCGGCGGGCTGTTTGAGCTGCCGCAGGATCATCGGACCGGAGGTCACGCCGATGCGGATGTTGTATTCGATGACGTGCCATCGTCCGCGGTGTCGGATGGCCGTCACCTGGAGCGGGCCGTTGAATCGGGTCTCGCGCAGCCAGGGCAGCAGCGGATGGATCAATTGCCGCGCCAACCCGTATTTGTCGTCGGGATCCTGCTCGACCAAACCGCCCAGCGGCGCGCCGGCCACGATCCCCAGGTTGCCGTCGAAGGCCCGTTTGTATTCCTGGTTGGTCACCAGCGAGTGGATCTCGCCGCCGCTCACCAGCACAATGTGCCCGATCTCCGCCCGTCCCAGATACTCCTGCAGGAACACCCCCTCCTCGTAATCCACCTGCCGGAGCCAGGAGCGGGTGTCCTCGATCGATTCGCAGATGATCGTGTGCACCGGGCTGGTCGGCGAGCACAAGGGGTTCTTGATGACATACGGCCGCGGCCGCCGCGCCAGGATCCGCTCCGCTTCGAGCCGGTTTGGCGCCACCCGCGCCTTGGGAAACGGGATCCGGTAGCGAGTGCAAAGCTTGCGCGCGAAGTCCCGCTCGCGCTCGATGCGCATCGCCTCGCGCACCGGGCTGAAAAGCGGCACCTTCGACCCCAGCAACTCATCCGCCCACGGCGCTTGCGCCCAGTCGATCGACTGCGGCAACACCACGTCGACCTGATGCTCGCGGAGGAGCGGCACCGGATTCGGCCAGGTCTCCTTGGGGAAAGTCGGACCACTGAGCGAGGGAGGGAAATGGCCGTAGTTGCGGGTCAAGTATGTCCCGACCCGGGCTCCCGCGTCACGCAATACAGCCGTGACACTTTGCGCGAACGATCCCACGCCAAAGACCATCGCGGACACTGGCCGCGGCCCGTGTGTGGCTCTCGAACCCCGGCGTTTCATGACGTCGGTCCCACGGCACGATGGCTCCTCATACAGAACATTGCGCGGCGGATTATGCGATCCCTTCCCGCGAACGCAAGGGAACAGCGGCGGAGCGCAGCCAACCCGGATTCCCCATGCCTCTCGAAATTCATTTCGCAAACCACCTTTACGCCTGGGAATTCCAGGCTAGCATCCCACCCCGCATGACTTGTCGGCAATCCAGGATCTGGCTGGCCCACGGTATCTTCCTGCTCGCGGGAATGGCCGGGCTCGGTTGTCAGTTGGTCTGGACCCGGATGTTCCTGGCGGCCCTGGGACACGAAATGCCGGCCCTCGTCGCCGTGGTTGCCGCGTTCATGTGCGGTCTGGCCCTGGGTGCCGGCCTCCTGGATCGACCGATCGGCCGGAGCCGGCGACCGGCGCATTGGTTCGCGGCCCTGCAAGCCGTGGCCGGCTTCTGGAGCCTCGCGGCCGTCGGTTTGATCCCGTGGTTGAATCCGCTGGTCACCACCTGGCTGGGCCCAAGCCCGGTCCCGCTGGCGCAGTGGACCCTGGTCTTCGGGCTGCCAGCCCTGGTTCTGCTTCCGGCCACGGCCGCCCTGGGGGCCTCGTTCTCCGCCATGGAACGGGTCGTTGTCGGTCTGGGTCGATCCCCCCGTCAGGTAGCGCCACTTTATGCCGTGAATACCGTGGGCGCGGCGCTGGGCGTGTTGCTGGCCACCGGCTGGCTCATGCCCGAGCTGGGAGTGCGCGCCAGCGCGCTGGTCTTCGCCTGCATGCCGCTGGTGGGCGGGGCGCTGGCCCTGGCCCTGGCCCGCGATTGGGAAACCATGCCGCCCCCGGCGGCGGGCTCATCCGCGGGCGCGTGGCCGGCACACCGGCTGGCGATGGCGCTCCTGCTTACGGGTATGCTCGGCATCGGTTATCAACTCCTGGTTGTTCGCGTGCTGGCACAGGTCCTCGACAACACCATCTATACCTACGCCGTGGTGCTCACGGTTTATTTGGCCGGCACCGCCCTCGGAGCGGCCGGTTACCGACGGCTGTTTCCGGAGCCGGATTTCCGGCCGGTGCTCACCAGCTTGTGCGGGCTGCTGACGGCAACCTGTCTGGCCGGTATCATCGTGCTGGGCCGGTGCGGGAATTGGATGGAGGAATGGCGCGGAACGATGGCGGCCGCCTGGGCCGGGCGGGTATTGGCCGAATCCGCCCTGGCCACGCTGGTGTTTTTGCCCGTGACCTTGATCATGGGGGCTGCCTGGAGTCACCTGGTGCAGGCCGCCCGCCGACCCGACGGTGGCATTGGCACCGCCATCGCCATCAATGCCGCGGGTTGTGCCGTGGCTCCGTGGTTGTTTGGCGTGGTGCTGCTGCCGTCGTTCGGGGCCAAGTGGACCCTCACCACGATTGCGCTCGGATATCTCTTGCTGGCGCCGCGCCCGCGGGGCTGGCAATGGGCCTGGCTCACCGCGCCGCTGAGCCTGCTGCTCCTGTTGCCGGCGAGCCTGCGCATCCTGGAGCTGCCCCCGGGCGCCGAGGTGCTGGCCTGGCGCGAAAGCCTGCTCGGTTCGGTCACCGTCGTCCGCGAGCCGGACCGGCATCGCACCCTGCGGGTGGACAATCGCTTTCAAATGGGCGGCACGGGTTCGGCCGAAATGGCCGCCCGTCATGCGCACCTCGCGTTCCTGTTGCATCCCGCGCCCGAACGCGGCCTGGTCCTCGGCGTCGGCACCGGTCTGACCTTCGGTGCCGCCACGCTTCATCCCGGGCTCCAGGCCGACGGGGTCGAGCTCGTCCCGCAGGTGGCGGCGTTGATGCCGCTGTTCGAACCGGAAAATCGCCAGGCCGGACGCCACCCGCGGCTCCGCATGCACACGGCGGACGCGCGGCGGTTCGTGCTGTCCAGCCGCGATAGCTACGACGTCGTCATCGGCGACCTGTTCCATCCGGCGCGTGACGGCGCCGCGTTGCTTTACACGCGCGAACACTTCGCCGCGATCCGTCGCCGGCTCGCGCCCGGGGGGTTGTTCTGCCAGTGGCTGCCGCTCCACCAAATGGGCGGGGAAACCCAGCGGCTGATCATGCGCACGTTTCTCGAAGTGTTCCCGGACACCCACGCATGGCTGCTCCAATTCAATGTCGAGGTGCCGGTCGTCGGGCTCGTCGGTTACACCGCGCCCCCGCGCTTCCACCCGGATTGGATCGAGGAACGCTCCCGGCATGAACCGCTCTTCGCCGAACTGCGCGCCTTCAGCCTCGCCGATTCCCTCCGGTTCTTCGGTCAGTGGCTGGCGGGGCCGGAGGAACTCCGGGCCTTCGCCGGCTCCGGGCCGCTCAACACCGACAACCATCCGCGGGTGCTGTTCGTCGCGCCGCGGCAGCCGGCCGCGAATGCCGCCGTGATCCACCGTCGGCTGGCGGATCTGCTGCAACTGCGGCCGTCCGATACCGGTGGCCCGTTTGCGGGCGCGGACGACGACCGCGCGGCCCGGTTCAGCTCCAGCTGGAAGACCTATGTGGCGGCGCGGGACATTTACCTCGGCGGGTTGATACATGAATCCGAAGGCCGCCGCGACCTGGCTGTGGACGACTTTGTCGAGAGCGCCCGGCGCAGCCGTGAATTCACCGCCGGTTACGCCCGGTGCCTGACGCTGGCCTCGATGCTGGCGCCGGCCCAGCCTGCGGCCGCCCGCACCTTGCTGGTGCGTCTCGCCGAGGCACAGCCCGCCATCCCGGTTGCCCGGCAGATGCTCGAGCGATTGGCCGGCCCTGAGGCGGCCCCGTGATTTGAAGGTCCAGTTTCCTCGGGGCCACGGCGCGTGTGGCCAGTCAGGGCGGAACCACCGCAGGCATTCCCACTGCCTGATGGGCCGTTCCGCTGGCCTTCAACAGGCGCACCGGCCCCATCAATCCGGATCGGACCAGGGGTGTGTCCCTGGTGAGTTTCCGGATGTTGGTGCGAGTGCGCCGTTCCTCCGGAGCGAGCGCGGCATCGCCAATAATCCGGTTCGGCCAGAAATTCACGATGTCCACCTCCAAGGTGTTCTCCCCCGGCTTCAACACGTCGGTGACATCGACCCGAAATGGGGGACACCACAGGATGCCCAGTTCCCGCCCGTTCAACCGCACCTCGGCCAACTCCCGCAGTTCGCCGAGGTCAAGCAGCAGCCGCTCGCTGTTGCCGAGCCGGGCGGCGAGAATCGCCGGGGGCGGTTCGAACTTTTTCGTGTAAGTTGCCGCGCCGGAGTAATGGCGGACGCCTGGCTCGCGGCGCTCGGTCCAATCCCTCAGCTGGCCGAACTCGACGGACCCCGGTCCGCCCTGGTCTCGATCGAACTTCACCTGCCAGGCGCCTGCGAGTTCGTGACGCGGTTCGATCACCGGAAAGTTCCTGTTGCCAGCGATACTCGTCGCCGCGCCGGTGTTAGTCCCAAACACCACAAACCAGGAACCGAAAGGCGTGAACTCCAGCGGCACCGTCGTCCGCCCGCCCGCCCGCTCAAAAGCCGGCAACACCCGCCGTCCGCCGGTCACCGGGTCCCAGAGTTCCGGCACGCGGTCGGCCACCCGGAACATGCAGACGACCGGCTCAAATCGGTTCGAGCGGTTGGCCACAAAGTAAATGTCCGCCTCGTCAGTGGCCCGGTGGATGTAATCCAGCGCGGTGCCCGGCGCGCCACTGGCAAACTCGAAATCCGGCGGCACTCCGTCGGCCAGCAATACTTCCCGGGCGGTCACACCCGGGAGAACGCGGCCGGAACCGAACGGACGTGATCGCGGTGGCACCGGGTTGTCACCCTCGCCCCACAACTCGTCCGCCAACCGGTTCACCTCCTGGTCGCATGCCGGGAAGCCTCGCAGGCCCGTGGCCCGCGCGGGTTTGGGACCCATCACCGTTGCGCCAGCCGCAACCAACTCACGGATCTTGCGCAATACCGGCAGCGAAATGGAAGCGCGGTCGGGCAATACCAGGACCCGATAGGACATGCCGTCCGGGAGCACGATGCGGCCCTCGCTCACTTCCATGCGCGTCAGTACGACTTCTTCCGTGGCCACATCGTAGTCGTAGCCGGGCAGGACCCGCGCCGGATCAGACTGTTTGAGCTGGGCAAAGTTGGGCACATGATCGCCATAGTAATAAACCGCGTCGGCCACAAACCGGCCCTGCTGCAGCATGAACTGACATCGGTTCAGATATGCCAGGAATGGGCCCGACCGGCTCCACCAGGTTGCGTTCGGGTTGAAATGAGTGCCCGCAAAATACTCCTGGCCCGGCAACCCCATCTCCAGCGGTGAACAGGTGAACGTGTGCCAGACCAGGCGATTGAGCCCCTCGCACAGCGCGCGATCGAAAGCCGGCTTCAGATTGTCCCAGAGCGTCTCCTGCCAGTGCGGGCCGATGGTCGTAAAACCTTCCGCCAACACGAGCCGCCGGCCGTAGGTGTGGGCCGCCGAAGCCGGTTGTTTCACAAAAAACCGGTTGGTATCACCCACCCGATGCCGCCAGGACCAGGCCCAGAACTCCGACATCGGCGCATCGTTGATCCCCAGGCAACGCAGCGAATCGACCGGGACGGCGTGCGGCCCGCCCGATTCCGGGTGGAGCCGGAGGCCGTGCGCGGCGGCCCAGTCGGAGAACAGGCGGAAATGGTGATCGACGGCGAGATCGCCCATCGTTTGGCGGAAATCGTCCAGGAACCGGTTGCTGACCGGCCGGCTGTCAATAATGCGCCCGGCGATCACCGGCAGGAACGGCAGCAGATCGTAACCGCGCCGACGCCGGAACTCCTCGCGCAGAGTCGGCGTCCAATTCGCCACTTCAACTTCCCAGCTGTCCGTGTGCAGGTATTTCAGCGTGCGACCGGCGAGCGGGCCGGCATCGGCGATCAGTGGCGCCACCACCGCCTCCCAATACCGGCGGAACGCACCGGCGTCGAACGGATCCAACGCGTAGCCCTGCCACCCGTCGCTGCAGGTCGATACCCGGCAGTGATCGTTCAGGGTGCAGCCAAACCGCAGGATCTGCCATTCCCCGACGGGCACCTGCCACCGCAGCGTCCCGTCCGCCTCCAGCCGGTCGGTCAAATCCACGATCTCTCCACTGGCTGCGTCCTCTTCCCCATGCACCGACGGCAGTTCTTCAAAAAGCGGCGTGGTGACCGGCGCCGAAAAGTGCAGAGCCTTATGCATTGCCTTCTGCGCCCAGTTCGCCAGCGGGCGACGCGCCTCCGTGGCGACCTTCACCGGGTACGCCACCACCGCCACGTCCCGATAGAACGCCGGGGCATGCTTCGGCCGGTCCAACACGCGCGCCAGACTCCGCGGCCCCTGGATCGTGGTCTCCGACCAGACCAGTTTCTTGGGAGCATCCTCAGCCGGTACCATCGGGCCGCCAAGGTTCCAGCCACTTTGGATGTTGAGACTCATTTCCAGGCCCAACCGGTCCGCCTCGCGCAAGGCATGGCGATAGAGCGCCCGCCATTCCGGCGAGAAAAAGGTGGGGCCGTGGGGGACTCGGTCGTTGCCGTCCTGCTCGGCGCCACCGGCATCGCAAATCAAGGCACCGCCAAAACCCTGGGCGGCCATCGCCTCAAGATCCCTGGTGATGGCAGCCTCGGTGACGTTGCCGTTCAACCACCACCAATAGGCACGCAGCCGGGCTTCGGGCGGAGGATGGACAAACCCGCGCTCGAGGGTAACGCCTTGACCCATGACGACAGCCCCACCCGTCAACATGCCGAGTAGCGCCAGGGCGTGGCGAAAGGAATTGGGATTGCGCATAACCTCCTCAACAAACTCGTGCCACTTCCATCCGCAACAGTCGGCCCAGCTTGTCGATCCGCTCCGCCCAATGACCCACCCCCACGGCGCAATGGTGCGCCGGACCGTGCTGGTTCCATTCGTTGACGAAACGGCGGGCGCCAATGCTGAAGCGATAACGACTGTTCGTGTTCCCGATCTCGAGGATCGGACCCGGCACCGATTCCGCCTCCGCCACCAGGAATTTCAATCGTCCATCGACCGTCTGCACCACCGCGAGCAGCGTGACCGGGCCATGCTTCACGGACATCTCGACGGACAGACCGCGTCCGACCTTGCCATGGTAGACCCGCAACGGGCGGACCTTGGTTTTACCTTCGGCGATGGCGATGTGCCCGGGCCCGTCGTGGCCCATCAGCACGACGTCATCGCTGTAATCCATCGCGTAATACTCCGTGAACGAACCGCCGGCGCCGAAACTGTCGAGAATTTTCATCGCCTGGACATTCTTCACCTCGTATTCGCCAGCCACCGGCACCCCGCGCGCCGTGAGCAGCGAGTTGCCCAGGATGATCGAGCTGATCGCCTCCTCGTTCTCTTCGTTGCCCGTGCCCATATAGTAGTAGGCCAGCGAGCCCAGATCGTGTTCCCGCACCAGCCGGTCGAGCGCCACCGAGGTGCGCGCCGCCCGCTCGAGCTCGGCCGCCGGACAATCCGGCTGCACGTCAAAGACCTTGCGGAACCGGGCCACCCGCCGGCGGACCTCAGCGGCCGAGACCGATCGCCGCAACGCCGCCAGTTCGTCCACCTCCACGATCTCCATGTGCCCGCCGAAATGGGCGCAATGCTGGGTGAGATCGGACGCGATATCGAGCATGCCGCAGTAGTAATGGCCCATCAGGCCGAGGCGATTGTGAAACATCACGTTCGCCACCCGCGCCGCTTCGATCCAGGCGTCCACCTCCCGCCAACACTCCGGATCGTCGTGGAGCATCCCCGTGATCTGGTGAAAATCGATCCGTGCCCGGTTGAAGACGTTGGCAATCTCAGGCACCGGACAGGCCCCGCAGTGGGCCAGCCACTCGCCGGTCATCCGCGTCCGATCGCCCATGCGATTGAACGCGGGATAGTCAATCGCCGGCGCCGGCTGCAAATTGAGGACAATCACCGGCACCCGCGCCCGCTGCACCACCGGCAACACCGTCGAGGAAAGCGCGTAGGTGGTGACATGCAGGAAGATCAGATCGACATCCTCCGCGCGGAACCGATGTCCGGCCGCGAAGGCCTTTGGCGGGCTATCGATGAGTCCAAGGTTAACCACCTCGACCCCGGGACGTCGCAGTCGGTCGGCCACCGTGCCGAGGTAACCTTCCAACCGCGGCTTCAAACCCTTGAACTGCGGCCAGTACGCGTCCAGTCCAATGCCGAATAAACCAATACGGGCGTGGTGCATGCCCGGGACTGTACGCGGACGGAAGCCACAGGTCAGTTCCAAATTGCAGCGCCCAATCGAAGGCCCCGGCACTCCGTCGCAACGGTTTTTCCATGGCTATTCAGCGTCGGAGGATTAGGCTCAAACCGTGCAGGCGACAACCATCCGGCCAGCGACTCGCCCGGACCTTGAACCGGACCTTTAAAAATGCACCCACCGGAACCACCCGACCGTTTCCACCTCGAGGCCGCCCAGGGCTGGCTGGAGCTGGGAAATTGCCACGAGGCGAATGAGGAGTTGCAGCGGATCTCGGCCGCCAATCGCCGCCACCCGGAGGTGCTGGAAATCCGCTGGCACATCGACGCTCAGGCGCGCAAATGGGACGCTTGCGTGGATGCTGCCGAAGAGAGCATCAGGCTCTTCCCAAACCGGCCCGAGGCCTGGATTCACCGCTCGTTCGCCTTGCACGAAATGAAACGAACGCGGGAGGCCTATGACCAACTGCTCCCTGTGGTCGGCCGATTTCCCAAGGTTCCGACCATCCCGTATAATCTGGCCTGCTACTGCGCGCAACTCGGGAGGCTGGAGGAAAGTGCGGGTTGGTTGAAGCAGGCGGCCGCGATCGACGCGCAGTTCGTCAAACAGTCGGCACCGGTTGATCCCGATCTCAAGCCGCTCTGGGATAGCATTGCCGACTCTCTCTGAGGTCGCGGGTCATACGAGGGCTCATTTGCGTGCTCGGCGGGAATGACCAATAGCGGTAGCTTGCGAAACTTCGAACAGGAGAGTAGCGAGAGGAGGATGGGATGAAAGGCCTTGAGGCCAATGACCACC
>JAHDYP010000008.1 GCA_023383055.1 Verrucomicrobiota bacterium | reverse complement strand
GGGGCCGCGCAGGGTGACCCGGCCATCGGTCGTGATGATTTTCACGTTCCGTGCGTTCAAGGACATGTTGTTGTGGGCGATGATTTCCTTGCGAATCTGCGCGGTGGTGGCCACGTCGGTTTGGCTGTTGCCCTGATCGAAGGGCGTGAGCGTTGCGTCATTCCGGTCGCGCACGTTGCGCGCCGTGTTATCCGCCTTCGTGGTGACGTTGGTCGTGAAGTAAGGCTCGACCTGGTAGGCACGATAGACCCGGCCGGCATACTCGGGCTGGCCGAAGTCCGGCCATTGATCGGCCTTGAAATGCGGCGAGTTGCTCAACATCTCCTTCGTGGCGTCAAGCTGCAGGGTGTCCCGATCCGGGTTGAATCGGAGGGCCGTGGGCGGAACGGCGCTGAGCTCGTTGCCAACCCCCAGAAACCCGCCCGAGGAAACGATGAGCGCCACGATGCGGCCGGATTCCACATCCAACGCGAGGTCGGCCACTTTGCCGAGGGTCTCGTCCTGGCGGTTCTTGACAGTCATGCCGATGAGCTCGCTGGCTTTGGCGACGCCCTGGATTTGCTCGGCCTGCCAGGCGTGGAGCACGCGGTTGCGATCACGGTCACCCGGGCGTTCCGTGTTGTACTCGGCGCCGTCCTGGAGCCGGTCATTGCTGTAAACCGGCCGATCCGAGTTGGGTTTGGGTGCGTCCTGGGCCACAGCCGAGAAGGCCAGGACCGAGACGGCCGAGGTATTGATGATATTTCGAAGTGTCTTTTTCATTACGTTGTATTCTTTCGTCGTTCGTATCTGTTTTTAATTTCTTCTGTTCCGTGCGAGACACACATTCTCACACGGTGCGCACGGTAAGTGGGGATGCATGGGGGTTCCATGGGGTGTTACCCTACCAGCGTATGCCGAGCGGGCGAATGGCGAGGCAGGGCCGCGACGACGGATTTGCCCCAGGACGCGTCGAGTGAATGTGTACATTTGATTCGGCGTCTTTTTCTCCTTTTCTCACCCACTTCCAATCGAACCCGAAAGTGGGGTAAACGCCCCATAGCATTCGCCAGCTTTTCCTGCATATAGTATTGGGCTATGAAACCAACCCCAATTCTCCCAGCGGGCGAGTTGCCCGACAGCCACCCGCCATCCCAAACCAATCCGTCCCATCGCATGCTTGTGGTGGATGCTGGCCCCTACATTTGCCACGCACGAGGATCGCATTGACGGCGTGGTGATCACCTTTGCGGACATCACCGTCGCCAAGAAGCTGGAAGCGCAGTTGCAGGAGAAGCACGACAGTCTGGAAAAGCGTGTCGCCCAACTACTCCGCGAAGGCGGAGCGAGCCGCAGAATTCAAAAGGAAGCATTAAATATGAACCATTGCGCGACAGGATCTGCTTCCATCATTGTGAATTGTGGGTTTCAGATGTTCAATTGTTCCCATGCCCAGTAAGCCGAACACTCCCAACGGTCCCGCCGACCTGCGCCACCGCGCCGAATTGCACCTGCGCGGTCAGCGGTCGAAGCCGGCCCCAAACCGGCCCCAGGCCGACAACCAGCGGCTGCTTCACGAATTGGAGGTCCATCAGGTCGAACTGGAGCTGCAGAACGCCGAGCTGCAGAACGCCGGAAACAAGCTGGAGATGGCCCTGGAGAAGTACACCGACCTCTACGATTTCGCCCCCGTGGGGTATTTCTCGGTTGATGAACTGGGCGTGATTCTGGAAGCAAACCTGACGGGCGCCTCCTTGCTCGGCATTGAACGTTCCCGGCTGATCAAGCGGCGCCTGCCGCTATTGGCGTTGCCGGCGAGTCAACCTGACTTGCTGGCATTTCTCAAAGTAGTTTTTAGTGGGACGACGAACCAGGTCTGCGAGGCGCTGCTTCAGAAGGAAGGGGGCGGCGCCTTTTGGGCCGGCTTTCGAGCCGCGTCCGCGGTCTCGCTCAAAGGGAGGCAAAAATGGTGCCGCGTTGCGTTCGGGGACATTACCCACCGCAAGCAGGCGGAAGAAGAGCGCGGACGACTCGCCGCGATTGTTGCATCTTCGGAAGATGCCATTATCAGCACAAGCCTCAACGGCATCATCGCCAGTTGGAATGCTGGTGCGGAACGGCTTTTCGGCTACACGGCGCAGAAAGCGATTGGCCGGCCGATCACCCTGCTCCTTCCGCGAAACCGCATGGACGAAGAACCCGACCTTCTGGAACGTATCCGTCGCGGAGATCATTTGAAACATTATGAAACAGTCCGCCGCCGCAAAGATGGCAGGTTGCTCGACGTGTCCCTGACCGTCTCGCCTATCCTGGACAGCCAGGGCCGGATTGTGGGTGTGTCGAAGATCGCCCGCGACATCACCGAGAAGAAGCGGGCGGAGGCGGCGCAGCGCCGTAGTGAGATGCTGGCCGCCTCGAACCGAAAGCTGGAACAGGAAATGGTCCGGCGACGGACGGTGGAGGCAGCCCTCAAACAAACTGCGCAACATGAACGCCGGTTGTTGGTGCAGTCCCGGTGTTTGCAGGAACAACAGCGACATCTGGCCCACCAGGTTCTGCTGGCGCAGGAAAAGGAGCGCAAGCGGATCAGCCGCGAGTTGCATGATGTCATCGCCCAGACTTTGATGGGTGTCACTGTGCATCTGGCGGGTTTGAAAACAAGAGCGACGACGAACCCCAAAGGTCTGGAACAAAGCATCACCCGCACGCAGCGGTTGGTGAAGCATTCCCTGAAGATCATCCATCAGTTTGCACGTGAACTGCGCCCGGCGATGTTGGACGACTTGGGACTGATTCCCGCGCTGAATACGTTTGTGAAACACTTCCGCGCCGAGACGGGCCTCCGGGTCAGCCTGTCTGCCGAGGTGATAGCGGAGCAAGTGCAGGGCGACAAACGCACCGTGCTCTATCGCGTTGCCCAGGAAGCGCTCACCAACATCGCCCGGCACGCGCGAGCCAGCCGCGCGGACGTGAAGATTCAGCAACTGGACCGCACGGTCTGCATGACCATCACCGACGACGGCAAAGGCTTTCAGGCGGAACACGTGCTGCAAACCAAAAAGAGCAAACGATTGGGACTGCTCGGCATGAGGGAACGTTTGGAAATGGTCAGAGGCAGCTTTACCGTCCAATCCGCACCGGGTAAAGGCACAACCGTCCGGGTGCAGATTCCGCTCGCTGGTGCGGGAGGGGGGCGAAGGGGTCGTGACAGAGTCTCGGGCCAGACCTTGATTGAATCATGAAGCGGATTGCTGTCCTTCTGGCGGATGATCATCAGATCGTCCGGGAAGGTATTCGGTCGTTACTGGGAGACGAACTTGATATCGAGGTGGTCGGCGAA
This sequence comes from Verrucomicrobiota bacterium, assembly GCA_023383055.1. Taxonomy (GTDB): domain Bacteria; phylum Verrucomicrobiota; class Verrucomicrobiia; order Limisphaerales; family JAHDYP01; genus JAHDYP01. Next base: position 76,535 of record JAHDYP010000008.1, on the reverse strand, counting down.
GCGGCCAACGGTCGTCAGGCCGTCCAACTGACGCGCAAACTGCGGCCCGCCGTGGTCGTTATGGACATCGCGATGCCGCTGCTCAATGGGTTGGAAGCCACCCGGCAGATTTGCCGGGCCTTTCCCGAAACCCGCGTGCTCATTCTCTCCGCGCACGAAGATGAGGCTTACGTCCAACAAGCGATCAGGTTGGGTGCCGCGGGATTCTTGCTCAAGCAAACCTCCTCACAACTTCTGGCCCAGGCCATTCGCGAAGTGCAACAAGGAAACACATTTTTCAACCCCATCATTTCCCGGCGCGTGCACCATCACGATCAGAAAGCAGCGGAACGAAACGGCAAGCTTCAGCGGAAGAGCCATCGCCTGAGTTCGCACGAGATGGAGGTGCCCCAACTGATCGCCGAAGGCAGCCTACAGAAGAGACGCTGAGGAACTCGGTGTGAGCATCAAAACGGTGGACAAGCATCGGCAACGGCTCATGCCTGGTGACCCGGAAGCGACTCCTGACTGCGGTTTGACAGCCGTCCGGACAATCCAGCCGCGCGAACAACAGTGAGACTGAAAATGATTCTGCCTCTCCACGGGGGAGAGGGAACGATCGGTTCAAAACGGCGCCAGCCGATAGAAGCGGTTGGACACATTCATGGGTGGCACGCGGCCATTCTGACCCGTGTCCTGGAAGGTCAAGACGCCGCCGGCGGTGTTGGTGAAAGTCTGCATTACCTGCCAGTTGACCGGGGACACACTGTCGGACGATTGAATCTGCCAAATGCTGCCGGCGGGCGTTTCCACCGACAAACGAGGCGCACCCGGCGGCGCACTTTGCGCTGTCAGGCGAGGCACCACCGGATGATAAAGCACGGCGCGCAGACTGATGTCGAAGGCGACGTCGTCCCAATCGGAAGCCCAGGTGTTGCCGAGTTCAATCGCGATGCAGTTGGTGCCGGGCTGGATCAGGTGAGCAAAGGGGGTCAGATCGAAGTAAAGAACTTCGTTGCCCTGGCCGCTGACCGCTTCGATGGTGGAGTTGATTTCGGTCCCGTTGATGAAGACGCCGAGCGGGCGAATGGTGTCGCCATAGAGATCGGTGCAGGTGGCACTGAGGAGGAGTTCCTCGAACTCGGTGGACGTGACATTGAACTTCTTGCGGAAATAATAAGCCGGCAAATATTGCGGGAGCGCGGTGACGACGTTGGTGGGGCCGCCACCCGCACCAAACTTGGCGGTGCCGACCGGCCAGGAGGCATCGTTGAAGTTGGCGGCAAACCAATTTGCCGGAGGAGTCGCGTTGAAACAACGCCAGGTGGACGCAAAGGGAACCCAAACGGTCCAATTGGTGGCCGAGGGGTTGGGAATTTGGCGGAAGAAAACGTTGTCAATGTAGATGGAACCACTGCCCGGCGCACTGATGGTGAAATTGTGCGCGAGTTCGAGATTGGGAAAGCCGGCAGGCAATTGAAAGGTACGATTCGCGTAAGTCCATTCGGTGGCGTCGGTGCCGACAACGAAATGAGGGGTGAAAAAGTCCGGGTAATGCGGTGGGGGCCGGTTGTGGGTGTCGTAGCCGGTCTTGGTCGAGACCCATTTGAGAAAATGTTTCGAGGGCTGGGAGATGCCGGTGCTTTTGAAGAAACCGCCGAAGCTATAAAACGCGCCGGGGGTAACGAACAGGGTGGCGTCCGGGAGACCGTATTGGTTGAACTGAGAGATCGAGCCGCTATTGCCGTGGTTCTCGAGGATAATGCGCATGGATTGCCTGCCTTCGAAGGCAGTGTTCGTGCTGGCGACCATGTTCGTCATGCCGATGCTGCCGCTAAACCATTTATCCCAGTGACTGTTGTCGTTCTCCTCGAAACCGGCGTTAGCGACCAGGTTGCCGTTCAACAGCGGGAGCACAGCAATGGGAGACGAATGAACCGTGTTGTTGCTGTAAACGGCGCCGACTTCGTAAAAGTACTGCCAGCCGGATTTGAGGCCGTGGTCGGTGTAAGCCGTCGTGGCACTTGTGACGGTGGCAATCGGTTGAAAGGGACTGCCGGCCTGGGCAGCGCGATAGATGCGGAAGCATTGGGCCGGACTGGCGTTGGTCCAACTGAAACTGACACGGTTATACCCGGAGCTTATTTTCGTGACTAACGGCGTGCCCGGCGGGAACAACGAAATGCCATGGTTGCCGTCGCGACGTATATTGCCCCGGTGCGTGGCCCAAGAGACGTGGTTGGTGCCGGTGGCGCCGAAGTTTTGCACGTACACCTGCCCGAGCGTTGAGCGATAGACCACGTCCAACCGGCCAACGCCTTCGACGTCCGCCAGCGCCGGGATGTGTTTGATGCCGCCCACCACGGGAATGATTTGTTTCAGTGCGCCGTCCAAAGCATAGATAAGAAGATTACCCGCGGAGGGCGTGAGAGCCGGATGGTAGGTGCCGATGATGATTTCCTCCTGGCCATCGCCGTCCACATCTCCCACCACCGGGGGCGAAGGCAGGAACGGATCAAAAGTCTTCGGCCAGCCGGGACGATCCACCAACTCGATGCCGTTCCAATAGCGGAAGGTGATTTCGTGGGCATGATTAAAGCCGAGCACGTCAATGTGGTTGTCGTGGTCCGGGTTGATGGGAATCAGGCACGCGCCGTTGTTCCATCCATGGCTGTTGACGAAGGTCACTGGCGTCAGCCAGCGCCGCCAAAGGATCGCGCCATCGTCGTCGAGGATCGTTTCATTCGGCGGCCAGATCACGCCGAAGGTGGTGCCAGCGACCAGCACTTCATCCAGGCCGTCGCCGTCCAGGTCCGTGGTGTAAATATCATTCGGCAATTGATAGGAGCCGCTCATCAGCCGCTGGTTCTTGCCGAACTGTTTATGCAGCATGCCTTTGCCCCAAAGACCGAACGGCTGCGTTTTGTCGAACGAGACGACGCTGTCGCTGTCGTTGAGTTCGTAAATGTTCAGGGCCGGGCCGGGCTTGGCCCGTCCGATCGCCAGGCCGGATTCGACGAGCTGGTGAATGTGATAAACAAAGGTGCGTTGGCCGGTAATCGCGTCGAATCCCACCACCCCGCCGGACCACGTCTCTCCCGCCGTGCCCCATTCGGCAAAGCCGAAAATGTCATTGATGAAGGGATTGAAGTCCTGCTCCCAGCCGCCCGGATCAGGATCAATTTTCCAGGCGGTGATGATCTCCCTGGTTCCATTGCCGTTGAGGTCCATGACGATGGGCGGCGAAACCTGTGATGAGAAAACCGCCGTTGCAGGAAGCCGGCTCATGAACTCGCCGGTGGCCGACCAATAAAAGCCGTTGGTGACGGTTTGGTAGCCGCCCGTCGGCAAGTAGTTGGCGTAATTGACCGTGTTGGACCACATGACTGAACCGTCTCCGCGCAGCACAATGATCTGGTTGCCCCGCGTGAAGATGATTTCGTCGCGGCCATCGTGGTCGAGGTCGTACAGCGTGGGAGAAACGTTCATTTCCTCGCTGCCCGACGAATAAGGAAATCCCGGGAGTCGCTCGCCAGTGTGCTTGAATGCGTCCACAAACCAGTGGCCGGCGGAAGTCCGGTAGGGCACGACGATTTCCAGGTCGGGAGAGCTGTCCAGGTTTCCGACTCCGATCGTGCCCAGGTGCCACGAGGCGCTTCCGGCCTGAAAGGTCGAAACCAAAGCGGCCGTGGACCCAAGCGCTGAAAGCAGCAGCAGCCCGGCGCAGCAGAGTGTTCGCCCGCGCACGTTGCCAGACCCCACATGGCCCGCGATTCGCTCGGCATGCTTGTGGAGCATCGAAGGGATTACGTTTGTTATGCGGATGTTGGTGACCCTTTCATTCGAGTAAACTCAGGTTGAACGGTTGCGCTCGAGGGTGCGTGTTCATGAATCTGTTGGTTGTGCAGAATCTGAGTGCCGGGTAATCAGCTCGCCCGACTCCAGCGCTCGCGATACCCCGGAATCATCGCGGTCGGTTTCGACCACAGCAACTCACGCTGGACTTTCCGTGTTAATGCGGGGGAAGTCTGGGCGCGCACCCACAGCAGGAGCACCAACGCATTCAGAATCCGCTCCCGAGGATGGCGGCTATTGCGCGGAATCAGGAGCGCGCGCGGGCCGAATACTCTTACGTTCGCCAGCCGGCTCCGCCAGCGATTGGTGTCGGGCCATTTAATGATGCGGCTCGATGCGTAACCGGCGGCGGAACGGCATTCGCAACCGAGGCGGCGGTTTTCCAGCCAGAGCCACACTCTCAAGGCCAGGCAAGTGACTTTGCAGAGGTGATCTTGAAGCTCAGCGCGCGCAAGCGATGACCGATGCGGCTGGAGTTTGAACTCCACTCCGGCCGCGTGGCGCTGACGTACTTCCTCGATCCACGACAAGGTGTCCGCTCCGGCAAGATCACTCAACCGTTGACCGCGCTCCCGGCAGCTCCAATGATATTTGCCGAAAGCAATCAACACGGCATCGCCCAGCGCCAGTTCGGTCTTGGCGATGTTTCGGCCAACGAAGTCGCCGTCCTCGGAGGAAAAGCGCTCGTGATCGAGTTTGTCGCGCGCGAAGAGCAGCCCCGAACAGCGGTTCATCAGCAGCCGGGTTGCTTCCGACAGGGGAATTGCTTCGGCATCACGATGATGTTCACAACCGGCAAAGAGACGGTCATCACCCGCCAGCCACCGATGCCCCATGATCAAATCGTGATAAAACAGACTCTGCGGACTGCGTCGAAGGGTGGCCGCCGAAGTGATTTTGAATTCCAGTTCGATCCCCGCGCTCAACGAAAGCTCACCGCCCAAATCGTGCAGCGGCTTTGCGAAAAACCGCTCGTTCAACCACGAAGGGCCGCGAACAAACACGTAGAACTCCAAATCGTTGTAAGGCTGATCCCCCGCGGGCGTTCTCAACACGCCGCCTTCGCCGCGTCCATAGCCGCCGCCGAGCGCCAGCCCTTCCAGTTTATGCGCCGGGATGATGCGGCCAATGCCAGCATGAACGCTTTTGCAGACTTTCGCGAGATGCTGCTCCAGCGCGTCACTGCCGGTCAGAGTGAAGTGACCGACGCGCGGCGGAACGGTGCAGCCACCAGAGCACTCGGACGTGCCGCCGGTTTCAGACGGCGGCGGATTGGGAATCCGCGATGCCGCAGGTTGGAAACCCGCGCCGCTTGTCGCAAGGATGGCGGTCATGTTCAGCGTTGAAGGTCGACGGCCCAGGTTGGCGGACTGACGGCCGATTCTTTCCGCGGCTGGCGATACATCGTCCAGCCGCTGCGAAAGCCCGCCAGCGCGCCGCGCCGTTGCTGCCAGCGGATTCGCAAGGCATGCGGCCATTCATTCAACCGGCATGTGCGCGCGCAAAACCTCAAGTCCCGCCTCGCATCGTTCATCCAGCCAAGCAGAACTTGCCGGCCCCAGGTCGGGTTTGCGATCCGATTTGTCCACACGGCGGCCAGCGCGCGGCCTTCGCCAAAGCTGCGCTTCCAGGCCTGCGCGGCGGTGTAATTATGCGAGTGCATCACCACCGATGCCGGGGCGTAAACCACCCGATAACCCTGTGCCCGGCACCAGCGCGTGTATTCGTCGTCCTCGGAGTATTGCATTCGCTCGTTGAAACCGCGCTTCGCCCAGATGTCTTTGCGGATGCCGCTGCTCGCCATGCTGAAGAAATGATCCCACTTCGCGGATTCCCGACTCGCTCCGAAGCAGCGTTCATAGTCGTGAGCGAACACCGCCCGGCAGTCGGGACGCGGAATCTGCCGGCCGAAGACCGCGGCGACTTGTGGATCGAGCAGCGCGGTCACGAGCGGACGCAGCCACTCCGGCCCCTGCGGCGTGGCATCGGCGTTGAGGAACAGTGCGAAGTTCGATGAGGCGAGTTCCATTCCCTGGTTCATGACCCGGGACGGGTTGTATTGGCTGTGTGAGATGTGAATCAGATGCCGCGGCTGGAATTCTCGAATCAACTCCACCGAGCCGTCCGTCGAGCCGGAATCAATCACGATGAGTTCCCACTGCGTGTCGTTCTGCGCCGCAAGCGCCGGCAAGGTTTCACGCAGCGCCCACGCTTCGTTGAAGGACCGCAGGATGATGCTGACGAACGGATCGCTCATTCCGGTTCAGGATACGGCATTTACGGGCCGGACGGCATGGGGTCTTTCACCCGGCCAGCGGGAGGTTTTCACCTACTTAGCGAGGGGCGGCCTCCCAGCCTAGACTGACATTGGAAAGCAATGTCGAAGATGCCATGACGAATAACGCCCAGACCAAGCCACCGCGAATGTCCATCGCCGTCCGGGCGTGGAACGAGGAAGCAGTCATCCGCCGGACACTGGAATCGCTCTTCCAGCAGTCGTTGTTTGAAGAACTCAGCGCGCGTGGCGAACGCTGCGAAGTGCTTTGCATTCCGAACGGATGCACGGATCGCACGGCGGCCATCGCTGCCGCGGTGTTCGCGGAGCAGGGGAAATCACATCCGTTCGCCAGCGCCTTTGCCGCCGGCGTGCGCGACATGCGCGAGGCTGGACGCAATCACACCTGGAACGCGTTCGTCCATGGTTTGTCGCACCCGGAAGCGGAGTTCTTGTTTCTCATGGACTCGGACATTGTATTCAATCGGCGCGAGACTTTGTTCAACATGTATCGCACGTTGCTGGATAATTCCGAAGCTCGGATCGCCAGTGACCAGCCCATCAAGGACGTGTCGCTCAAGCTCGTGAAATCCTGGCGGGATCGCATTTCGCTGGCCACGTCCGAAATGAACCGCGCAACTCAAGGGCAGATGACCGGTCAGCTCTATTGCATCCGGACCGAAGTCGCCCGCCGGCTCTATCTGCCGAAGGAACTCGGCATTGACGATGGTTTCATCAAGGCGATTGTCTGCACCGATTTCTTTTCGAACCCACTCAACCCGGGTCGCATCGTGGTCGCCGACAAGGCTTCGCATGTTTATGAGGCTTACACTTCCACCGGCGAGCTTTTGAAGAACCAGAAGCGGCAGATGATCGGGCAGACCATTGTGCATGTGTTGGTGGAGTATTTGAAAACGCTGCCAGGAACGCAAAGAACCAACCTCGCCGAGACGCTGCGGCGCAAAGAGGAGGCCAGTCCCGAGTGGGTCGCGCGGCTGGTGGGTGAACATGTTCAGCGAGTTCGCCGTTTCTGGCGATTGTTTCCCGACGCGCTGAGTTTCCGCTTCAAACGCTGGTGGCGGATGCGCGGGCTGAAGCGCGCGACCCATTTGCCGGCGACGCTGGTGGGCTTCGCGATGACCATGCTCGCCTGCGCCCAGGCCCATCGCCATTTCAAACGCGGCAAGATGCACTTCTGGCCCAAGGCCGCCCGCGAAAATATCCGCAACCTGGCCGCCGACAAACCCGGCCTCGCTCAAACCATTCAGACCTCATGAACGCCATTCAACAGCAGAAAGATTACTACGAGAAGTATTGGACGACCGGGCACGCCCAATATTCCGGCGACAACCAGGGATACGCCACGAATGTGCGGAATTGGATGCGCGCCCAGCTGCGGGACCTTGCGGCCAACGCGGCCATTCTCGAAGTGGGCTGCGGCGATGGTTCGTTCACCCGGAATCTGGCCGAACATTCCTCGCGGGTGACGGCGGTGGACATTTCCCCTTCGCAGATCGAACGGAACGCCCGCGCACACCCGGAAATCACGTTCCTGCAACACGACGTCGCCCTGCCATTCCCGTTTGCCGACGCGGTCTTCGAGGTGATCTGGTGTTCTGAAGTGCTCGAACACCTTTTCGACCCTGCCTTCGCGGTGCGCGAGATGCAGCGCGTGCTCGCGCCCGGCGGCAGGCTGCTGGTGACGGTGCCGTATCACGGCGTTTTCAAGGACGTGCTGATCGCGCTGTTCAGATGGGACGAGCATTTTGCACCGGGCAATCCACATATTCGCTTCTTCACGCGCAGGACATTGTCGCAAGTCGCCGAATCCGCCGGGTTTGTTGAGATCAAGACGACCACGTGCGGCATGAACAAGCCGCTGCGCGATCTGATCGTCGCCACCAACATCCTGCTGACGGCGCGGAAGCGCTGATTCTCAAAGGGGAAGGGAGGCGCAACGATGGAAACCAAGGACCTCATCGCACTGGCGATGCTGCTGGTGGCAATTCCCGCGGGGGTCCTCGTCGCGACCTTTTCCCAACGCGCCCGCGACGCGGCCTTTTTTCTGATGGTTGCGGGGACCGTGATCACGGACCGGCTCGACGTAAACGTGCTGAGTCACTATTGGTATCGCGGCACCTCGCGCGGACTCGAGATCTCCTTCGTGGATCTGCTCGCGATCAGCGTCTTCGCCGGTTCTGTTCTCCTTCCGCGTCCGGGAAACTCGCGCTTCTACTGGCCGGCCAGTTTTGGATTGATGCTGGTGTTTTTTGTCTATGCGTGTTTTTCGGTGATGTTCTCGACGCCGAAGATCTACGGGGTGTTCGAGCTTTCCAAAATGGTCCGCGGTTTCTTCTTCTTTCTGGCGGCGGCATTTTATGTCCGCAGCCAGCGGGAACTCGGAATTGTGGTGCTCGCGTTGGGCTGCGCCGTCTGCCTGGAGGGCGCGTGGGGACTCAAACAGAAGTTGATCGGGGGGATTTATCGCGTGCCGGGCACGCTGGAGCACGAGAACAGTCTTTCGATGTATATTTGCCTCGTTGCCCCCATATTCGTGGCGGCAACCACTTCGTCGCTGCCCAAACTGCTCCGGATGTTTTCGATTGTCGCCATTGGCGCGGCGGCGTTGTGCAGCGTGCTGACCATTTCGCGGGCCGGCATTCCCATTTTTGCGCTGGTCATGCTGGGGGCGACGGCGTTCTGCGCGACCTGGCGGATCACGCCAAGAAAGATCATTGCCACCGCGCTCCTCGGGCTGTGCATCGCCGGAATGTTTTACCAGAATTGGGACAGCCTCAAGGAGCGTTACGCCGAAGCCTCGTTTGCGGACGAATACCTCGACGATGAACAGGAGGGACGCGGCTATTACCTTCGGGTGGCGAACGTGATCGTGGCCGACAAGTTCTTCGGCGTCGGGCTGAACAATTGGTCCTTCTGGGTCAGCAAGAAGTACGGCGCGATGGTGGGCCGGCCGTACGACGATTACGGTGCGATCCAGGGCAACAATCCGGACGACGACATCATCGAGAATCTCGTCTGGGCCGCGCCGGCCCACAATCTTGCCGCCCTGACCGTGGGCGAACTCGGCGTGCCGGGCTTGATCCTGTTCACGCTGCTCTGGGGGCACTGGTTTCTGATGGGTCTGCGCTTTCTCTTCTGGCGCACACCGGAGGCGATGCACCGGCTGGGCGTCGGGATTTTCTTCGGCGTGTGCGGCATCTTTCTGCACAGCCTCACCGAGTGGACTTTCCGGCAACCCCACATATTTCTGACGTTCAACATGCTGGTTGGAACCCTGGCCAGCCTGTGTTACGCGAAACGCCACGCGCGCAAACCAGCGGTCGAGGCGGTTATCGCTCAGGCATTCCCCGAGCATGAATATCCGGAAGTCGCTTCCACGAGAGCATCGACATGCGCGTGATTCATCTGTTGCGAAAATATGATCCCGCCGAATGGGGCGGAACGGAAACCGCCGTGCAACGGCTCTTGGAGGGCCTGCGACAGCAGGGCGTCACACCCGTGATGTATTGCCCACAGGTCAATGACAACGGGGCGCGGGCCGACTTCAACGGTGACATCAAGCGTTTCAAGACCTGGGTGCCGGCCTGGGGAATGTCACGGCAGGAAAAGCGCCAGTACATTTCTGTGGGTGGCAACCTGATGTCCTTCGATTTGCTGCCCGCGATGTGGCGCGAACCAGACATTGCGCTTGTCCACACGCACACGCTGGGTCGGTTGGGCGGCATCGCGTCCGCCGTGGCTCGGGGCCGGCGGCTGCCATTTGTCGTTTCGATTCACGGGGGGTTGCTGGATGTCTCGCCGGCTGTGAGAACCACGTTCGACGGGGCTGCGCACAGCGGTTTCGAGTGGGGAAAGATCTTTGGCCTGTTGCTGCAATCGCGCCGGCTCATCCAACATGCGGACGCGGTGCTCGCGTGTAATCTGACCGAAGCGGAACTGCTGCGGAAAAAGCATCCCGGCAAACGGATCGACATCCAGGCACACGGCATTCCCCTGGAGATGTATCGCCAGGATCACCGGGCCGCCGCGCGTGAAGCTTATCGGCAGATTCGGGACCGCGACGTACTGTTGTCCGTGGGGCGCATTGATCCGGTGAAGAACCAGGCGTGGCTGATCAGGCAGGCGCCCGGGATTGTTCGGAATCATCCCGAGGCGCTGCTCGTGCTGGTCGGCGCCTGCACCCATGAAGCCTACGGCCAAAGCCTCGAACGCCAGGTCCGTGATCTCGGCATCAGCGACCACGTTCTGATCACGGGCGGTTTGCCGCAGGGCGATCCGAGATTGATCGGTTTGTTTCAGGAAGCCCGCGCGGTTGTGTTGCCCTCCATTTCCGAAACGTTCGGCCTCGTTCTGCTCGAAGGCTGGGCCGCCGGGACCACGGTCATTTCCAGCCGGACCTCGGGCGCATCGGCACTTATCAAGCACGGTGAGAACGGTTGGTTGTTCGATTTGTCCGACCCGCGCGCATTTCATCAAGCGGTCAGCCAGACCCTGCTGAATCCCGGCTTGCGTACGCGACTGGCCGAATCAGGACGGCAACTGGCGACCAGCGAATACGATGTCAGGTCCGTCGCGCGCCGGGTCAAACAACTCTACGAGGAACTCATCGAGGCAAAACATGCACCGCGTCATTCTACGTGACGACGACACGAATGCCCTGACGCCGGTCGAGTGCCTGGAGCAGCTCTATCGTCCGTTCCTCCACCGTGGCCTGCCGGTGAACCTTGCGGTGATTCCGAACGTGCGCACGGACACTCACGGTGCCAATGGCGCGCTGGAGAAGTTTCTTTTCGCGAAACGCGCCGATACACCGCTGGAGCTTCCGATCGCGAGCAACACCGGGCTGGTCCGCTATCTGCGCGAGAATCCGCAATTCCGTGTGGTGCAACACGGTTATGATCATTCGCTATTCGAGTTTGGCTCTGATCAACGCGATGACCTTGCTAATCGCCTTGATCAAGGTACCGCTTTGCTGGCCGCGGCGGGATGTCGCGCGCCCCGGACGTTCGTCGCTCCTTATGACCGGTTCTCCCGTGTCAGTGTGAGCGAAGTCGCCAAACGCTTTCGCGTCATCTCGGCCGGATGGTTTGAACTGCGGCGGTTGCCCTTCGCCTGGTGGCCGCAATACGCGATGAAGAAAATGCTCAAGCGACCGCATTGGCAGGTTGGCCGAACCACCTTGCTGACGCATCCGGGCTGCCTGCTTTCGTTTCAACGCCCTTACCCAACGATGCTGAAGACCGTCAAGAAACAGGTCGAAAGCCAGGAACTCACGGTGCTCGTTACCCATTGGTGGGAATACTTCAGGGAGGGCAAACCCGACACCGCCATGCTGGCCATTCTGCATGCCACCGCCGAATGGCTCGCCAGCAGTTCACACGTTCGGGTGATCTCGTTCGACGATTTGGCGCGCGGACCATGCCTGCCGGTTTGCCCGACAACCGTCACCACCTGTTGAAAGTGCTGCCTGGGGCGCAGCAACGTTGGATCGTCCTTGACTGGAATGGGTCCATGCCGGTGTCTGCCCCGTTCACTCGTTCAATCCCCAACGGTGATAGCCAAGGACGAGGTCCGGATGCACTTGGGCGCTGTTGGCCGCTGTGGTGATCGGCTTTAGCTGCCAACCATCGGCTGATGATTGGCTTTGCGAGTTCGGCGGCGGCAGGATCCGCTCGCGGGGACTGCCGGTCGCGCGCAGGACGATTGTTACCGTGTCCAGCAACGCATCGACGGGCAGAGGCTTCAACAGCGCGGCCGCAAGTTGAAGTGCCGGGTTTCGAGCCAGTTCGCGCGCGGGCAGTCTTTTTGCCACCATGACGACCGGCAACGCCAGGCGGGCGGCCCGCAGTCTCCTGACCAATGTAACGCCACTGATCTTGGGAAGGTCGCGCTCGGTGATCAGCAGATCGTAGTGGTAGGCCTGAAGCTCCTCCCAGCCGGCGGCACCGTCTTCGGCGGCGTTCACCTCGTAGCCATGGCGAATCAGCACGTCGGCGCTGAGATGGCAGACATATGGGTCGTGATCCACCACGAGAATGCGCCGGGGGAGATTCGTTTGAAATGGGACGGGCGAACCGGCGGACTTGGTCGCTTGGTAGAGATGATTGTATTCCTGCATGGCACGACATTCTAAGCGGAACAACCGTGCGGGCGGTATGGGGTGTTCACCCGAGGTAAGACAACGTTCAAAACGCAGGAGGCGTCTCTTCAGGCGCGCTGCTGGGTCAGGTCGTGATCGGCGCGCGGGCGGCGAAGGGCAGATTGCAGCGGAACGCTTCGCTTGGCGGTTGCGTGGCTCGCAGACCAGCGGAACGGCAGTGCTTTGTGAACGCAGCGAAGTCATACGGCGGGTGAAGTTCGGCAATCAGATAACGCGGCGCCTGCGCCCACATGCCAATGGTCGGCATCACGATTTGCTCGCCGCCTTCAATGTCCATCTTCAACAAATCCATGCGTGGAAAGCCGGCTTCGCTGAGAATGTCGGAAACCGGCAGCGTCTTGACTTTAATTTCAGAGACGGAGTCGTCCATTTTGAGAATCGAATGGCCGTATTCGCGGTCGCTGCGAAAGAAACTGGTCTCGCCGCGTTGATCCGACACCGCGACGTTGAGCAGAACGCAACGGTCCTGGAATGCGGCGGTGTTGCGCTGCAGCAATTCGAAGTTGTCCGGGTCCGGCTCGACCAACACCATTCGTGCGTGGGGATAGCGTTGCGCCCAGAACATGGCGGTCACGCCAATGTTGCTACCCAAGTCCACAATGAATTCGATGCTTTCGGGATCAATGGGTTCGACGTGGTATTCGCCATCCACAAACACCTGCTCCAGCACCAGCAGATCGGTTGTGCCCGGGCGGTAGCAAAAGGGCATGTCCGAAGCAACATGGAGTTGCACCTTGACTGGGGCTGTGCCGAGAAATCGATTGGCCAGGCTGGACCAGCCGTGATGCGTACGTTTCAAGTTTGCCTGAAACATGTTGCCAGCGAGACGCAGACGCGATGGCCCATCGGCGCCAAGCGCGCGAATGTCGCGGACATTGTGCAGAAGTCGTGCGGGTTGTGGAATCAGCAGGCTCATAGGCAGTTTCTTAAGCGTTGGAAGCGCTGACACGGATCGAGGAGGCGAGGGCGGGTTCGGGCGCTTCACGGGTTGAGGGACATCGGCGTTCGGCGCGCTTCTCCGGTGGACTCTGTGATCCGTTCCGCTCCTGGGCTTGCAGTGCGTCCCGCACCATCAGGTTATAGATGTGCGGTATGGCGGTGATGCTATTCGGGATGTCCGGTTGATTCGTCAGCAGCGCGGCGTAGCTGTGCTTTTCGTTCGGGTGATAACCGTGCATGGCGCGAATGGGCCGTTCGCCCATGTGACTGGGCACAATCAGCACGCCTTCGCGCAGCAGGAAAATCAACTCGCCGAAATAGCGATCCGGAAACAGGCAATGCAGGCGCGCCAGTTCCGCGTCGGGCACGATGCAGCCCTCGGGAATTGCGCTGAGCGTCTCGGTCACCGTGCGGCGCGCGGTGTCGTTGAAGAACCAGAAGCGTGCCATGGTCGAATCGTAAACAACGGCGTAGTCCTTCCCCATTTGGAGCGGCAGAGGTTCGACGCGGGCCTTGAGATCAAGGAATGCGTCGCAATTGGCCATGCCGTGATCGCTAAACACGTAAAGTCGCACCTCCTCATACTGTTCCTGCGCGGCGTCCACCAGCCGGCGGATGCGTTCTTCATAACCGCGTAGCTTCGGCGAGATCTCCGGCGATTGATTGCCCTCACGATGCAGCAGGCCGTCGAGATCCGGCCAATAAACAAAGGCAAAATCAATGCGGCCGGTTTTCACGTCAGCGAGCACCGCATCGTAAGTCTCCGTTTCGCTGCGCGTCGGATCGCTGAGGTGATAAGCAATTCCGGATGTTTCCAGAAAATCGGAAATGTTCGTGCCGCGATTCATGCCGCCCGGGAGCAGGGGGCTTTTCTTCTCCGTGAAATCGAACAGCGAAATGTATTTGAACGGGATATTGTAGAGATCGAAATACCCTCGAAACTTCAATTGGACTTTCACGAGCTTCGACAACCAACGGCGGATAATCCGCCGGCTGGTGATTGCCGTTGGCAGCCATCGCATTGGCTTTAGCACTTTGAACGGCGAATGTTTCGGGTCATAGACGAAGTAGCACCAGTTTCGATGCTCGTCCGGCCAGCGTCCGGAAAGAATGGACGGCACGCACGCCGAACTGTAGCCGAAGACGGATTCGAGCCGGCGGCGATTCGGCGCGACGGTTTTGCAGAAGGGATCGTCCTTGATGATTTCCCAGCCGCAGGCGTCAATGAAGACGAACAGAGGAAGAATCGCTTTCATTTCAGATCGATCGCCGGGCGCGTTCCGTCCGGTGTGCTTTCCGGGTGGGATACTTCAAACAGATGATGTAACCGCGCCAGTTCGATCATTTGTTGCACCGGGGGTGTGGGATGGGTCAGACGGAGCGCAAAGCCTTCCTGCTTTCGGCGTTCCTTCGCCGTCTCATAGAGCGCCACCAGCGCACCCAGGCCAGCACCGTCCACGGCTTGAGTGTGGGACAAGTCAATTTCAATGGCTTTGAGGTCTTGCGACAACGCCCGGGCCAGGGTGGAACGAAATGCCCGGGCGTTGGTGGCATTCAATTCGCGAAGGCCGGTCACGCTCAAAGTGCCGTCTTGTTGGTTGATGTTCATGATAAAGTGTGTGGATTCAGTTCAGCCATGCCTAGGTCAGTAGTCTGGAGACATACTCGTGAAACCGCGCCATCACCGGCAGCAGCGTATGGGCGGGCGCGGGTGTTTTCCCCGGAGGCGGGCGGGCACGCTGAGGTTCGCGCGAGCAAAGCAGGAACGAGTCAGGCACTTTCAAGTACGAATCGCTCCGCCAGTTGATAAGCGTGCTGCCCCACGCAATGGAATTGCGGACCTCGGTGAACTGGCCCACGAGCGTTTCCGGGCCGATGACGCTGTCCGAGACTTCCGCGCCATGGGCAATGAACACCTCCCGTTCCAGCACCACATTCGGCCCGATCCTGGCGCCTGCTTCGATCCAGGCGCGTTCTCCTATCCAGCAGGGAGCGATCAGTTTTGCCCCTGCGGCAACGTGTGCGTTCAATCCAACCCACTCTCCCGGATTCGATTCACGCACCCCGATGCGATCCGGCGTCAAAGCCCGCGGCATCCACGCCTGTGCTGCCGCGAACCAATCCGCGTAGCTCGTGAACAGCGGCAGCTGCGGCAGCGTCGGCAAAGTGTCCATCAGGATCACATCATTCGGCGCGGGAAGCCACGGCGTCGGATCGCTGGCTTGATGACTGGCCCGCGCTTCCTCCGGTGTCCGTTCGCGTTTGTCTGCTTTCACGATCACGCGCAATCCCCAGCGCGCGCCGTCACCGACCTCGGCATGCAGCTGATCCGGACGGTCCGCCGCCAGAATCAGAACTTCCTGCGCGCCCAAACCCGCCAGATGTTCGAGCCAATATTCCACGAGAGTCTTGCCCACAAGCGAAACGTTTGCGAGCGGCACACACTCGGCCAGCGCAGCGACGCCGTTGCGTTCGTTGGGGCAGATCAACAACGCTTTCATCAGCAGGCTCCATTTCCACTCACCACCGCCCGCACGGTTCGGATCAGGATCTTGATGTCCATCCAGAACCCGGCCGTTTCGATGTATTGCACGTCGAGCTTTACCTGCCCGGAGAAATCAATATTGCTGCGGCCGCTTACCTGCCAGAAACAGGTGAGGCCGGGTTTCACGGCCAGGCGACGGCGATCCGCCGGCGAGTAAAGCGATACTTCGCGTGGCGTCGGTGGCCGCGGGCCGACGAGGGACATGTTGCCCATGAACACGTCCACAAATTGGGGCAGTTCATCGAGTGAAAACCGGCGCAGCCATTTGCCGACATGCGTGATGCGGGGATCGTTCTTCATCTTGAACGTGACCCCATCGGCATGCTCGTTCTGAGCGAGCAGCTTTCCAAATTCAACTTCGGCATTCAGCCGCATCGAGCGGAATTTGTGCATCTGCAAAGTTTCGCCGAAGCGCCCGACGCGGGTCTGGCTGAAAAACACCGGCCCGCGATCTTCTAATTTTACCAGCAGCGCCAGCACCAGATAAAGCGGGCTGAAGACGAGGAGAAACGCGATGCTGCCGACAATGTCGAACGCGCGTTTCATCATGGCGCCGCTGCGGACGCGCCAGCGCAACAGCCAGCGCCGCCAAAGGACTCCCCAGTTCAGCCACTGGCGTTCCCAAGGGGATCGCGCAACCGCGAAATGTCCGAACGGTTCCGAATAGGTATTTAGGATGGGAGTGTTCATAAAGGGTGCAGTGCCGCCACCGGCGGCGTTTCTGCCCGTAAACCGGCATCTGTCAAGGGTATCGGGTATGACTCCGCGCGGAGATTGCGAATCGTTCCCACCAATCGGCCAAGCTCGGCCTGGGTGATGGAATGGTCAAGGACGAGATCCGCCCAGGGCTTCTGCACCTCGACATAACGGTCATGCATGGGGGCAACAACGTTCCAAAAGTGTTTGTGGATCACTGTCGTGGTACGCCCTCGTTCCTTGAGATCGCGTGTCACCCGCCTTTGCCAACGCGTTGATTGAACGCAATCGAGAAACACCCGCAGATCGAACTGCGCTCGCATTCGCGGAGGCCACAGAAGCCACAGACCTTCCACGAAAATAAATGGCCGGGGACTGTGCCACTGACCGCGGGTCAACCGGGTGTGGGAAGCGAAGTCGTAGCGCGGCGCCAACACCGTCGCGCCAGTGTGCAGAAGGCGAAGTACGCTTTCGAAAAGCGGCCAGTCAATCGCGTCGGGATGATCGACATTGACCTTCTCCCGTTCGATAACACTCAGGTGCGAGAGATCGCAGTAAAAGTCGTCGAGTGAAAGCGATGTTGCCTGGTCGCCACATTCCTGGCACAGACGGTTTGCCAGCCACGTTTTTCCCGCGCCGCTCCCGCCAACCAGCGCGATCAGTGTTGGAGGGACTTCGGTGTTCATGCCGTGACCGCGAGGACCGGTCTTTCGACCGCTCGCTCAAAGAGGTTTTCCAATCCGCTGATGTATTCCGAGAACCCGTATTGTTCGGCAACCAACTGGCGTCCGCGTTCGCCCATCTGCCGGGCCAGCGTCTTGTCGCCCAGCAATTCTTCCACACGCCGGGCGAACGCCGGGCGATCCATCCAGGGCACCAGAAATCCGTTTTGACCATGCGCGAGCCATTCCCGGATGCCCCCGGCGTCGAACGCGACAACGGGCAACCCAAACCGCATGGCCTCCAGTCCCACCGCGCCAAACGGTTCCGGCCACACCGAACTGACCGCGACGACGCTGCATTCGCGGTAGAAAAGCGCGATTTCGTCCGGCGACACATAGCCTTTGAAGATTACCCGGTCCGTGAGTTCGAGTTTGCGGCTCAGCTTTTCACAGTATTCGCGATGCTGGCCGTCGCCGAAAATGAGACAAGTGAACGGCACCCGGACCTGCGCCAGGGATTCCAACAGCACGTCCACGCCTTTGCCGCGAATGATCTGGCCGGCATATACGATGTAATTCCTGTCGCTGAACGAGCTGACCCATGAGGCGTCGCCATTCGGGGGCACCGGGGCGTGCAGTTCGATTTTGTTCGCGTCGAACTGATTGCGCAGAAGCTCATCCGCCATGAACTGGGTGGCGACGACCAGGCGGTCGAATTTGCGATTCAACTCGAGCTCGCGAAGCTTCGCGGAGTAACTGACCCATTTCACGGGGAGGGCGCCGTCGTGATTGCGCGCGACAAACGCGCCGCAAGGAATAAGGCAAAACGGAGACAACGCCCGTTCGCAGATGTGGCGGGTGAAGAAGTTGTATTTGTAGCTTCGCATGCAATAGAGGTCGTGGTCGTGAACCATGCGGATGATCGGAGTTTCTGTGTCCAGCAACGTTTCCAGCAGTTCGAGATCGGACATCTTGTGAACGTAAAGCACGTCGGGTTGAAACTGTTTCCACGCGGCCAGCGCGGTCGCTGACTTGCTTCCGTGTCCGATGAGGCAGCGATGCTGGAACGTGTTCAACCACGCGGCTTCACCTTTTCCGGTGTTCGGACCGTGGAGAAGGCCGACGACATGGCCGCGCTCCTGGAGTTCGGTAGCCGTGGCGAGGACATTTGCCTCCGCCCCGCCGAACGCACCGAACTTTTCGTGAACAAACAGGATTCTCATAACTCGGCTTTACTTCACAGTCACAGGGACAATGTAAAGATTGAGCGAACGTTTTACAGGTGGGTGAAGACCCCTAGCGGAACGGGATAAGACCCCAGCGACCCGATACATGCTGCGGCACGCAGGCCGCCACGACCCGAAAACCGGGGACCTTTCAACGCGCCGCGTGCGAATCAGCCGAAAGATTCGTCACACCGTAAACGCGGCGGCCGTCGGGCAATTGCGCTTCCGCTTCAATCCAGGTAACCGCGTTCGTCAGAACAATCCGGTCGCCGAAAAGCGGTTCGCGGTCCTGCGTTTCCCAAACGATTCTTGCCTGGCTCAAGTCGAGCGATGATTTCAAGGTTGCGACCTGGGATGGCCCGGACGTTGTGATTTCAATCGTCGCCGGTGCGGACTTCCACGGTTGGATCTTGATGGGCGTCTGCGCCATCAACCACGTGGCCGCGGCCAGTGCGCGTGCCTGGTTGACGACCACAAACTCGGCTTGCAGGTTGAAACTGTCGCCCCAGCGGTCGTAGAGCGCATAAGGATTCTCCTTCGCGCCGTCCCACGGAAAGCTTAGCGCACCGAGTTCTGCTCCGTAATAATCCAGCCAGCCAAATCCGCTTTGCAGATTGCCCAGGGGAATGCCGCTGGGCGGGAGAATGCGGCGATCGTTCTGGGCATACTGATGAACGATCTCGCGCTGGCGTTTCCAGCCGAGGCCGGTGAGGTAGCAGACGTTGACGGGATTGCCGCCGCCTTCGTAATTCAGATTTGCCACAACCGCTTCGGTGTATTTCGGGCGCGGATCATTCATCGCGGGATGATCCAGCGCGCAGCCGACCGCCAGATCAAACGCCTGATCCAATGAAAAATACCAACCCGCGCCGCGAAATCGCTTCGTTTCGGTGGGGAAGCTGGTTCCATAAGCGCTCTGTTGCGACCAGCGGAGTTGGTCATCCGCCGCCGCTACCATCTCGGCCTCACACGCGCGCAGGAATGATTGATCCAATTGTGCCGGTTTCACCCGCCCGCTCTTGACCGCCAGCCCGTAGCTGCGGGTGGCGCGACCGTATCCTTCGTACAACCGCCACCAACCCCAGCGCCGGGTCCGTTCTTCGCCCGGCCGGAAAGACTCGAGCAGTCTCTTGTGGAACGATTCAGCGCCGGTCGCCAGAAACATCTCGCATTGGGCCCAGGCAAGCTCGTCATCGTGCATGAAATCATCGCCGTAATGCGTGATTTTCTGATAGGCGCCCTCGTTGCCAAACTTCGCGATGGCGCGATCCAGAAACTCCCAACCCTTCTTCGCTTTCGCCAGATAGACCGCCGACGCTTCCGGGAATTGTTTCTTGAAGAGTGGCGACGACGACGCTTGCGCGAGTGCTGCCACCGCGGCGGCGGTGGCAGCGGTGTTCTTCGGCCAGACGATTTGTGGATCGCCGGCATCGGGCAGGACGTTGTTCTCGTATTTGCGGTCGCGCGGATAGACAAGGAAAAAGAATCCACCGTCGTCATCCTGCATTTTCGCGAGAAAATCGGCTTCCCATTTCGCCTCCTGCAACACATCGCTCTTGCCATCGCCGCTTTCGGGCAGACCGAGATTGTCCAGTTCACCCACGCCCGGCAGTGCATCCACAGCGAAGACAAGGGTGTGGACCAGCGCGGCACTGTTGATCGTGTAGCGGCTGTAATCGCCCGCGTCGTGATGTCCGCCCGAGACGTCCAACTTTCCGCTCTTCACAAACGGGTAAAGGCTGGACTCGAAATCCTTGAGCTGCGGCGCGGTGTGACGCGGATTATCCGTGTAGTTCAGGGTATCGCCGGCAAGAAAGTTGACCATGTCCGTCAACGTCGCCGTCGGCACCTCCGCGGGAGCGACGTGGCAATCGCCGTGA
Source organism: Verrucomicrobiota bacterium (assembly GCA_023383055.1). Lineage (GTDB taxonomy): Bacteria > Verrucomicrobiota > Verrucomicrobiia > Limisphaerales > JAHDYP01 > JAHDYP01. Next base: position 56,297 of record JAHDYP010000008.1, on the reverse strand, counting down.
CCGAAACGCGTGAACGGCAGTGCGTTGCTCGTGCCGCAGCGTTGATGATACAGGCCCAGGGCATATGTCCGGGCGAACGCGGCCGCCACACCTTCATCAATGAAGAACGGAGACGAAGCGCCGAGGCCCGGGACGGTGAGGCGATATTCGCCGGGTGTGTTGAAGTCACTGAAGTCCGCTTCGAGCACTTGTTGATAGGACGTATAGTCGAAACCAACGTCGCGCCGCGGCGTCAGTGTTCCCTGGTGCATGCTCGCGCCGGTTCGCGCGTCAATGAGTTGAAAACCGCTTTCCGCCGGCACATTCATCTCGCCCAGATTGCCGAGAAAGAATCCGATCATTGCCTTCTTGGGAAAGGCGGGAACGTAGCCCACCTGGTTGACATGAATCGCCGGACTGTAACGAAGCGGGTCCATTTTGGTGGTGAAGCGCAGGCTGGCGGGCCACAGTTTCGCGGGAGGATTCCTTACCTCCACCGTTTGTCCGCCGGAGACCACGCCATTCAGTCGCAAGTAGAGGTGGTTGGCGACGCGCAAATCACGCCGGGCCAGCGGTGCGTAGAGCACGCGGCGTTTGAAGCCGACCTTTTGCACGCCGATGGTCGTTTCGCCTGCCAGCACCACGAATTCTGCTGCGTTCGGAAGCAGCGCACGACCCTCGGCATCCACGAAATCCCATTCGCGCGGTTTCGCCGTTGGCGTTGCTTTGGTGGTGATGCGCGTCAGTTCCAGGAGATTCGACGAGAGAATGCGCAGTTGATAATTACCGGGCGACGGAAGCGCGAGCGGATTATCATCGGCAATTGGTTGTGCCGCCGTGGTTACAGACAGAAGGAGAATCACCGCGAGAAGCAATCGCGCTGGCTGTATCGGCCTGAAAAGCATCGCACTGACCATCGGCCATCGTCGTGGCGCCAATCAATGGGGTATTCACCTACTCTTTGGCGGCGGAGGGGAGACACCCATCCCGCGATGGAAATCTTCAGCTCAAATTGGGTCGCCAGGCCCTTTACGACACTTAGACAGTCGAGACAGCAGTAAACGCGTAGTCACGCGCACGGAAGCCTTCATCAGCCAACCGTGCCACTTCCGGCTTATCGGCAGCCGATGCGGGCGCATCTCGCCTGAACACCGGCCCACATTTCAGTTCACCACGTAAACCACGTAGAACCGTTGGCTCGCGCTCGCGGCGCTGATATCCGCCCACGAACACGTCGTGCCGGTGGCGGGGATGCTTCCGCTCAGATCGGTCCAAGCGTCGTCCGCAGGATTGTTCTTGTAGGCGACGCGATAGATTCTACCGACAACGCTCGGCCAGTTGAACTGCATCGCTCCGCCGGAAATCCGGCTGATGGAAACAGGCACCTGGCCAATGGGTTCAACGCCGCTGACAATGCTCGTCTTGCCGGCGCGATCCCAGGTTACGCGTCCGCCATAAGCCGAAAAGTCCATGCCTTTGAGGGTGCTGCCTTCCAGTCCGACCTGACTGGCCGGGACTTCGAGCCGCACCCACTGACCCGCAGCCGGCAGCGGCCCCACGTAACGGCGGCTGTCGGTGCCATTGATGCCGTAGGTAATGTGGTTCGCTCCCCAATACGCACGATGTTCCCAATTGCCGTTGTTCCACGCGAGCATGATTTCGATCGGTGGATTGGCTGGATCGAGGTAAACATAGGCATATAACGTATCGCCGCTGATGATGTCCAAGGTCGCCGTGGCGTTATCAAACCAATGCTCGTGCAGCCCGGCGGCTGAAGCCGATTGATGCGCGGAGCTGCCGGAGTACGGCGCTGGATTGCTGCGGATCCAGTTCCACGAATCGCCGCCACCGGCGCCGGGCACGCCACCCGTCGGCACCGCGTCTTCGACCCAGACCACGTTCGGACTGTTCGCGGTGAAAGTCGCCTCGGCAAACACGCGACGTCCATCCGGCCATTGAGCCTCGGCTTCGATCCACTGCGTGCCGTTGTTCCGCGGCGTGAAAGTAAAATGTGAACCGTAGGCCGGTTCGTGATCGCGGCCTTCCCAGACGATCCGCGCGCCGTTCAAGTCGAGGCCGGATTGCAGTGAGATCGTCACCGGCTCACCGACGGGCACGACGCCGGTCGGTACGGAAAGTTGTGCGGTGCCCGATCCCCACGATTGTGCTTTCACCGAAGTCAGCCCCGCGAGATACGCCGCGACGCCGAGGCCGCGCGCCTGGTCCAGCACCACGAATTCAGTCGTGGTGTTGAATGCATCACCCCAGCGGTCATAGAACGGAACCGGCCCGGTCGCGGCCGCATCAGACGGATAACACAACGCGGCCAGTTCCGTGCCGTAGGTGTTCACCCATACAAACCCGTTTTGAATGTTGCCGAGCGGGATGCCGGTCTTGGGCAGCACGCGCCGGTCGCTCAGGGAATATTGATCCACAATCTCGCGCTGACGTTTCCAGCCCAGGCCGGTGATGTAAGTCATGTTGACCGGATTGCAGCCGCCTTCGTAGTTCATGTTGCGCACCAGCGCATCCAGATAGTCCGGACGCGAGGCGACCTGCTGCGCCACGGCGACATCGAATGCCTGGGCAGCGGAAAAATACCAGCCGGCGCTGCGCACGCGCTTGGTTTCCAGCGGGAAACTGCTGCCGTAAGCATTTTGCTGCGACCAGAGGAGCGCGTCGTTGCCGGCGTTCGTGATCGTCGCGAGGCACTTGGCCAGATAATTCGGCTCGAGCTGGTTCGGTTGCAGGCGTCCGCTGCGAACCGCAAAGGCGTAACTGCGAATGGCGTGTCCCCAGCCTTCCGACATGCGCCACCAACTCCAGCGGAATGTGCTGGTGGCCGTCGGATCGGGGAACCACTGAAACAGCGTCTGTTGATAGGAAGGATCACCGGTGGCCACATACATTTCGGCCGCGGCCCAGGCGAGTTCGTCTCGATCCGCATAGTTGTCGCCGTAGTGCGTGATTTTCTGATACGCGCCGTCCTTGCCGTAAAGCGCGACGGCGTTCGCCAGGAACTGCCAGCCGAGCGTAGCCTTGGCCAGGTAACTGGCGGCCGCTTGCGGGTAATGTTGCTTCATCAACGGCGACGAACCGCATTGCGCCAGCGCGGCCACCGCGGCCGCCGTGGCGGACGTGGTCTTCGGCCACACGACTTGGGCATCGCCTTGATCGGGCGGCGTGCCGCTTTCGTATTCCCGGTCTTTCGGATAGACGAGGAAATAGAACCCGCCATCGGAGTCCTGCAGCTTGGAAAGATAATCGGCTTCCCATTTCGCTTGCTGCAATACATCGCTGATGCCATCGCCACTTTCGGGAATCCCGAGATTGTCGAGCGGCGCCACGCCGGCCAGCGAGTCCGCCGAGAACATCAGCGTATGAGCGAGGCCGGCGCTGTTGACGGTGTACTTGCTGTAATCGCCCGCGTCGTGATGGCCGCCGGAAACATCCACCGTGCCTTGCCGCACGAAAGGGAACAACTGCGCGGACGGGCTGGAAAGCCTCGGCGCGGTCGGCACGGGATTGTCCGGATGAGTAATCGCCGCGTAATTCGCGATGGTCGCCCAGGTGAAGCTGAACGAGGATTGCGGCAACGGAACGCTCGCCGCCGCTGTGTGGCAGGTGTCGTGTGCGAAACGGGTGAACGGCATTGAATTGCTGGCGCCGCAGCGCTGATGATAAAGCCCGAGTCCGTAAGCGCGCGCGAAGGCCATTGCTACTCCGTCCTCGATGGCGAAGGTGAACGACGCGCCGAGTCCCGGCACCATGAGTCGATAGCGCCCAGGCGTTGTGAAGTTGCTGAAATCGGCTTCCAGCACCTTCTGATAGGGCGTCGGCGTGTAGAGATAACCGATATCCTGACGCAGCGTCAGGCCGCCTTGATACACTTGCGCGCCGGTTGTCGCGTCCACGAGTGTGAATCCAAGTGACGCGGAGATGTCCATTTCACCCAGATTGCCCAGGTAGTAACCCACCATCGCCTTTTTGGGGAATGACGGCACGTAACCCTCCTGGTTCACGTGAATGATGGGGCTGTGGCGCAACGGATCGGCCGTGGCAACGAAGGACATGGTCGCCGGCCAGAGCGCGCCGCCGGGGTTCTTGACTTCAACGGTTTGATGGTCCGCGATGGGCGTGGCGAGTTGGAGGTAGAGGCTGTTTTCGATTCGCAGATCGCGAGTCACCAGTGGCGCGTAAAGCGGGCGGCGTTTGAAACCAAGCGATTGCACCGCCACGGGCTGGCCGTTGACCGTCACGGCGAATTGTGTGACCGGCGGAGTTTCCAGCTGGCCCGAGGGGTTGATGAAGTCCCAGCTATCCACGCGCGCAGGATCGGGTTGTTTGGAATTGATGCGCCGCATTTCAATGAGCGTCGGCGATAAAATGCGCAGGCGGTGGGCGCCGACTTTTGGCAGCGCGGGCGATGCATCGTCAATCAGGCTGGGCGTGGTGCTGGCCGCGGGCGCCGTGCTGTTCGTGTTGGGCGGAGGAGTGTGGGTGTTCGCCGGAGGATTCGTCGGAGTCGAACCGGGAATGGACTGAATGTTCACAACCGCGCTGTTCGGCGATCCGACCGTGTAAGCTGCGTCCGGTAGAAGTGTGAGGCTGACGGTTTGCGGATTGGCCAGGGTCGAGTTGGCCATTCCGTAGATCGCGAGCGCCGCTGACACTTCGCCTGCGGGAATCGTGATTGTAACCGGCATGTCCCCTTCCGGCAACCGGCGATAATCCGTCCATTTCGCCGCCGTGCCGCCCAGCGAGAAATTGACCGCCAGACTGGCGGCCGTGCTTCCCTCGCGGGTGAAAGTGAACGCGGCAGGGTCCGTTGTCCCGAGGGTCGCGGTGGGATCACTCGCGACCACGGAGACGGCCAGCGCTGCTGCATAAAGCATCGAGGCACATTGACCAGCACCAAGGATGCCGAGAACGACACAGCGTCTTTTCCAGAACATTCCGTCACGTTCGCGAGCGGACGGAAGTTACGACATTGGAGTCGCTATGGTTGCGCTGTCAGTGTTTGGCTGACAGCCGGCGTTCAATGAAAGAGGATAAATCTTTGAACAAAACCGGGGGTTCTTTAAGCCAGAACACAACCGTGTCCCGGATATTGTCCCAAAGTCACTTACCGGCAAAGCTGCTATGAGCCCCAGACCCACACTCCGGCGGCCCATGTCGGGACCGGTCAAATGCGTCCTGGTGCTACGGACTGGTGATCCGATAAAACTGTCGCGGGAGGGGACCCAGACTTGCATCTGTCCAGGAAGTGTTTAATTCGGTGGCCGTTATCCTGCCGCTCACGGCGACCCAGTCGGTCTGGTTTGCATTCGTGCTGGCCAGCACACGGTATGCAGCGCCAATCTGGGAATTCCAACTGAGCGTCAGTCCGTTCGCAGCCCAGTTCGCGGACAATTGAATCGGCAAAGCGACGATGGCCGCGTTCACCGTCACAAAGGCACCCTGACTGGCGTTGAAATAACTTCCGCTGGGCGTGGTTTGCAGTGTCACCGCACGCACCATGTAGGTGTAAGTGTTCGCCGCAGCGGTTGGGTCCGTGAACGTGTTGCCAGGCACGGGCGAACCGGTCAGGCGCGCGAACGGCCCGCCCGGCGTCGCGCTGCGATAAACGTGATAACCCAAGACGGCATCTGCCGAAGCCGGCCAGGTCAGCGTTACGCCACCCCCGGTCGACAGACCGCCCAATGCTCCGGGGGGCGCCACGGGATCCATTCGCAGGGTCGGATCGCCCATCAGCGCAATGTAAACTGCGCGCGTGTAAACGTTGACCTGGCTCTGGTAAAGCGTGCGGTTGTTCATGCTCAGGCGCGTGCCGTAGCCGCTGGTTTCGCCGAGGCCCATGTGATGCACAAACCAGTGCGGCATTCCAGCCGAGCAGGCGGTCAGCCCGAGCGACGGCGTCGCCAGAAACGCACGCATTAAGTTGTCCGTTCCGTCCCACTCGGCGAACCAGCTGCCGAGCATCATGACGAAAACCGCTTTCGCGTCCTGACCGACCACTTCAAAACTGTAGAGATCCTGGTATTGCCCGTTGGTGCCAAAGTAGCCGAGGCTCGACTGGCTTCCGGCGCCCGTGGCGAACGCCCAGAGATAACTGTCCGCCGCGAGCATCTGCCCCCAGCGCATCTCGGGCGCGGAAACATTGTCAATGTTGGCTTGGACAATTTTACCCGGCCCCAGCAGCGGCTGAAAATTCCGATACCCGCTGGCCGCCGGCGCGACTCCTTCTGCGTCTCCGCGCCGATCCCCCATCAGCGCGCGATGCGGCACGGTGACGAGTTTCCGGCGAAAGTTGTGGTCCTTGTTCAAATAATTCCGCAGCAACTCCACTTCGTCCGGCCATGGAATCGTTGCATAATGTCCGGGCATATCGAACATGTCCACCCGACCCACCATCAACTCGACGTCGGACGGCAGATAGCTGGGGTTGCCCTTCCAGTTGCCATTCATGTCGCCATAGTAGGCATCTGCCGGCATCGGGCGGGACCCATGGCCGTCGTAGTTCAGAGTCCCCGAACGTAGAACCGGCACATGCCCGAACAGGAATACCGTGCTCACTTTCGTGGGGTCAGCGTTGTAGTCGGCGATAATGAGGTTGCGAACACTTGATGGCGTATCATTGGGCGAGACGTCATGGCGAATGACCGTCCAGCCGTCGCCGGTTAAATCGCTTTGCAGGCGGGCCAGTTCGTCCGACAGCGCCGTGACGTGCCGGTTGTCCACGATCAGAATCAACTTGCCACGATCGTCAATCAACGGCGCTTGAATGCCGCTGAAGATGTAACCAAAACCCTTGTATCCCAGCGTCGCATCTTTGACGATTTGATACTCGTAAGTTGTGCCGATGACCACGTTGACGTCGGTGTAAAGAGTCGTTGTTCCGTCCAGCACCGTGCCGGTTCCCCAGGAAGTCGCCTCCTTGGCCTTCCGATAAACCGTATAGCGAAGCGCACCGATATCGTCCTGTGGCCAGGTGAGCGTGATTTGCGGCGGCGCGCTCTGAACCGTGGCACTGATCTGGACGGCATAGTTCCACGTGCTATCCGCTTTGGAAATCGGCGCAGCGATGAATGTGAGCAAGCCGCACGCGGCCAGAACCATCTGCGCGGGAAACGGAAGCCGCTCCCCAAACGGCGAAGCCCGCTGGGAGAATGGGACTCTGCGGTTCTCGGCCGGGTCTGCGCCTCTGGGTTCAATGGGTCGGTGGGTTGAATGCATGGTTCTATTAAGGACTCGTGATTTGATAAAACCGTTGAGACTGGGAACTGAAAGTCGGGTCCGTCCAGGCAGTAATGGTTCCCGTGGCGGTGATCCTGCCGCTCACGGCGACCCAGTCGGTCTGGCCTGGATTGGTATTGGCGAGCACCCGGTATTGAGCGCCAATCCGGGAATTCCAACTGAGCCGCAGCTCGTTCGCAGCCCGGGACGCGGACAAATGAATCGGCAAGGAAACAATGGCTGCGTCCACCGTCACAAAGGCACCTTGACTCGCATTGTAATAACTTCCGCTGGGAGTCGTTTGCAGCGTCACCGCGCGCACCATGTAGGTGTAAGTGGCTAATGCAGCAGTGGGGTCCGTGAACGTGTTCGCGGTCACGAGCGAAGGGGTCAGCCGTGGGAACGGACCGCCTGGCGACGTGCTGCGATAAACATGATACCCCAGAACGGCATCCGCCGAAGCCGGCCAGTTCAGCGTCACGCCACCGCCACCCACTATTGCGCTCAACGCGCCGGGCGGCGAAACAACGTCCATGCGCAGCGTCGGGTCGCCCATCAGCGCGATATAGATTGCGCGCATGAAGACGTTGTTTTGGTTCCGGTAAAGTGTGCTGTTGTTCATGGTCAATCGCGTGCCGTATCCGATGGTTTCGCCAAGGCCCATGTGATGAACATACCAATGAGGCATTCCGGCCATGCAGGCGGTCAAACCCAGTGATGGCGTCGCCAGAAACGCGCGCATGAAATTGTCCTTCCCATCCCACTCGCCGAACCAGCTTCCGAGCAGCATCACGAACACCGCCTTCGCGTCCTGACCAACCACATCAATACTGTAGAGATCGGCGTAGGGTCCGTGGGTGCCAAGGTAGCCGAGGGTCGTCTGGCTTCCGGCACCGGTGCCGAACGCCCAGAGATAACTTTCCGCCGCGAGCATCGGCCCCCAGCGCATCTCGGGCGGGGAAGCATTCTCCACGTTGGCGTGAACAATGGTGCCCGGCCCGAGCAGTGGCTGAAAGTTTCGATACCCGCTGGCCGCTGTAGCAAGTCCCCCTTCGGCTCCGCTGCGATCGCCCATGAGCGCGCGATGCGGCGCGGTGACGAGTTTCTGGCGAAAGTTGTGATCCTTGTTCAAATAGTTCCGCAGCAACTCCACTTCGCCCGGCCACGGGCTCGGCGCATTGTTTCCCGGCATGTCGAACAGGTCCACCCGGCCTACCATCAACTCGACGTCGGAGGGCAGATAACCGGGATTCCCGCTCCAATTGCCATTCACATCGCCATAATAGGCATCGGCCGGCATCGGACGGGAGCCATGGGTGTCATAATTCAGATTTCCCGAATGCAGCACCGGCACATGACCAAACAGAAACACCGTGTTCACTTTTGTGGAGTCAGCGCTGTAATCGGCGATGATAAGGTTGCGAACACCTGCCGGCGAATCATTCGGCGAAACATCATGGCGCATGACCGTCCAGCCGTCACCGGTCAGATCGCTCTGCAGGCGGGCCAGTTCGTTGGAGAGCGCCGTGGTGTGGCGATTCTCCACAATCAGAATCAACTTGCCGCGCTCCTCAGCCAACGGCGCTTGAATGCCGCTGAAGATGTAGCCGTAACCTTTGTATCCCTTCGTCGCGTCCTTGACGATTTGGTACTCGTAGGTTGTACCGACGCTGATTGCGGTGTCCGTGTAAAGGGTCGTTGTCCCGTCCACAACCGTGCCGGTTCCCCAGGAAGTGTCTCCCTTGGCCTTCCGATAAACCGTATAGCGAAGCGCACCGATATCGTCCTGTGGCCAGGTGAGCATGATTTGCGGCGGCGCGCTCTGAACCGTGGCACTGATCTGGACCGCGTAATTCCATGTGGTATCCGCTGTTGAGGCGGGAACCAGCCCAAACCAGGCGAACGCGGCCAGCCACCTGCAGGCGCGCACTTGAAGCAAATATCTGCAACCTCCTTTCACGTCTGGGCGGCCTCTGGTCACGGCGGAGGTGGCGAAACCGGCGGAATGACCGTAACGCCGCTGCCCACCGGAATGAACACGCCGCCGACAAACTCCTCCTCCTTGGTTATGGAGTATGAGCCGGCACTGATTGCTGAAGCGCTGACGAAAGTGTTCAAGATGACTTCCGCATACCGCCGCAAATACCGGTAGGGCGAAAGCGGCACGTACACGATGTCATTCGGTTCCAGTTGGATGTCGTTTTCCTCCCCCCGGATGACCTTCCGGTAATTGACAATCGTGAGCTGCGGTTCCGCGAGCGAGCCGCGCACCACCGCTACATGCGGCAGGTAAGCGTCCCGCAATGTCCCGTAGGCACTCGCCACCGCGCCGGCCACGGTCATGCCTTCCATATACGGCACGGGCCGCGGCTGGACCACTGCGCCAAGAACGTAAACCTGCCGCGACGCGGCTGGCGGCAGATAAACAAAATCATCCGGCTCCAGGTAGATATTCTGGCTGAGATCACCCTCCCGGAGCAAGCGGTTGAAATCCACGGCCAGGAGCCGGCCTTGTCGAAGCACAAAACTGCGCTTCAAATCGGCCAGTTCCTCGCCGATTCCTGCGGCGTTCTGGTCGCTGAACGTCGTCATACTCAACGTCCCGCCCGCCATCGCAATGGATTCCAGCAGGGTCTTCGGCGTCGCCATGGTATAAACGCCCGGTGCCTGCACGACTCCCAGGACCCAGAGGCGTTTGCTTTCCACGCCGCGCAAGGTCATCGCCACCCGCGGCTGCTCGCGATGATAATTGGTGAAGGAGCTTTCCAGCCGGGCTTTCGCCTCCGTCAAAGTGAGTCCCCACACATCCAGGCCCGGCAGCAGGTTGAAATAGAGCTTTCCGTCCGGCGCCACCACCGTGGTGGTTCGCGAAGCCGGATCGCCGATCAACTCCAATTCGAGCCGGTCCCCCGGTCCCAGCGTGAACATCTCGGTCGGCGCCTCGAGCAGACGCTGGTCCAGTTCGTTGGTCAACGTCACCGATCCGGCCGGACTCACGCCGGCCGGCGCGCGGGCGGCGCCGTGAGTTTTCGAGTTGTAGTCTTGCACGGTTGCAGTGCTGCAACCGGCCATCAGCACGACGGCAAATAGAAGGCCGTTGACGAACACACCCTGCAGCATTGCGCTAAACCCACAGGGCAGGTTGTCCCTGCTGTCGTCTTGAGGGGAGTCGTTTCCAGGATTTCCCCCGGACGCCGGGTTGGAGGCATTGGTGGTGCTCATGGTGATACTGGGAATGGATAGATCAATTCCTGGCCGACGGCGACCGACACAAGGGATTGGAGAAACACCGTGATCGCCAAGTCCGCCAGTTCCTCGCCATAAATGAACGGGCGCGAGTTCACAAAGATGATGTCCTTGGGCTGCAAACGAAAATCAGGCACCTTCCCGGCAAGAATATCTTTGGTCTCAACGGCAAATGTCTCCGGCTTGTTCAATGAGCCGCGGACGACCAGCACCCGGCCTTTGTAAGCGCGCTCGGTGTAACCGGCCCGGGCGGTAATCGCGCCCATGAGCGTCAAACCAGTGGTGTAGGGAGTTGAACCGGGCAACCGCACTTCACCGACGACGTAGACTTCTTTGACATTCGCGCCCGGGAAATAGAGATAGTCGCCTGGCTCGATGCTGAGGTTTTGCGAAAGATCACCATTTTGGAACAGACTTTCAAAGTTGAGCGGCATGCGCTCACCTTTGCGCATCAGAAAACTTCGCGAGAAGTCCGCCACCGTAATGATGTTCCGATCCACCAGGCCGGTTTCAAAACCATGCGCGCGCGCGACCGCTTCCAGCAAGGTGATGGGCCGGTCCAGAACGTAAACCCCTTTCATCGTGACGCGGCCGAGGACGTAATATTTTTTGCTCCTGAACGCGACGGGCGTAATCATCGTTTGTGGCGCGCGGCGATACTTGCCGAGCTCCTCGTCCAGCTTGACGCGCAATTCGTCCAGCGTCAGTCCCGTGGCGAGAACGTCCTGCGCTTCCGCAAAGCTGATCCGGCCGTCGGGACCGACCGCCACTTCCGTGCGGGTCAAGACCGGTTCGCCCCACAGCGCCAGCGTCACCACATCCCCGGGACCAAGTGTCAAGCGCTCCTGCCACGCGGCGCGCTGCGCGGGAGTGACGACCGAGAGCGAACGATTTGGATTCGCCACGCCGGCCGTTTTGTTCGTGGATTGAACTTCGCCCTCCTGGCCATAAGCGGACCACCCGGGCAGACCGCAAATCAACGCCGCGCAACCCAGCCAGCGGGCAAAACGATTGGTCAAAACCGGGACCGGCGCACGATTCAACACTGCTCCGGCCAGGTGACAACGCGCGTTGCGCAACGTCTCCAATTGTTCGCGCGTCCTGGCCGCCGTCGCCTTCTCGCCGTCTGCCAGCCAGATCACGTTGGGGAGATTCTCCGCCAGCAGCACTGTCTCCGGCAGGGACGCGGGCGGCAACTCGACCAGCAGCGCGATGCTGTCGATCTGGCTCCAGTGACGAAGGGCCGCGTGCCATTGCTTGCGGCGTTCGAGATTCCACACCCAACCCGGCAGCGGAATCTCCACGACGGGTTCCGGATTCGGGCCAATCAATTTCTGCGTCACTTCGTCCGGTGTGTTGAGCACATGGGTCGCCGTCAGCGCTCCGTTCCCATTCCTGGTCACGAGCGCTTCCAAATCGGAGGTATCGTTCGCAGCCAGCGCCGAGTCAGTGATCGCCTTGCGGCTTTGCCCCGTAATCGCTTTGCCGTTATGCTCCGGCGGACGCGCAATAATGGTCAGGACGCGAAAGCCGCGTTGGCTCGCCTCCTCGGCCAGCAATCGGATCCACGTCGAACGGCCTTCGCCACTTTCCGAGGACGTGATGCCGCAAACGAACCCCTGGTTCGACGATGGGCTTAGCAACCGCTGCAAACTCGTCCACGCCCGAAACGCCCAGTTGCTCTGTTCCGCTTCGGTCATGTGCGCCAGGTCACCCGCCGTCGCCACGACGGGCAGCCGCGTGACCCGTTGCACGTCCGCGGCCGTCTTGAGCCGGGGGTCCACTGCTTCGGCCAGCAAAATCAAGGCGCAGACAATAAAGAGGCCTATCATGCCGCCAAATCCTGCGAGCACCGCGACCTTGGCTGTTCGCGTGTGGGGTAGCGCGGCTTTGAACGTGGCCGGCGCGAGGATGCGGCATGTCCCGGGCGGTTGGGTTTCCAGCGATAGGGCTGCCTGCATCTGCCCGAGCAACGCCAGCCGCGCGTTTTCCAGCGATTGAAGTTTCGTCTGCAGGACCACGGGATCGCGATCCTGCCCGATCGGCCCGGCACTCCCCTCTTCCGCAATGTCGGCTGCCGTTGGCGGCGTTGCGGGCACCAGCCGCAATTGACTTTCGATGGCTGCCACCTTCGCCTGCTGTTCCCGCACGAGCGGATGTAGCTCGGTGTAGCGCGCCAGCAGATCGGCCAGTTCCAGCTGCGCAGCGGGGAGCTTGTCGAGTAATGGCGATCGCGCCGCAACCGCACGGCGGGCGGCTGCTGGTTGAGTTGCCTTGTTCAGCGAGGAGATTTCAGCTTCGATCGGAGCGAGTTGTTGGGCGAGCAGGATTCTGGCTCGCGCGGCGGCATTGGTCTGTAATTCCTGCATGAACCCCACGGCTTCCCGCGCGTAAAGATTGGCCAGATCCACCGCGCCCTGCCGATCGCCGGTGGAAACAGCAATGAGGAGGAGATCACTGTTTCGTTCCGGGGTGATGTTGAGTCGCTTGTCCAGCCACTCGGGCGTAACCGGTGGCCGGGCGTGGGCGGCCACGCGCTGCACCAATTCCGGCGCGCGCAGCACACTGGCGTAAGTGTTCGGATCCAACTCGCGATCACCGAGAACTTCCATCACCTGCGCCGAAGCCTGACGCAGCAACTGCGCCGAGGCCGTGTAACTGGGCTTCCAAAGCCACAAACCGGAAAGCAGCCCGATCAGGGCCATCGCCGTTCCGCCGAGCCACAGCCACCTCCAGTGCTGTCCCAGCGCGTTTACGAAAGGCAGGAGGTCCGCCGCGCCGAACTGCGGCGCTTTGGGTTCGGACGGCGGCCGATGGCCGTTGCCCCTGGCCCGGCCCGGCGACCTGCCGCTGGCGGAGGGATCGGGCAACTCGCCATTCACGTTGGATTCGTCGTTCATCTGTTTGTCATCGCTCAGTCACGCGAATTCTCCGCTCAAAACTCTGGTTCGGGTAGTGGGTGAAGACCTCAGCGCCGGATGGGAAAGACCCCACTGTTCCCTCAATCCACCAATTCCTTCTGTAGCGCGTAATGTGTCAGTTGGGCGTTGTTCTTCATGTCCATCTTCTCCAGGATGCGCGCGCGGTAGGTGCTGACGGTGGAGACACTCAGCGACAGTTCCCCGGCGATCTGGCTGACTTGTTTGCCGGAGGCGAACATGCGCAGAATCAGGAATTCCCGGTCCGATAACCGTTCGTGCGGCGCTTTCTGAACGTCGATGGTCAGATACGCGGCCATGCGCTCTGCCAGCGATGGACTGATATAGCGTCCGCCGCCGACCACTTTCTTGATGGCACCGACCAATTCCTCGCCCGCGCTCTCCTTCGTGAGATACCCCGCCGCGCCCGCCTTGAGGAGGCGCACGGCGAACTGGTCTTCGGGATGCATGCTCAGGACCAGCACCGGCAATTTCGGGCGCGACCGTTTGATTTCCTTCAACACCTCCAGCCCGCTGCGGCCTGGCATCGTGATGTCAAGCACCACCACGTCCCATTTCTCCTTCCAGACGCGGGCCAGCGCCTCCGTGGCGTTGCGCGCTTCGCCGAACACGGCTTTCTTGAAATGATCCGCGAGAATCAGCCGCAAGCCTTGTCGCACGACGGCGTGATCATCGGTGATGAGAATTCTCATGGGAATGCAATCTCGTCCGCGCCACGGACGTTTTGGGAATACGGGCCGTCAGGGCGGTGCCCTTGCCGCGCCCGCCTTTGATGCGCACGGTGCCGCCCAGCAACGCCGCGCGCTCGCGAATGCCAAGCAGCCCGATGGATTTCGTATTATGAATTTCCGCGTCGGAAATGCCGCGCCCGTTGTCCGTGACCTCGAGCACGACCTGGCCGCGGGCTTCCGCCAGGCGCACTTCCACTTTCGTCGCCTTGGCGTGCCGGATGATGTTGGTGAGGGCTTCCTGAAAGATGCGAAAGAACGCGGTGTTGAGGTCCTGGTCCCAGAGTGTTTCCTTCATCTGAGTTTTCACCTCGCACACTATACCGGTCTGGGTTTGAAATGCGTTCGCCTGCCATTCCAGCGCGGCGAGCAATCCGGCGGTGTCGAGCACGCCGGGGCGGAGTTCGGTGGCGATGCGGCGAACGACCTGGATGGTTTCGTCAATGTGCGCGGCCATGGACCGCGCTTTTTCGTGAAGCGGCTTCGATCGCTTCGGCAGCCGGCTCGCGAGCCAGGTCAGTTGCAGCTTCAGGCCGGTTAACGACTGGCCCAGTTCATCGTGGACTTCCCGCGCGATGCGGATTTGCTCCTCTTCGCGGACATACTGCAGATAATCCGAAAGCGTGCGCAGTTGTTTATGCGAGCGCCGGAGTTGTTCCTGGGCGCGCCGCCGCCCGGTTCGTTCCCTGGCCTCCCGCAAGGCCCGTTGCACGGAGGGCACGAGCCGCACCAGGCGCTCCTTGAGCACATAATCGGTCGCGCCTTTCTTCAACGTTTCAATCGCCGTTTCCTCGCCAAGCGTCCCGGACACGAAAATGAAAGGCACCTCCGGGCATTTCTTGTGGGCGATGGCGAGCGCCGTGTAACCATCGAGGGTCGGCAGCGAAAAATCCGAGAGGATCAAATCGGGAGCGCGTTGATTGAGGCGCTGAATGAAGGCGCGCTTGCTGTCCACGTGCTCGACCTTGAAGCCCAGGCCTCCGCGCCGCAACGCGTGCGCCACCAGCTCCACGTCCCGGCAACTGTCTTCGAGCAGCAGAATATCAATCTCAGCTTTTGCACGCACCGCGGAATTCATACGGGTCGCATCAGGTTGCCACCGGCGGTTTGGGTATTGAAAAATACAGCGTCGCGCCGCCATCCGATTTTCCCTCAGCCCAGGTGCGGCCGCCGTGCTGATGGATGATCCGCCGGACAATCGCCAGGCCGACTCCGGTGCCCTCGAACTCGCTCGACCGGTGGAACCGTTGAAACACGGCGAAGAGTTTGTCCGCGTAATCCATGTCGAAGCCAACGCCATTGTCGCGAACGAAAAAGGTCGTTTCGCGTCCGCAGTTCTTCGCCCCGATTTCGATCTTCGCCTTGGGCCGCGTGCGCGTGTATTTGATCGCGTTGGAAAGCAGATTGACAATGGCCTGGCGCAGCATCAACGGATCGCCCTGCACTTCCGGCAGGTCGCCGATCTGCCAGTCAATGTCCCGGCCTTTGATTTCACTGCGCAATTCCCTGCGCACATCCTCCACGAGCGCCGCGAGATTCACCCGCTTGAAGCGCATTTCCGCGCGGTCCAACCGGGATAACTCCAACAGGGCGTCAATCATCTGGCCCATCTGTGTCGCCGCCCGCGCGATGGTCTGGAGATGCTGGCGGCTGGTTGCGTCCAGCGTCTGGCCGGCGGCGGTCTGCAAAATATCCACATAGCCCACGATGTGCCGCAGGGGTGCGCGCAAATCATGGGAAACCGAATAGCTGAATGCCTGCAGCTCCCGGTTCAACGCTTCCAACTGCGCCGTGCGTTCGAGGACACGCGATTCCAACTGTGAATTCAGCCGTTCGATTTCAGCTTCCGCCTGCTTCTCTTTCGTCAGGTCATGCGCCACTGTGGCAAAGCCGCGCAACGGGCCGCCTTTGTCGCGCAGCGCCGTGATGATCCCCTGTGACCAAAACAACGAGCCATCCTTGCGCACGCGCCAGCCTTCGCTGAGCGCGCGTCCCTCCTGCTCCGCTTTCCTGAGCACGGCTGCCGGGACTTTGCGTTCGATGTCTGCCGGCGGAAAGAATGTCGCGAGCGGTTTACCGATGACCTCTTTGGCGGGGTAACCTTGCACGCGTTCCGCGCCTTCATTCCACGTGGCGATCCGGCCTTCCGTATCGAGCATGAAAATCGCGTAATGCTTGATCTCTTTCACCACCCTCCGGAAACGATCCTCGCTCTCATGCAACGCCTGCTCCTGCTGTTTCAGTCTGGCGCGCGTCTCGGCTTCGCGGAACGCGCGCCGCACCGACGGCACGAGCTTCGCCAGATGCGTTTTCAACAGGTAATCCGTCGCGCCGCGTTCAAACATCTCCGCGGCCATATCCTTGCCGCGCGAGTTCGTGACGAAAATAAACGGCACGTTCGGACATTTGCTCTTGGCAATCGCGAGGGCGGCGAGACCGTCAAAGCCCGGCAGACCGTGATCGGAGAGAATGAGGTCAGGCGGATGTTGTTCCAGTTCCCGGATGAACACGTTCCTGGCATCGACGCGCTTGGTGCGAAACTTCAAGCCACCTTTGCGCAATTCATGATTCACCAGCACCACATCGGCCTGGATATCTTCCACGTAAAGGATGCGGAGTTGCTTTTTCATTGGCGTCCAGGTTGGAAAGTCATCGGTTTATTGTTTCCCGCCAGATCATCACCACGGAAGGCGCAAAAGCCCCGAGCTATTGTGTCCTTGGCCATTCTCAATGTTCAACCGCCTGCCGCGCGGCGATCACGTTCCCCGGGGCGGTTACGGCTTCGAGCACAGACGCATACACCTCCAGCGTCCTGGATGCGCTCCGCTGCCAATCGAAGCGTTGGGCCCGGGCCAGGCCAGCCGCGCGCAGCCTGGCGCGCAATGCCGGATCGCCCGCGAGCGCGGCAAGCTGCGTGGTCAAATCCGCGACATCATCAGGATTTACCGTCGCGGCCGCATCGCCGACGACCTCGCCCAATGCTCCGCGAGTCGAACACAGCACTGGACACCCGCAGGCCATCGCTTCCAGCGGCGGAAACCCAAAACCTTCAAACAGCGAGGGGTAAACGAACACCGTCGCCGCGCGATATAGCAGGGGCAGCGCGTCGCTTTCGACAAAACCCAGGCACCGGATGTCACGGCGGAACGGCCATTGCCTGATGGCTGCGTGAATCGCTGGCGCGCCGTGCCAGTTGCTGCCGCCAAATACAAGTTGCCATTCCGATCGGGTCTGCGCCTTGAAGCGGTTGAAGGCCTCGATCAGGCGCACGTGATTCTTGCCAGGATGTTCGAGTCGCGCGACGTAGAGAAAGAAGGGCTCGCGCAGATCGAAACGCTGTGCGACGAATTGCTTCGCAGCTTCGGTTGCGTCCGGAGCGAATCGGGTATGATCGAGGCCATTGTGAATCACCGAGATTGTCTCCGCCGGCACTTTGAAGAATCTTTGAATGTCTGTGCCGGTGTTCTGGCTGACGGCGATGATCCGGTCCTGACGACGTGCGAGCGATCGGGCCACGATCCGGCCATAGAACATCCGCTTCCAATCGTATTTCCCCGCGACATGAAAGGGAGCGAGATCATGAATCGTCGTAACCAGCGGGCACGGCCGCGGCCATAGCATCCGCCGATAGCTGGGCACATGCAGGACGTCGAGCCGATGATCGCGCGCGAGCAACGGCAGCACGGTTTGATGCCACAGAATGTTCTTCACCGGCGAACGAATCCGTTCGGAGACGGGAACGATTCTCGCGTCATTTCGGGCGAAGTGAAACAGCGGCACATCGTCCTCCAGCACAAAGAGCGTCAGATCAGGGCGGGCGGGATGACGCAAAAGTGCCGCCACCAGCGCGAAAACGTACTGCGCCACGCCGCTTTGGCCCTGTTGAATCACCGAAGTGGAGAGGCCGACTTTCATGCGGAATGATCCAGAAGGTATTCGTGGTTGGAGCCGCGCAACACGTTTCGCACCCGCAGGGACGGATGGCTGAAACGCAGGCAAATGCCGTGGGCGCGCGCGATTTCCACGGCGCGCAGCAACAACTTGACGCCGTCGCTGTCCATGAAGCGCACCGCCGCGAGGTCAAGCGTCCAGGATTCAGCCGTTGCATGGTGGCGATGAATCGCGGCTTGGGTGCATTGCCAGATTTGTTCGGCATTGATCGCGGGGATTTCGCCCAACCACACCAGCAAGCTGCCTGAGTCATCCCCTGTGGATGCGTCCCGCTCGTGCAACCGGGTTTCGAGCACCGCCCGCGCTTCGAGAGCATCGGTCGCGACTTCGAAGAAGTTCTCCAACCGCATCGCCTTTAATGCACGCCGTACCGCGGCCGAGGGTGACAGCAGGATCAATTGACGACCGGAAAGGTGCAGTTGTTTCTGCAAATGAACCAGGACGGCCACGCCGGTGCTGTCCATTGACTTCACCTCCGCCAACTCCAGCAGACAATGCCGATCCGCGCCCGCAATCCGTTTCCACTGAGCCGTGTCACGTTC
The DNA here is from genome assembly GCA_023383055.1 of Verrucomicrobiota bacterium. Classification (GTDB taxonomy): domain Bacteria; phylum Verrucomicrobiota; class Verrucomicrobiia; order Limisphaerales; family JAHDYP01; genus JAHDYP01. The sequence continues at coordinate 37,676 of JAHDYP010000008.1, read as the reverse complement.
GATGCAATCCCTGTGCAAGCAGTTCGCGGCTTGCACCCTCTGCCACGTGCCGTTGGACTGGATGACCGCAGTCCGGGTCTGGGGTTGTCCCCCGCCGGATCGCAGTTTCATCGTCCGGCATTGACGAGCCATCGTCCGGCCGAAAAACCAAAGATCGGTGGCGTAGCGTTTGAACAATCGCCGTGGTTCCTGGCAGAGCCGGTAGATCCACTCCACGCCGCCACGCTGCATCCAGAGCGGCGCGCGCTTTACGCGGCCCGCGAGAAAATCAATGGTCGCACCGATGCCAATGGCCACGGGCACGCCGAGTTCAGCATAATGCCTGGCCATCCACTTTTCCGCCTTGGGACATCCAAACGCCACGAACAACAAATCCGGTTTGGCCGCGCGAACCCGGCGGATGATGTCTGCGTTGTCCAGTTCCGGCAAAGGCCGGAACGGCGGCGAATAATGGCTGATGTCCAAATCGGGGAACCGCGCCCGCAGCCGGGCAATGGCCTGAGTGTTGGATTCCTCAGTCGCTCCGAGGAAGAACAGCCGGTAATGTTTCTCCGCCGCCACCCGGATCAACTCCGGCACGACGTCCGCGCCCGCAACCCGCTCCGGCAGGGGATTTCCAAACAGTCGCGAGGCCCAGACCAACGGTGTGCCGTCGCACAACACCAGATGTGCGTTGAGCAGGATGCGCTGGAATTCCGGATCGCGCCGCGCCACCGCGAGGAAATCCATGTTCGCGGTGACCACGTAATGCGAACGCGGGGAGGCAATCATCTCCTCAATGCGGTTCACGGTCTCGCGCAGTGTCAGATTGTCAAACGCGACGCCCAACAGTGCAATGGGCTGGCGCGGTGAGTGCGAACGCTGCACGCGATGACTCAGTTCCGGTGCGTCGCGGGCCGGAGCGGTCAGGCGCACCGATGAAGCGTCGGTGAGTTCCTCTGCATACATGCCCCTAGTTAAGGCCGGGTTGCGCGACGGCGAAATGGGGAGTCTACCTTACCTGCCGGCTCCCATTGGTACACCTACTCATGTGGCTGGGGTCTTTACCATTACTGGGTGGGGTTTTCACCCACCCACGGTGGACACTTCGAATCTGCGCCCAAGGATCAACCTGGCTGCGGAAGGTCTCACGGCGAGTTCACGAGTTTCACCGTGTAAAAGCGCTGCGCGAAACCCGCGTATCCGTTGTCGGTCCACGAAGTTAATGCGTTTGTAGCCGTGATGGTTCCGCTGAGGTTTTGCCAGTTGTCAACGTTCACAGTCCTGGCACGCACCTCATAATCGCGGCCCGGCTCGCTGGACCAGGAAATGGCAATCCCGGCCGGGACCAGACCGATGCTTCGGATAACGAGTCTGGCGGGAGCAGGCGGACCGTTAACCAGTTTCTGCAGGTTCAGCCGCCCTCCCGTCACGCACTTGCCGGCGAGACCGGGCAACGAATCCGCGGCATTGAGTATCCGCTGTTTGATCTGCTGGGAATTCTCCTGCGGATAACGCGCCCGCGCCAAAGCGCACGCGCCCGCCACGATGGGCGCGGCCATCGAAGTGCCGCTGAGATTCTGGTAGGCGTTGTCCGCGCTGTTCCAACACGAATAAACCGGATCGCCGGGCGCGCCCAGATCAACCGTGGTCGCGCCGTAGTTGGAGAAAGCCGCCAGGGTATCGGAGCGCGTCGTCGCCGCCACGGAGATGATGTTGTCGAGGTCGTAACTGGCCGGATACATCGGATCGATCTCGTTGTTGGCAGCCGAGTTGCCGGCGGCCACCACAAACAAAATGTCCGCCTCGCGTGCGCTGGTGATGGCGTCACGCAAGGCCAGCGAGTGAAACGAATTGCTGCCCCAACTGGCATTGATCACGTGCGCGCCCTTGCTGCGCGCGTAATCGATGCACTTGATCGCGTCGGAAATCGGGCCCTGGGCCGCCGAATCAAAGAATTTGCAGACCATGATCTGCACGCGCCAGCAGACACCGGCCACGCCGACGCCATTACTGCCGACCGCGCCCAGGATGCCGGCCACGTGCGTGCCATGGCCCCACTCGTCATTCGGATGGCCGTTGTTCGCCACGGTGTTGATGCCATGCACGTCGTCCACGTAACCGTTGCCGTCATCATCCAGGCCGTTCCCGGGAATTTCGCCCGGGTTGCGCCACAAATTCGGCGCGAGGTCCTCGTGTGTGGCCCGCACTCCGCTGTCAATGACCGCCACGATGACATTGCTCGCGCGGGCGATCGTGTCCCAGGCTTCAGGCGCGCTGATGTCTGCGCCCGTTACGCCGCCGTACTGGCCGATGTTCTTAATGTGCCAGAGATCGCCATTGTGGAAGCGAACATCATCCGGCTCGACCAGCGCGTGAACCATTTGATCCCGTTCCGCGTAGCTCACCAGCCCGCTCGCTTGATACCGACGGATCATCGCATCCATCTCAACGCCAGCGGGTGCAAGAGCGATCTGGAGACCGCCGATGGCCGGATATCTTTCCATGACTCGAACGCCGAGTGATTCGTGCAATGCGGACAAATCCGCAGCCGGCTTCGGTTTCACCATAAAACGCTCACCGTGCGGCGCAACCCACGACGCAGAATGAGTGGTGGCTTGTGCCGAAGTGGACTGCCGCGCCCCATTTCCGAGGAGCACGAGCAAGGTCAAAGCAACCGCCCGCAACCCATTCAGTCGGGCGTCCGTTTTCGGATGCATTTGCTACATTACACATCACCAGGCGAAGCCAACAACGGGGTGAAACCCTCAAAAGCCGGGGAAAACAACCTCGGGCACAGCGGCGGGCATTGACACCGGCTTGGTGTCCTCCCTGCCGCTTCGGGAACGTTATGCGCTTAGGTCGTTACCTCCACCCGCTCTGGGGTCTTTACCCACTAACACGACGCCCTCCAAGCGAATAAATTGTTATGCGAATAGACCGAAAGAGTCGATGAAACACGAGCCGATTAACGACGCCTATCCGCTTTCGCCCATGCAACACGGCATGCTGTATTCCAGCCTGTCCGCGCGGCAACCGGGAGTGGACATCCAGCAGGTACTCTGCCTCTGGCACGAAGCCGTGAATCCGACGGGACTTGAACGTGCCTGGCAACGCGTCGCCGAACGCCACGCCGTCCTGCGAACCAGCTTCCGCTGGAACGGCTCCGTGAAGCCGGACCAGGAGGTGCGCCAAGGCGTGAGCCTCCAAGTCCACTGCAAAGACTGGCGCGATGTTCCATCGTCCGAACGGCGTCTCGCCTTCGAGGCGTGGCTGCGCTCGGATCGCCTCCGTGGCTTTGACCTTGCGGCGGCACCGCTCATGCGCGTTGCGCTCTTCCGCCTCGGCGACACACAGCATCAACTGGTCTGGACCTTTCACCATCTGTTGCTCGATATGCGCGGCATCGTCATCGTCTTGAAAGAGGTCTTCGCCTTCTACGAAGCCTTCCAGCGCGGCGAGGACCTCGAGTTGCCGCAACCCCGGCCATACCGCGACCACATCGAGTGCCTGCGGCGGCAGCAGCCGGGCGAAGCCGAAACCTTTTGGCGCCAAACGATGAAAGGATTCGCGGCGCCGACGCCGCTGGTCGTTGCGCACGTTGCGCGCGAGGAAGCCGGTGAAACCAGGGAACAGGAAACGCGCTTGTCCGGGGCCGTGACAAACGCGCTCAACTCGCTCGCCACGGAAAACAAGTTCACGCTGAACACCGTGGTGCAAGGCGCGTGGGCCTTGCTGTTGAGCCGTTACAGTGGCGAAGAGGACGTGGTCTTCGGCGCTGTGCGCGCGTGTCGCCGCTCCACCGTCGAAGACGCGGAGTCCATCGCCGGGCTTTTCATCAACACGCTGCCGGTTCGCGTCCGTGTGAATCCGGAATTGCCATTGCTGCCGTGGCTGGTGGAGTTGCGCCAGACCTGGACGGCACTGCGACCCTTCGAGCACACGCCGCTTGCGAGCATCCAGGGTTGGAGCGACTTGCCGGGCGACACGCCGCCGTTCGCGAGCCTGGTCAATTTCCAGGACCAACCGTGGACCGCTGACCTGCCGCCAGGCAACCCGGGGGCGCGTCGCGAGTTCAGCATTCGCCAACACACGAATTGTCCGCTCGCCTTGGACGCTTCGGGTGGCGACGCGCTGGTGCTGACAATTCTCTATCACCGCAGCCGCTTTGACGACGGAAGCATCACGCGGATGCTGGGCCATTTGCAGACTTTGCTCGAAGGCATGGCGGCAAATCCTTTTCAAAGGCTCGGCGAATTGCCGCTGTTGACGGGAGCCGAGCGGCAATGGCTCGAGACGTGGAACGACACCGCCGTCGCTGATTCGAAGAACAAATGTGTGCATCAACTCTTTGCGGAACAGGCCGCGCGGACGCCGGACGCACTGGCGGTCGCCGATAATCAGCAGCGGCTGACCTACCGCGAACTCGATGAACGGGCCGATCGGCTTGCGCAACGCCTCCAAACACTGGGCGTGGGCCCGGAAATCTGCGTGGCCGTTTGCCTGGAGCGCTCCGTGGAAATGGTCGTGGTTCTCCTGGCAGTGCTGAAAGCTGGCGGCGCGTTCGTGCCGTTGGACCCGGCGCATCCGAAAGAGCGCCTCGCCCTCATGATCGAAGATTCCTTGGCGCAAGTTCTGGTTACCCAGGAATCGCTGCAAGCAGAGTTCACATTCGACATTCCCAATCTCAGCGTGTTGTGCGTCGACGCTTCTGCTCACGCCTCACGCCTCACGCCTCACGCCTCACGCCTCACGCATCACGCATCACCTCCGCAATCCGCAACCCGCAGTCCGCAATTGAGCAACCTTGCCTACGTCATCTACACTTCCGGCTCAACCGGCACGCCCAAGGGTGTCGAGATCGAACACGCCAGCCTGGTCAATCTCATCCAATGGCATCAGCGCACCTACAGCGTGACGTGCGCCGACCGCGCCACGCAATTGGCGAATCCGGCATTCGATGCTTCGGTCTGGGAGTTGTGGCCGTATCTGACCGCGGGCGCGTGCATTTACATTCCCGACCACGAAACCGTGCGCCTGCCGGCAAAACTGATTGCCTGGCTTGCCGCCAACCAGATTACACTGACGTTCATTCCGACACCGGTTGCCGAGGCACTGCTCGCGGGACCCTGGCCGGAACAGTGCACGCTGCGAGCCTTGCTCACCGGTGGCGACCAGTTGCGTCGTCCTCCGACGGAGAGTCTGCCGTGCCCCTTGTTCAACCACTACGGGCCGACCGAGAACACGGTGGTAACGACCTGGATGGAAATTCCTCCGACCGCCCGGGTTGTGGCCGCCCCCGCCATCGGCCGGCCCATCACCAACAACCGGGTTCACGTCCTCGACCGCCAACTCCAGCACGTTCCCATCGGCGTAGCGGGCGAATTGCACATCAGCGGCGACGGTCTGGCGCGCGGTTACCGCAACCAACCCGAACTTACCGCGCAGCGATTCATCGCCAACCCGTTCGCGGCGGACGCCAGCCCGCGCCTCTACAAGACCGGCGATCTGGTTCGCTGGTTGCCGGACGGCAATTTGGATTTCATTGGCCGCATGGATCATCAGGTCAAGATCCGCGGCAATCGGGTTGAGTTGGGTGAGATCGAGTCCGTGTTGAGCGGGCATCCGTCCGTGCGCGAGGCGGTGGTCGCCGCCCGCGCGGGCGCGCGTGGAGCGCGACTCGTCGCCTGGGTTGTTTCGCGATCCGGCGAAGAACTGAAAGCCAACATCCTGCGCGCATTTCTGAAGCAGCGCCTGCCCGACTACATGCTGCCGGCCGATTTCGTCTGCCTCGATGTGCTGCCGCTCACGGCGAACGGGAAAATGGACCGTCAGGCGCTGCCGGATCCACCGCCGGAACTGGAAAGGGAATTTACCGCCCCGCGCACGTCCGTTGAGGCCAGGCTCGCCGGCATCTGGCAAGAAGTGCTCGACTTGACACGGGTGAGCGTCCACGCGGACTTTTTCGAGTTGGGCGGCCATTCGCTGCTCGCCGCGCGCGTGGTGTCACGCGCGCGCGACGAGTTCGCCCGGGATTTTCCGCTGCAGGATCTATTCGATTGCCCGACGATTGCCGGATGGGCGGAAAGAATCGAAGCGAACAACTCGTGCGGCCACGGCATGCTCGATGGCGCTGCCTTTGCGGCTGAGGGCACGCGCGCTCAAATCACCCGTCGCGAGCGTAACGGCGCCGGGCCGTTGTCATTCGCCCAGGAGCGGCTCTGGTTTCTTGAACAGTTGGAGCCAGGCATCGCGTTCAACAACATCCCGCTCGCCTTTCGCGTCAGCGGCACACTCAACGCCCCCGCGCTGGAATCTGCGCTGCGAGAATTGATCCGCCGACACGAGCCGCTTCGCACGACTTTCAAGTCCGCCTGCGGGCAACCGGTTGCGCTCACGTTGCCACTGTCGTCGTTTGCAGTGCAGACCCGTGACTTGGGCGGATTGCCGGAAACCGAACGTGACACCGAGGCGCAGCGGCTTATAGCCGAGGAAGCGCAACGGCCATTTGATCTTACGCGCAGCCCGTTGTTGCGCGGCACGATGTTGCGGCTGAGCCCCACCGAGCATCTTCTGGTGCTCGTCACGCACCACCTCGCGTGCGACGGCTGGTCGCTGGACGTTTTTCATCGCGAACTGGCGGCCCTTTACGAAGCGTTCGCGCTCGGCCGGCCGTCGTCGCTGGCGGCGCTGCCGATTGCCTACGGCGACTTTGCGGCATGGCAACGCGACGCGCTGCGGGGCGGGGATTTCGAGCGGCAACTGGCTTACTGGCGGGAACAACTCAAAGGCGCGGCGCCCTCGCTGGATTTGCGAACGGACCGACGGCGCCCGCCCGTGCAGACCTATCGCGGCGCGACAATCCATTTCGCGCTGCCAGCCCCGCTCTCAGCCGAACTGGCGCAATTGAGCCGCCAGGCAAACGTGACGCCTTTCATGCTGCTGCTCGCGACCTTTCAAACTTTGCTGCACCGTTACTCGGGGCAGGCGGACATTCTCGTCGGGTCGCCCATTGCCGGGCGCGCGCGCGTGGAGACGGAAGACTTAATCGGCTTCTTCCTCAACACGCTCGTGTTGCGCGGAGATTTATCCGGCGACCCGACGTTTAATGAATTGCTGCAACGCACCCGTCAAACCGCGCTGGACGCTTACGCGCACCAGGACGTGCCGTTCGAGAAAATCGCCGAGGCGGTACAACCGAATCGTGACCTCAGCCGCCCGCCCTTGTTCCAGGTGATGTTCGTTCTGCAAAACGAGCCGTTGCGGCCGCTGGCACTTGCGGGGTTGAAGGTTTCGGCGCTTCCCGCGCACAGCGGCACGGCGAAGTTTGACTTGACGCTCTCGCTTGAGGAAAGCCCCGGCGGCCTCAATGGCTTCATCGAGTACAATACCGATTTGTTCGACGCGGCCCCCATCAGGCGGATGATCGGGCACTTTCGGACTTTGCTCGAAGGCGCCGTCGCACATCCCGATAAACGACTCTCGCAGTTGCCGTTGCTCACGGATGTCGAACGGCATCAACTGCTGATCGAGTGGAATGATACACGCGCCGAATTCCCGAAGGAGAAGTGCGTTCACGAACTGATTGAGGAACAGGTGGAACGTACGCCGGATGCGGTGGCGGTGGTGTTTGAAGAGGAGCAGCTCACCTACCGCCAGTTGAACGACTGCGCGAACCAGTTGGCCGCGCAACTCCGTGAGCTCGGGGTGGGACCCAACGTCCGCGTGGGACTCTGTGTCGAACGGTCGTTGGAAATGATGGTCGGCTTGATCGGCATTCTCAAGGCGGGCGGCGCTTATTTGCCGCTCGACGCGGCGTATCCCCACGAACGACTCGCCTTCATGCTGCACGATTCACTAGCGCCGCTGATGCTGACTCAAAAATCGATGCAGGCAAATCTGCGCTTCGACATTCCCGGCCTCCAAGTGTTGGACCTCGAGTCGCCGCAACCCGCTCGCCCGGCCATGCAGCACGCATCCCTTCCGGGTTCGGAAGGGGCGGCTCCGGGTTCGGAGCACCTGGCCTACGTCATTTACACCTCAGGCTCAACCGGCACACCGAAGGGCGTGATGGTCACGCATCGCAACGCGGTAAACTTCTTCGCCGGCATGGACCGGGTGCTTGGCACGGAAACCGGTGTGTGGCTCGCGGTCAGCAGCATTTCATTCGATATCTCCGTGCTGGAGCTCTTCTGGACGCTCGCTCGCGGATTCAAAATCATTATCCAGGCCGACGAACGACGAGCCTCCAGCGCCCGCCCACTCGCCGGCGGCGTGATCTCCCGCGGTCACCCGCTCTCCGTGCCGGAGAATATTCTCCGCCACAGTGTCACTCACCTGCAATGCACCCCATCCCTAGCTGGGGCCTTGGCGCGGGTGCCGGAATCGCTGGCAGCCATGCGCCGTCTCCGCAGATTGTTGCTGGGCGGCGAGGTGTTGCCGGTTACGTTAGCCGGGCAACTGCGTCGCTCGTTGCCGGGCGACCTTTTCAACCTGTATGGGCCGACGGAAACCACCGTCTATTCAACGGCGCATCGTGTGGCCGAAATGGGAAGCACCATTCCGATTGGCCGCCCGATGGTGAATACGGAGATTTACATTCTGGACAACACGCTTGCGCCCGTGCCCGCAGGCGTCCCCGGCGAATTGTTCATCGGCGGCGAAGGCGTAGCTTCCGGGTACTTGAACCGCCGGGAACTCACGGAGGAGCAATTCATCCGCCATCCATTCAGCGCCAATCCGAAAGCGCGGCTCTATCGCACCGGCGATCGCGTTCGCTATCGCGAGGACGGGACGCTCGAGTTCCTCGAGCGGCTCGACTATCAGGTGAAGATTCGCGGGCATCGCATCGAGTTGGGCGAGATTGAATCCGCTCTGCGAAAGCATTCCGACGTGCGCGAGTGCCTCGTGCATGTCTGGGAAAGCGCGCCGGGCGACAAACGGCTCGCAGCATACATTGTCCCGGCGCGCAACCCCCACACCCCAGCAGATGGATTACGCCGCTTTCTCAGCAGAACGCTGCCGGAGTACATGATTCCGTCAGCGTTCGTCCCGCTGGACAGTCTCCCGCTCACCCTGAACGGCAAAGTGGATCGCAAGTCGCTTCCCGAACCCGGCGCACTGCGGCCGGAATTGGCCGCCGCCTTCGTCGCGCCGCGGACCGAACTGGAAAGAACCATCGCGAACATCTGGCGCGAGTTGCTGCGGATCGAACAAGTCGGATTGCGCGACAACTTTTTCGATCTCGGCGGCCATTCCTTGCTCGTCGTCCAGGCACAGGCACGTTTGCGCGACGCCCTCGGCCGGGATTTGCCCGTGGTGAAGTTGTTTCAATATCCAACCATCAGCGGGTTGATTGAATGTCTGACCGACCGGGAGAAATCGTTTAGCGGCCAGAACCGCGCCCGGGGCGAATCCAAGCAGGCGGCCTTTGCCCGGCGTGCCCGGCGCGAAGTCGAGGTGACGGCATGAGCAGTGGCCAAGCAACCAACACCGGCATTGCCATTGTGGGCATGGCCGGTCGCTTTCCCAAGGCTCGTCACATTGACGAGTTCTGGCGCAACTTGTGTAACGGCGTCGAGGGGATCTCGTTCTTCACTCGCGAAGAACTGGCTGCCTCGGGAGTTACGGTGCCGAACGATGACCCGAATTGCGTCAGGGCCCGCGGGATTCTTGAAGGGGCGGATCTATTCGACGCGGCGTTTTTCGGCTTTACCCCGCGCGAAGCCGAGGTGATGGACCCGCAGCACCGGGTCTTCCTCGAATGCGCCTGGGAAGCGCTCGAAGACGCCGCATGCGACCCGGCCAGATTCGACGGGGCCATCGGCGTGTTCGCCGGAATGAGCATGAACACGTACCTCGCGCACAATGTCCTGACCCACCCGGAGATAGTGGCGCAGTTCGGTGAATCCCATTTGATCTTCTGCAACGACAAGGATTATCTCACGACGCGCGTCTCCTACAAACTGAACCTGCGCGGCCCCAGCCTGAACATCCAGACCGCGTGCTCCACCTCGCTGGTCGCCGTATGCGTCGCGTGCCAGAACTTGCTCGCCTACGAGTGCGACATGGCATTGGCGGGCGGGGTTTCGATCTCATTCCCGCAGCGGCGCGCCTACGTTTACCAGGAGGGTGGCATTCCTTCACCCGACGGACATTGTCGCGCCTTCGACGCGAAAGCCGCGGGGACGGTTGCTGGCGAGGGCGTGGGCATCGTCGTGCTCAAGCGACTGGCAGACGCGCTGGCGGACGGCGATGCCGTTTACGCGGTCATCAAGGGCTATGCCATCAACAACGACGGCTCGCAAAAAATCGGCTACACCGCGCCGGGAGTCGAAGGTCAGGCTGGAGTCATCGCCACGGCGCAGGCCATGGCAGGCTTCTCCCCGGAAACCATTGGATACATCGAAGCGCACGGCACCGGCACGCCCCTCGGCGATCCGATCGAGATCGAGGGATTGACCCAAGCCTTTGCCGGCACGACGGCGAAACACTTCTGCGCCATTGGTGCGGTCAAAAGCAACGTTGGCCATCTCGACACCGCGGCCGGGGTCACCGGTCTCATCAAAGCCGTGCTCGCGCTGCACCACCAGAAACTGCCGCCGAATCTGCACTTCGAGTCGCCAAACCCGAAAATCGATTTTGCAAACAGCCCGTTCTTTTTGAATGGCGCATTGACGGAGTGGACGAAAGGGAGCCGTCCGCGCCGCGCCGGGGTCAGTTCCTTCGGCATCGGCGGCACGAACGCGCACGTGGTGCTGGAGGAGTCGCCGGCGATCAAGCCCTCCGGCAAGTCCCAACGCCCTCACTTGCTCTTGCTCTCGGCGAAGACCCAGGGCGCGCTCGATCAAGCCACCGCGAATCTAGCCGGGCATCTGCAGCAGCATCCCGAACTCGCTCCGGCGGATGTGGCCTACACCTTGCAGAAGGGCCGGCGCGAGTTCGCGTATCGGCGCATGCTGGTTTGCCGGGATGTGAGCGACGCGGTGGCCGGGTTAACATCTCTCGACGAGACGCGGGTGTTCACCGGCGTCGCGGAAAACGACCGTCCGCCGGTCGTATTCATGTTTCCCGGCCAGGGTGCGCAGCAGGTCAACATGGCGTTGGAGCTTTACCAGACCGAGCCGACTTTTCGCGAACAGATTGACCTTTGCTGCGAACTCCTGAAACCGCACCTCGAATTCGATCTGCGGACGACGCTCTACCCGGAAGCGGCAAGGATCGAAGATGCCCAGGCACAACTCACCCGGACCAGTATCACTCAACCCGCGCTGTTCGTCGTCGAGCACGCGCTGGCGAAGTTGTGGATGAAGTGGGGCGTGCAGCCGGAGGTGATGATCGGCCACAGCATCGGCGAATACGTCGCGGCGTGCCTGGCGGGCGTGTTTTCGCTCGAGGATGCGTTAACCCTCGTCATCGCGCGCGGGCGCCTGATGCAGGGAATGCCCCCGGGCGCCATGCTGGCGGTGCGCCTGCCTGAGGAGGAAATCCTGATGCGCTTGCATGGTTCGCTTTCGCTCTCCGCCGTGAACGGCGCGGCGGCCTGCGTTGTGGCGGGTCCGCACGAAGCGATCGAGGAGTTGCGGCGCGACCTGGCGCAGCACGCGGTGGCCTACACAGTGTTACGCACCTCACACGCGTTTCATTCGGCGATGATGGATCCGATTCTCGACCCGTTCCGTGAATTGGTCGGCACGCTGAACCTCAAGGCCCCGGAGCTTCCGTTCATTTCCAACGTCACGGGCGCTTTGATAACGGCCCATGAAGCAACCGACCCGATGTACTGGGTTCGGCATCTGCGTCACACCGTGCGCTTCGCCGCCGGACTCGGTGAGTTGCTGCGGTCTCCGGAACGTATCTTCCTCGAAACCGGCCCAAGCCAGACGCTCAGTGGATTGGCAAAGCTACATCCCGCTCGAAACCCAAAGACACTCGTATGCGCCTCCCTTCCGCGCGGCGGCGACAGTTCATCTGCCCTTGAAGCGACATTGACCTCGCTCGGCCAGATGTGGCTTGCGGGTGCGACCGTGAATTGGCGCAACGTCCACCACGGCGAGCCACGACATTCTGAGCGGCTGCCGACTTATCCGTTCGATCGGAAACGCCACTTCATTGAGCCGGCCTATGCGCCGCACGATGTCCGCTCCGGCTCTGCGTCTCCGTTCATCCCGGCTCTCTCGGACGTTAAACCGGATTCATTGTCGTGTTCCGCCAATGTCCAACTGCTTCCAGTGGGATCGAGCAATGGTCAGAAGACCGGCCGCGACGCGGCGCGAGACGGCGCGAATGGCGGACGCGGGGCCCAGGAACCGCCGTCCAACGGCAACGGGACGGAGCGCGACCCACTCGCGCGGCTCCCGGCCCGAAAGGAACGCATCGCTGCCGGGATTGCCAGGCTGCTCGGTGAGTTGTCGGGTCTGCATATCGCCTCAACGAACGGTACCGTCACGTTCACCGAGATGGGATTCGACTCCCTGTTTCTTACGCAAGCCAGCCTGGCCATCGAGAAGACATTCGGTGTGCGAGTCGCGTTCCGGCAATTGCTCAAGGAGTTTTCCTCGGTGGACACCCTGGCCGCACACATTGATTCCGTGTTGCCATCCGAACAACAGGAGCCGGCCCGTATTCATCGCGACCCGCAAGGAACTCCGCTTATCGGCACCGCTCTTGAGCGCGCGAACGGCGTGGTGACGGTGCCAGTGGCCGAATCGCAGCGGGAGCTGTGGCTGGCATCACAAATGAGCGACGCCGCCTCGTGCGCCTACAACGAGTGCCGGCTGCTCCATCTGCGAGGGCCGCTGAAGGCCGACGCTTTGCGCGCCGCACTGCAACAACTTGTCAACCGGCACGAAGCCCTGCGGACCACCTTCGATTCCACCGGTGAGTTTCAGCACATTCATCCCGCGTTGAAGCTCGACGTTCCGGCCGTTGACCTGACGGAGCTGAACGCGGAAGCACGCGCCTCGCGATGGGACGCGATACAGGTCGCGGAATCACGCGGGGTGTTCCACTTGAGCAACGGCCCGCTGATACGGGCGCAGTTGATTCGCTTGGGCGAACAGGAGCACGAGTTGATGTTGACCATCCACCACATCGTCTGCGACGGCCACTCGTTCGGCATCCTCCTGCGCGAACTGGCTGCCCTCTATTCGGCCGAAACTCGCGGCGTTTCCAGCGGATTGCTGACACCGCTTCAACTGAGCGATTTCGTCAACGCGCAAACTCGACGCCGTGCGAACAACGGACGCCCGGACGACGAAGCCTACTGGGTGAAGCGATTCGCCGCAGGCGCGCCGATGCTGGAATTGCCGACCGACCGACCGCGGCCGGCGATCCGGACGTTCGATGGCGCGCGCGCCTCCCGCCCGCTTCCCGGGGCACTCGCCCGCGACTTGAAGCGCGTGGCCGCGCAACACGGTTGCACGTGGTTCACCACGCTGCTGGCCGGCTGTTTCGGGCTATTGCACCGTCTGTCCGGACAGCGGGACATCGTGATCGGCATTCCCATTGCCGACCGCGCGATGGAAGGGGGCGATACGCTCGTGGGCCATTGCATCCATTTTCTTCCGTTGCGCGCCACCGTGATTGAGGACCAATCCTGTGCCGAACACCTTGGCGCCGTGCGGGAAGCCTTTCTCGATGCCCACGAACATCAGCACTTCACCTACGGCAGCCTGGTGCAAACGCTCAATCTGCCGCGCGACGGGGACCGGATTCCACTCGTGTCCGTGACCTTCAACGCCGCGCGGTTGGACGGCGATTTGACGTTTGCCGGATTGGAGACGGACGTGGCGACGAACGCACACAGCTTCACGAACTTCGATCTGAGTTTCGATGTGGGTGAAATGAACGGTTCCGTTCAACTGGAATGCCGATACAACAGGAACGTGTTCGCCGCGGAGACGGTGCAGCGCTGGCTCGGTCATTTTCAGACGCTGCTCGCAGCAATCGCCGCCGAACCACGTCAGCGGGTATGGGAGCTTCCACTCCTGACCGCCGCCCAGCGTGAGCAGATCCTCGTCGAGTGGAACGACACCCGAACGGACTATCCAAAGGATCAAACCGTGGCGCAGTTGTTCGAGGAGCAGGCCGCCCGCACGCCGGGGGATGTCGCGGTGGAATTCGAAGGCGCGCGCCTGACCTACCGCGAACTCAACCAACGCGCCAATCAACTCGCGCATCATCTGCAGAAACGCGGCGTCGGACCGGACGTATTGGTGGCGGTATGCCTCGAGCGATCGCTGGACATGATTATCAGCCTGCTCGGCATCTTGAAAGCAGGCGGCGCTTACCTGCCGCTCGATGCAGCGAGTCCAAAGGAACGTCTCGGGCTGATGTTGGACGAGGCACGCGCACCGATAGTGCTGACGCAGGACACACTTCGCCCGCTGCTGCCGGAGACGGATCATGTTCTCTACCTGGATGTGAACGAAAAGGAAGTCGGGCGTGAGCCGATGACACAGCCGGCCAGCAAAGCCACCGCCGGGAGCCTGGCCTACATCAGCTTCACCTCCGGTTCGAGTGGCAAACCCAAGGGCGTGTGCGTCCCGCATCGCGCCGTCATACGGCTGGTGAAGAACACAAACTATGCGTCGTTTGCGGCGACCGACGTTGCTTTTCAGCTCGCGCCGCTGGCGTTCGATGCCTCGACCTTTGAAATCTGGGGAGCGCTGTTGAACGGGGCACGGCTCGTGATGTTCCCGCCGCACGCGCCATCGCTGGCGGAACTGGGCGAGTTCATTCAGCAGCGCGGCATCACCACGCTCTGGCTGACGTCGGGTCTGTTTCATCACATGATTGAGGAGCAAGCCAACTCTTTGCGCGGCGTGCGCCAGCTTCTGGCCGGAGGCGACGTGCTCTCCGTGCCGCACGTGAAGCGCGCGCTCGAGCTGTTGCCGGAATGCCGTTTGATCAATGGTTACGGTCCCACGGAGAACACGACGTTCACCTGTTGTCACCCGATCACGAACGCGAGTGTTGACCAGCGTTCGATTCCGATCGGCCGCCCGATTGCAAACACGCAGGTCTATCTGCTGGACCAACACCTGCAACCGGTCCCCGTCGGCGTGCCGGGCGAACTTTACACGGGCGGCGATGGCCTGGCGCGCGGTTATCTGAATCAGCCTGAACTGACAGCGGAGAACTTTGTTGCGGATCCATTCGCCAACGATTCAAGCGCGCGGCTTTACAAAACCGGTGATCTGGCCCGCTGGCTGCCGGATGGGAACATCGAGTTTCTTGGCCGCCTGGACGCGCAGGTAAAGATCCGCGGCAATCGTGTCGAGTTGAGCGAAATCGAGACCGTGTTGACCCGGCATCCGGCCGTGCGCGAGTGCGTGGTCGTCGCCCGGAAAGACCGTTTCGGGGACAAGCAGCTCACGGCATATTCTGTGGGCACGAACTCCGCGCCACCAGCCGTAGACGAATTGCGCGGACACCTCCGGCGTGCGCTGCCCGACTACATGATCCCATCCAGATTTGTGCGGCTTCAATCGCTGCCACTCACCGCCAACGGCAAGGTGGACCGCAAAGCACTGCCCGATCCAGGCGAACCCGAAAGCGAATCCCGCCGACCGGCCGTCCCCGTCAGCGACGAGGTTGAAAGGCAGTTGGCTGCAATCTGGCAGGAGATCTTGGGCCACAGCCGCGTTGGAGCCAGCGATGATTTCTTTGAACTGGGTGGACATTCGTTGCTGGCCTTGCGGCTGATTGCCCGGGTGGAAACCATGTTTGGGAAGCGAATTCCCGTCGCTTCGGTGTTTGACTCTCGAACCGTCGCGCAGATGGCGAAGTTGCTGCGCCAGGAGAGCCAGCCGCCGCGCGCAACCAGCATCGTGGAAATCCAGCCGCAGGGCAGTCGGCCGCCACTGATGCTCGTGCATGGTGCTGGCGGCGGGATGCTCTGGGGCTACACCGCGTTGGCGCTGCACCTCGGCACCGACCAGCCGGTTTATGCCTTCAAATCGCGCGGACTGGATGGCCAGGAGGAGTTCGGCACCATCGAGGAGATGGCCGCGCACTATGTCGCCGACCTCCGGAACTTTCAGCCCCAAGGACCGTATTACCTGGGTGGCTACTGCTTTGGCGGCAACGTTGCCTATGAAATGGCGCGGCAACTTCACGAACAGGGTGAGCGGGTGGCGCTGTTGGCGCTGCTGAATTCCATCCCGCCCAACTCCGCCTATGACCGCGCCGCGCCCACACCGATGTGGCTCGCGCGCTTCGCGGGGAATTTATGTTACTTCACCGGCTGTTTGCTCCGGCGGCCGGGACCGGAGCGTCGCCTGTTCATCGGCTGGTACGCGCGCACCTTTGCGCGGAGGATCGCGCGCGTGTTTGCCAGGCGCGCGACCTCCGAGGTGATTGTGGACGAGCTGGTGGACCTGACCGCCTATCCACCCGAGCAACGCCAGCTCTGGCGCACGCATATCCACGCCCTGTTTCGACACCGCACGAAGCCCTACGCGGGTCGCGTGATGCTCCTGCGCAGCCACGGCCATCCGTTTTGGTGTTCGTTCGACGACGCTTACGGCTGGCACGCTTTCGCCGGCGGCGGGGCCGCGGTTCACCTCGTGCCCGGCGCGCATGAGCAGATTCTTGACGAACCGCACGTCAGCGTGCTGGCGGAGGAGCTCCGGGGCGAACTGGCGCGCGCGCAACACAACGAACCATTGCAATTCACGGCCCGCTTCGAACCGGCCAGATCGTCGCTTCCAATTGCGGTAAACAAAAATCCTCGGTCCCATCCCTTGCGTCGAAATGGCGCCCGGAAAGAGAGTTCGATCGTTCAGATGTTTGAAGCGCAAGTCACCCGCTCACCGGACGCGGTGGCGGTGATCGGCGAAGGCATGTCCCTCACCTACACCGAGCTCAACGCGCACGCCAATCAGGTGGGGAATTACCTGCGTTCACTTGGCGTCAAGGCGGAGACCCTGGTGGGCATTTGCCTGGAACGCTCGTGGCGCATGACCGTGGCGATTCTCGGCGTGCTCAAGGCCGGCGGCGCCTACGTTCCCCTGGACCCGGCTTATCCCAAGGACCGCTTGCGATTCATTCTCGACGATGCCCAGCCGCCGGTCATCCTCACACAACGAGATCTGTCGGATTTGCTTTCCGATGTGAATGAGCGGGCGGCATCCGACGGCGTCCGCCGTCCCACCACGGTCGTCCTGCTTGATTCGGACCGGGAAAAGATAAGAAAGGCGGGCGGGAAGAATCCCGTTCCCAAGCCAAAGGCGGAAGATCTCGCCTATTTGATCTACACTTCCGGCTCCACTGGCAAACCCAAAGGCGTGCTGATCTGTCATGGCAGTCTCGCCAATCACAGCCGGGCCGTGGCGGGGATTTATCAATTGTCACCGGGCGACCGCGTCCTGCAGTTCACCTCGCTCAGTTTTGATGTCGCCGGCGAAGAGATCTTCCCGGCCTGGATCAGTGGCGCGACGGTCGTGTTACGTTCCGAGGCATGCACCGGGTCCTTCGACCTGTTCCTGCGTTTCGTCGAGCAAGAGCGGATCACCGTGTTGAACCTGCCGGCCTCATGGTGGCATGAACTCATTGACGATCTGGAGAGCTCCGGGGCGGCGGTACCGGCCTCACTCCGCTTGTTGGTCACCGGAAACGAGCGGGTGCTTCCCGAGGCCCTGGCTCAATGGCGAAAACTCACCGGCAACCGCGTGCGATGGTTCAACGCTTACGGACCAACCGAGGCGACGATCACGGCGACGCTCTACGAGGCCGATTCCTCCACGCCACTTCCCGAGACTCATTCGGTGCCCATCGGCCAACCGATCGCCAACGTTCAGGCATTGGTGCTCGACGAGCGACTGCGTCCGGTCCCGGATGGTGAAGCGGGCGAACTTCACCTGGGCGGCGCGGGGTTGGCGCGCGGCTATCTCAACCGTCCGGATCTGACCGGAGCGAAGTTCATTCCCAATCCGTTCGATGACGATCCCGGCGCACGGCTGTACAAGACGGGCGACCGCGTTCGGCGGCTGCCGGATGGCAATCTGGACTTCATCGGGCGGATTGATGAACAGGTGAAGATTCGCGGGTTTCGCATTGAGCCGGGCGAGATTGAACTGGCGCTGGTGCGGCATCCCGCCGTCAAGCAGGCCGTGGTCGTCGCGCGGGAAGATACACCCGGCGACCACCGCCTGGTGGCTTATTTCGTGGCGAAACCCGGGGCGTTGATCGCGAATGGCGAGTTCCGTTCGTTCCTGAAGGAGGCGTTGCCCGAGTACATGGTACCCGCGGCGTTCGTCGCGATGGCTGAATTGCCGCTGACGCCGAACGGGAAAGTGGACCGGAAAGGATTGCCCGGGACCGACCCGGGAACACCTGTGCTGGCGGGCGAATTCGTCGCCCCGCGGGATGAGACGGAGCGGCAGTTGACGACGATCTGGGAGGGAATGTTGAATACCCGCCCCATCGGGGTGCGGCATCAGTTTTTCGATCTGGGCGGAAATTCGCTGCTTGCCGCGCGCATCGTGGCGCGGATCGAAAAGACGTTCGGCCGGAAGCTCACCACGGCGGCCATCTTCCAGTCGCCCACCATCGAACAATTGGCGGCGTTGCTTCGTGGCGGCGAACAGAAGAACCCACGGTTTGCCTCCTCGATTGTGGAGATTCAATCCCACGGGTCAAAGCCACCGCTGTTTCTGGTGCATGGCATCGGCGGGGGCATGCTTTGGGGTTACGCCAACCTCGCCCGCTTCCTCGGGCCGGACCAGCCCGTTTACGCGTTTAATTCCCGCGGCTTGGACAGCGAGGAGTTCGGCACGCTGGAAGCGATGGCCCTGCAATATGTGGCGGACTTGCGCGCGTTTCAGCCCTGGGGCAGTTATCGTCTGGGCGGTTACTGCTTCGGCGGCAATGTGGCTTACGAAATGGCGCGCCTGCTCGAAGCGCAGGGCCAAACGGTTTCCTTCCTGGCCCTGTTTAATTGTCCGCTGCCGAACTCCGGTTATTACCACGTTCGACCGACGCCCAGGTTCTGCGTCAACCTTCTCCGGAACTTCAGCAACCGCCTGGGGCATGTGCTTCACCTCAAACCGGAGCAACGGCGGCAACTGGTGCTCTGGCGGGCGCGCGTCATCAAGAAACATTGCTTCAATCTCTTGAACCGCATGCGCGGAGTGACGGTGGCACTGGACGTGGACGACTGGGTGGACCTGACCACGCAACCGGAAGACCGCCGCGAACTGTGGGCCACCCACCTGCGCGCCTACGCCGATTACCGGCCGAAACCTTACGGCGGCCACGTCACGCTGTTTCGCACACGCGGTCATCCGCTCGTCTGCTCCTTCGACAATGCCTGCGGTTGGGGCGAGTTCGCGTCGGGTGGCGTCACGGTCCACGTCGTTCCGGGTGAGCACGAGAGCATTCTCGACGTGCCGCACGTCAAGCTGCTGGCGAAGCTGATCGAACCTTACTTGCAGCCCGATCCTGTCACGGCCGGGGGAAGATCGGACCGGCGTGCCGCACCGCCAATAAGCCCGGAAGAGAAACACCGATTGCTCGTGGAATGGAACCGCACGAGGGCGGATTATTCGCGCGAAAGCTGCATTCATCAGTTGTTCGAGGAACAAGTCGGGCGCACGCCGGACGCGGTGGCGGTGGTGTTCGGTGACCAATCACTCACCTATGGGGAACTGAACGGGCGCGCCGAACGACTTGCCCAACACTTGCGGGGATTCAATGTAGGCCCCGACGTGCCGGTGGGCATCTGCATCGAACGGTCGTTCGACATGGTCATTGGCGTGCTGGCCATCCTGAAAGCCGGCGGAGCGTATGTGCCGCTGGATCCGGCCTATCCGTCCGAACGGCTGCAAGTGATGGTTGAAAATGCCGGCATGCCGGTGCTGCTGACCAAGGCATCGCTGCAAGACCGTCTCCTGTTTCCGATCGCGACCCTTAGAATCGTCTGTGTGGATTCGCTGGCGGACACCGCTCCGCAGGAGGCCCCCCAGCCGGTGGCGGCTACGCATCCGGAGCATCTCGCTTATGTCATCCACACCTCCGGCTCCACCGGCGGGCCCAAAGGCGTGGCGATGCCGCACCGTGCGCTGGTCAACCTGATCGCGTGGCAATTGCGAAATTCCACATTGAAGGAAGGCGGGCGGACGCTGCAATTCGCTTCGCTGAGTTTTGATGTGTCGTTTCAGGAAATGTTTTCCACCTGGTGCGCGGGCGGAACGCTGGTGCTGGTGAACGAAACCCTGCGGCGCGATCCCGTGGCCTTGTGGCAATTCATCGGCGAAATGAAGATTGAACGCCTGTTCCTGCCCTTTGTGGCCCTGCAGCAACTGGCCGAAGCCTTTAAGCCGGGAACCTCGGGCGACTGGAGACTGCGCGAAATCATTACGGCGGGCGAACAGTTGCAGACGACGCCGGCCATTGTGCGGCTATTTGAGCACCTGAAGGATTGCATGCTGTGCAATCACTACGGGCCCAGCGAGAGCCACGTCGTGACCGCCTGCACCCTGAACGGTCCGCCCAGCCGCTGGCCGGCGCTGCCGTCCATTGGCCGGCCGATCGCCAACACTGAAATCTATCTGCTCGATGAAGAGCGCCAGCCGGTGCCGGTCGGCGTCGCGGGAGAAATTTACATTGGCGGGGATTGTCTGGCGCGCGGCTATCTCCATCGGCCGGACTTGACCGCGTGCCGGTTTTTTCCCCATCCGTTCAACGAGGACACCAGAGCCCGGCTCTACAAGACCGGTGATCTGGCCCGCTACCAGCCGGACGGAAACATCGATTTCCTGGGCCGCTGGGATGAGCAGGTAAAGATTCGCGGCTTCCGGGTCGAACTGGGAGAAGTCGAAGCCACCTTGCGGCAACACGCAAAGGTCCGCGACGCTGTGGTGATGGCGCGTGCGGACCAGCCGGGGCCCAAACGTTTGGTGGCCTATTACATTTCCCAACCGGCCAAGCCGTGCGCGAGCGGGGAACTGCACCTTTTCTTGAAGGACAAATTACCGGAATACATGGTGCCGGCGGTGTTCGTCCCACTCGAAGTCTTTCCGCTGACGCCCAGCGGCAAGGTGGATCGCCAGCGGATGCCCGCGCCCGAGCCGTCCCGGCTGGAACTGGCGGGAGGTTACCAGCCCCCGCAGACCCCAACGCAAAAGGCGGTCGCCAAAATCTGGGCTGAAGTGCTCGGTTTGACGCACGTCGGAATCCACGACAATTTCTTCCATCTCGGCGGCAACTCGCTGCTGGCGGTGCAGGCCATCGCCCGAATGGGGCAGGCCTTTGGTGTGGAACTGCCGGTCGCCGGTTTATTCGATTCGCCCACCATCGCCCTGGCCGCCGAGGAGCTGCCCCAGGTGCCGTGCGCCGGAGAAACCCACGAAACAAACCCGCCACCCGCGGTCCTCGTTACGTAAACCCGCTGACCCATCAGCTTATGGTTCTATTCCTATTTGTTCTGCGCAACTGCCGGCGAATGTTGATTCTCACGACCGTGGCGGCGTTGTTGAGCGGTGCGTGCAACGCCGGTTTGATCGCCATGGTGAATATCGCGCTGAACCATCAAGGGCGCACCACGGCGGCCATTATCAGCGCTTTTGTCGCCCTGGGATTGGGCCGATTGCTGACCAGCTTCTATTCGCAAATCGTGGCCGTGCGTTTTTCCCAGGGCGTCATTGCCAACCTGCGCCGCGATCTGGTCCGTTCGATCCTGAACGCGCCGCTGCGTAAGATGGAAGAAGTCGGCCCGGCCCGTTTGCAGGTGGCGCTGACGGACGACATCTATCACATCGCGCAGGCGCTGCTGGCCGTGTCGCTGACCGCCGTCAATGGCGCGTTGCTTTTGGGCGGCGCGGTTTATCTGGCGTGGCTTTCCTGGCAGGTTTTGCTCAGCCTGCTCGGTTTGATCGTTTTGGGTGCGATTGCCTACAGCTTCCTGATGAAGGGTGCGTTTCGCTCGTTGCTCCTGGCGCGGGAAGAGGAAGACAAGCTGTTCGGCCACTTTCGCGCGCTGACGCTCGGCATCAAGGAACTCAAACTGCATCGCGCGCGGCGCGAGGTGTTTTTCGCGCGGGGAGTTTACGACGCAACCGAGGCGTATCAGCGGCATAACATGACCGCGGAGCGTCGGTTTACCATTTCGCAGCATTGGAGCCATTTGATGTTTTATGTGTTCGTTGGCTCGATGCTCTTCCTGCTGCCGGCCTTCAGCACCATCGGCAAGGAGGCGCTTACGGGTTACATCATCACCACCCTGTATCTGATGGGGCCGCTGGCGGGAGTGTTGAGCACCTTTTCGTTGTTTGGCCGGGCCAATGTCTCGCTGCACAAAATCCAGCAACTCGGCTTTTCGCTTACCGCCAACGCACCGGCACCGGGGCCCGAGGCAATCCCGGCGGGGGAGGAGATGCCGTTCGAGCGGCTGGACCTGGTCGGCGTGACCCACTCGTATCACGGCGAAAAGGATGGCAGCCATTTTGTGCTCGGCCCGATGAGCCTGACGTTCCGTCCGGGCGAATTGGTTTTTATCGTCGGGGGAAATGGCAGCGGCAAATCCACGCTGGCAAAAATCCTCACCGGACTCTATGAGCCGGAGATTGGTGAAATCCGCCTCGATGGCAAACCGATCTTCGAGGAAAACCGCGAGCAATACCGACAGCTTTTTTCAGCCGTCTTCGGCGACTTTTACCTGTTCGAAAGCTTGCTCGGCGTGGAGCAAGCCGATCTCGACACCCGGGCGAAGAGTTACCTGGTGCAATTGCAACTGGACCACAAGGTCAAGATCCGGGACGGCCACCTCTCGACGGTGAACCTATCGCAAGGTCAACGAAAACGACTGGCGCTCCTCACCGCCTACCTGGAGAACCGCCCGTTCTATCTGTTTGACGAGTGGGCGTCCGATCAGGACCCGCAGTTCAAAGACATTTTCTATCGCCAACTGCTTCCGGAATTGAGAGCGCGCGGCAAAACGATTGTCGTCATCACGCACGATGAACAGTATTTCGCCTGCGCCGATCGCCTCATCAAACTCGATTTCGGCCAGTTGCTCTCCGACAAGCGTGTGAATCTCCCGCAAACGGAACGAGCCATGGTGGCCGGCGAAGCGGAGGCCAACGCCGAAACGGCTGGCGCTTCCCGTCAGGCGGGCACACTGCGGTAAAAATTAACGGGAAACTTCAGGCGGCTCCACGTGCTTGGATTCCAGCACTCACAAAGTTCAATCCACGGTTGCCCGGCTATCATCGAGCCGAGCAAGGGATTGCTGTAAACGACCCGTAGCACGCGCGGTCTTGCCTGTAGCGATCTCCGCCAGTTGCCGAGCACCTCACGCAGGGTGTCGGCCCCGAACGGGTGAAACATCACCACTGCGGTCACGTCGCTGTAATTAAAATCCGCGGCCGACTGGCAGGCGAAGCGAACGGGCGCGCGGCGGCGGCGCATTCGGGCGGCGTTGGTTTCCGCCTGCGCGCAGAGCGAAGGATCAATTTCAATGCCGATTACTTCCTTGACGCGATACGTGGCAGCGATGCAAACGACCCGGCCCTTGCCGCAGCCGAGATCGGCAACGACGTCCGACGGCTGCAGGGCGAGCCGGTCGAACATGGAAAAATAGGTGTGATAGGCGAGGTAGCCGTAATCCTCGGCATCCGGGTGAAGGCTGCTCTCGCCGCCGAGCGTGCGGATACCAAGCCGCGCCTCCCAAAAAAGATCACAGGCGCGGTTGAGCAATGATGTGCAGCATTGCGGAAACGATTTCATTCCAACGGATTAACTCTCAGTCGGCGGGAGCGGGTGTCAAGGGAGACTTTGGGCATAGTGCAGATCGGGCGGGCGCGTCCGGGCCGCCCTGGTCGGGTGCAATTAATCGCAGTTGGGCATACCGCGCAGCGCCGTGCGCACGGGCCGGTCAAAAGTCCCCGGAAGGTAGGTATTCACCTACTGGCGGCCATGTCCGCCAAGTCCATAGTTTGCCGGTATGTCAACGCTCGCCGCGGAACTAACTCCAGAGTACGGATTCTCGCCCGCCCCCAGATTCCCGCGCTATTGCACCTCGTTGCTCAACCGCGCCTGCGACCTTGTCTGGGAGGCAAGACTGGGCATTCACACCCGGGGCGGCGCGCTTGTTCTGCATCCCGATGCACGCGACTACGGATGTCTCGCCTACGACACGTATTTCAGAATCCTTGCTCGCCTGGAGTTGAAGCCCGAGGACGTGGTCGTGGATATCGGATGCGGCAAGGGCCGGGTCGTCTGTGTCGCGGCCACCTATCGCGTCAAGGAAGTGATCGGCGTTGATATTGACGCGGACCTGCTTGCCCTCGGACAGGCGAACGGCCGGAAAATGCGCGGTCGCCGCGCGCCCGTTCGCTTCGCCTGCCAGTCCGCGGCGGATTTCGACTTTGATCCGGTCTCCGCCGTGGTGCTGATTTCACCGTTTGGGGAAGCGACCATGGACAAAATGCTGGGACGCATCGAACAATCGCTCGAAGCGCGGCCCCGTTCCCTGCGGATCGCCTATGGCAATCCGGTGCTCAGCCCGATGCTGGCGGCAAAGCCATGGCTCCATCTTTACGAGTGCTGGCGGCCCGGCACGTGGAGCCGCGTGAAGTTCCCGGTCCATTTTTATCAGAGCGTATGAACACGGTGGATGTCTTGTGGAACGCCGCGCCCGGCGGCTTAAGGCCGGCTGACGGCAATGTCCATGTCTTTTGCTCGCCGCTGGATGTGCCTTCGAAGCGGCTCGAAGAACTCGCTCAATTGCTGTCATACGGTGAATGGCGACGCGCGAATCATTTTTATCTGGAACGTGACCGCAATCGGTTCATCGCCGGCCGCGGCACACTGAGAGAAATTCTCGCTGCATTGTTCGAGCTTAATCCCGCACACCTCGTGTTCACCCGCGGGGAGTTTGGAAAGCCACACATCGCGGCGCCGGCGGCCGCGCGTTCGCTCCATTTCAACCTGGCCCATTCGGATGCGATTGCGGTTTACGCCATCGCGAAACACGAGCTGGGCGTGGATGTCGAACGCATCCGCGCGATGGATGATGCGGAGCAAATCGTGTCAGGCTTTTTCTCGCCGCGTGAAAAGTGTCTCCTGCAGGCGCTGCCCGCGGAGCAGCGCAGGGAAGCTTTCTTCAATTGCTGGACGCGCAAGGAAGCCTATCTGAAGGCTATCGGTTCGGGATTAAACGATCAACTTGACCAAATCGAGGTTTCGCTGGCGCCCGGTGACGCTGCCGAACTGCTTGGTGTTCCGGCGACTTTGCCGCCGTGGCGGCTTCATTCATTGAGGCCGGCAGCCGAGTTCGTCGGTGCGCTGGCGATTCGGCCGGAGGATTCGCACGTGAATTGTTGGCAGTGGAATGGGCCGCCCTGACCCCACCGAAATGCTATCGGGTGCTGGTCATGGCATGGTAGGGTTTCACCCCATATCCCCACCGGACATCCAGGGCTATGCTTATGGGGTGAGTACCGCCAACATGATGAGATTGAGCGACGGCCAGCGATCACGGCCAGGCGCGGCCCGGGACGGGATACTCATCGTGGATCCCGCAATACGAAAAGTCATCCCGCGCGCAAGCCGTGCAATTACCCTCCAGGCGGCCCGCCCGTTATCTGAAAACACAAACCCACAACCACACCGCCGCCCGGGGAGTGACGTCCCGCCCAGGCGCGTTTCCCCATGAACCACGCGACTCCTCTCATGCGGAATTTCGCCCGGCGGCTCATCGGTCAGGAGGCGGGCGACACCAAATCCTATGGGGCACAAATCCCGGCGGCCTTTCGCGGTTGTGAGAAACTGCGTCTGCATCTGGCGACGTTCATGGGCAACGCCGGATTTCGCACGGTCCTGGCGCGCGCGCTGGCGCTGTCCGCCCGGGAAGTTCCCTGGTTGCGGGTGGTGCGGATCAAAACGGACGGGCCTTTGGAAAGGTTGGATGAATTCGAGGCGCAACTTGACCGGAACGACTTCACCGAGGGCGGAGAGGTTCTGCTCGCCCACCTGCTGGGGCTGCTGGTGGCTTTCATTGGCGCAAGTTTGACGCTGCGCCTGGTGCGCGACGTCTGGCCGAAGGTTCCACTCGACGATTTGGATTTCGGTGAAGGGAACAGGGGATGAAAACCGAGGCAATAATGAAAAAGCAAAGTCGCCCGACCAAACCCGCTTCGCCGAAAAAGGTCCGGAACCAACCCGCCAAAGTCACGATCCGCAAACTGCCGACCGGCGTGCGCGGGCTGGATGAGATTCTGGGCGGCGGTGTTCCGGAACTTTCCTTCAACATCATCGCGGGAACGCCCGGTTGCGGCAAAACCACACTGGCGCACCAGATCGTCTTTGCCAATGCGACGCCGAGGAAGCCGGCGCTCTATTTCACCGTCCTTGGCGAACCCGCCATCAAGATGCTGCGCTATCAGCAACAGTATTCCTTCTTCGACCAATCCAAGTTGGGCCAGGCCATCCGTTTCTTCAACCTGAGCGACGTGGTCACGGAGCAGGACCTGAACGCGGTGCTCGAGGAGATCATCCGGCAAGTCAAGGCGTCCAATCCGGGCATTGTGGTGGTGGACTCCTTTCGCACCGTGGTGCGCAAAGCAGCGGCCGGCGCGAGCGAAGGGGACATGCAAATGTTCATCCAGCGCCTCGCCCAGTTTCTCACCAGTTGGGAAGCCACGACCTTTCTGGTCGGCGAATATGTCCCGGAAGAGATGCGCGACAATCCGGTGTTCACCGTCGCCGATGGCCTCTTCTGGCTCTCGCAGGTGACGGAGCGCAATTCCGTGGGGCGAAAACTGCAAGTCTTCAAGCTGCGCGGACAGGCATCGGTGCCGGGCTTGCACACCTTCCGCATCGATGACGATGGGTTGCAGGCCTTCTCACGCTCCCTGGGAATGAACAGCAAGGATATGAACGGGTTGCGGGGACGACGGCGGCTTTCGACCGGCATCCCCGAGCTGGACCAGATGATGAACGGGGGACTGATCGAGGGCGACAGTCTCCTGGTGGCCGGGCCTTCGGGGACGGGCAAATCGGCGCTGGCCACACATTTTATCGCCGAAGGACTGCGCCGGGGGGAGGCGGCCATCGTGGCCCTCTTCGAAGAACGCCCGCAAGGCTACGTGGATCGCGCCGCCAGCCTGGGGATGCATCTCAAAACGCCGCAGCAAAAGGGAAAGCTGGAAGTCCTTTACCTGCGTCCGCTCGACCTCTCGGTGGATGAAATCACGCATGAGATTCTCGAAGCCATCAGGCAAGTCGGGGCGAAACGGCTGGTGATTGATTCGCTGGTCGGTTTTGAGATGGCGCTGGCGCCCGGTTTCCGCGAGGACTTTCGCGAGTCGCTCTACCGCATGATCGTGGCCTTGACCGGCGCCGGCGTCACGATTCTCACCACGGTCGAGGTGGAGGACAACTTCACCTCGCTGCAATACAGCCATTACACGGTTTCGTTTCTCACCGATGACATCATCCGGCTGCGCAGTGTGGAAATTGACGGTCAGCTTCGCAAAGTGATCGCCGTGATCAAAATGCGCGGCGGCAATCACAGCAAAGACATCCGCGAATACGTCATCACGGACAAGGGGGTGGTCGTCATTCACCCGCGTTCCACGGACTACGAGCGGCTGATCACCGGCATCCCCACGCGCACCGGCCCGCGCCCGCCCCAGGCTGACGAGGCCGCGCCGGAACCGAAGGCGACGAAATAGAGGCAACTTTATGATCACCGATCCAACCCCGGGAATTTTGCGGCCGAGCGAACCGTCGCGGGTCCAGGAAACGATGTTCGCGTTGAACGAGGCGCTGATGGTCGGATCGGTGCGCCAGCATGAGTTCACCGAAGCGGCAGAACATTTGAACGCTCAACTGATCGCGGAAATCGCCGAGCGCAAGCGCGCCCAGCAGGACCTGGCGGCGGCCAAGGATGAGGTCAGCCAATACGCTCAACGCCTGGAGGAGATGGTCCGGGAGCGCACCGGCCAGCTTCGCGAAACTATCAACGAACTGGAAGAATTCTCCTACGGCGTATCGCATGACCTGCGCGCGCCGCTGCGGGCCATGCAAAGTTACAGTCAGTTTCTGGTGGATGAATACGGCACCCAGTTGGATGAGAAGGGGGTCAACTATCTTCACCAGATCATGCGCTCGGCCGTCCGCCTCGACCATCTCATCCAGGATGTCTTGAATTATACCCGAATCCTTCACTCGGCTTTGCCGATGCAACCGGTGGACCTCGACCGCCTGGTGCGCGACATCATCGAAACCTACCCGAATGGGCTGCCGATCAAGCCGCAGATTACCATCCGGGGCACGTTGCCAAAGGTGATGGGCAACGAAGCGCTGTTGACCCAATGCATCTCCAACCTGCTGGGCAACGGCGCGAAATTCGTCGCGCCCGGAATCACGCCCCAACTGGAGATTGCGGCTGAAGAAAGGAGGGAATGCGTGCGCGTGTGGTTCAAGGACAATGGCATCGGCATCGCCTCCGAAAACCACGAACGGATTTTCCGGCTCTTGGAACGTATCCACCCGGCCACGGAGTACGAGGGCACCGGCATTGGCCTGACCATCGTGCGTAAGGCCGTGGAACGTATGGGGGCGCAGGTCGGCTTCGATTCCGAATTGGGCAAAGGCAGCAGCTTCTGGATTCAGTTAAGGAAAGGATAAGACCATGCCACCCATCCTCCAGGTTGAAGACGATCCGAACGATGTATTTCTCCTGCAACACGCCATGCGCCAGGCGGGCGTGGCGAACCCCATTCAAGTCGCGACGGATGGACGGCAGGCGATTGACTATTTGAAGGGCTGCGGCAAGTTCGCCGACCGCCAGAAGTTCCCGCGGCCATGCCTGGTGTTGCTGGATTTGAAGCTGCCCTACGTGATGGGTCTGAACGTCCTCAAGTGGATCCGTCAACAGCCCGGGCCGACCCTGGTGGTGGTGATGCTGACCGCGTCCGGAGATGATACAGACATCGCGGCCGCCTACCGTTTGGGCGCCAATGGCTTTCTGGTCAAGCCCTCCCAGGCGAGCGAACTTGTGGCCATGGCCAAAGCCATCAAGGATTTCTGGCTGACGCACAACACCCTGGCGCCGGAGGAAACCGCGGAAGCGGCCCCGCCGGAGTTGGTGGACGCAGACCTGGCAGGAATGTCGGCGTGGCGTTGACTAACCGTGCCTGAACCCAGCCGTGAAAAAACGGATTCCAATCAAGGCAATATATGAAAACAATAACCGTGTTACTATCCGACGATCACACCGTGGTGCGAAATGGACTGCGGCTGCTCCTGGAAGCGGAGGCTGATATCCAGGTTGTCGGTGAAGCGGCCAACGGCCAACAGTCGGTGCGGGAAACGAAAAGGCTTAAACCCGACGTGGTCCTTCAGGACCTGGCGATGCCACTGCTCAACGGTTTGGAAGCCGCGCGCCAAATCGCCAAGGAAGTCCCCTCCTCCAAAGTGCTCATCCTCTCGGCTTACAGTGATGATGCGTACATCGAGCATGCGGTGGAAGCCGGCGCCGCCGGCTACTTGATGAAAGAAGCCGGCGCGGATGATTTGTTGCGGGCCATCCGCGAAATCGCCGGCGGCAATGCCTTCTTCAGTCCGCCCATTGCCCGCCGCATCTTGAAGCAATGGCAGGACAGGTTTCCCAACGGCAGCCAGATCAAGGCAAAAACCACGCAGTTGACCAGTCGTCAAGCCGAAGTCCTCCAGTTGATCGCAGAAGGGTATGCCACCAAGCAGATCGCCGGCCTGCTGTCCTTGAGCATCAAAACCGTGGAGAAGCACCGGCAAGACCTCATGAATATGCTGAACATCCACAACATCGCCAGCCTGACCCGGTACGCTGTTTCCAGCGGCGTCGTGGAATCCAACCGTATGCCCAATTCGTCAACAACAGCAGCCGCGCGCGCCTCCGTCGTCTGAACTGAATGATCAACGCGGCATGTCTCTGGCGCGTTTGCTCAAGATCGCCTTCGCCACGAGCGCCGCCCGCAGCGCGTCCACGGGCGCCGAAAGCGCTATCATGTCATGTCAGGCGGGCGATGCCGGCGAGGCTGGGAACGGGCCGTAAACGGGGTCAGTGCCTCGTGATCGTAATGATTCTGACCCATTGCCCCTCTGAAACGCCATGATGAGGTGCCCACTGGTCGTCGGTCTGGTGCGCGCCTCGCCAGACGGTCACTTTTCCAGGATGAAGGTGATTTTCATCTGGACGCGGTATTCCACCACCTTGCCGTCATCGTCCAGGATTACTTCCTGGTTTTCAATCCAGGCGGATCGGACCTTTGTCAACGTCTTGGCCGCACGAGCGACGCCCGTTTTGATGGCGTCGTCAAAGCTCTTTGGGGACGAGGATTTGATTTCGGTAACACGAGCAATAGACATAGTAACCTTTGGTTTGTTTTCGATCCGACTGAAGAGTTCATTCCAGACGTCCTCGTCCTCGGTGTCGGCCAGGGATTCGCCTGGCACTCGGTTGACATCGAGCCACGCTAAGGTTGGGAGTTGCCTGGCGCAATGGGGTGTTCACCCCAGCCTGCCATGCCAGTTGCCCGTCAGCTCCGCCTTGGGGTAAACACCCCATAGCGGCAGGTGTCTGACGTATGTTATGAATCGCTAAATATCGGTCTTGCCTCAGGAGACTTCGAACATGAACACAAACCAAAGAGCAGCTCCACTTGACCACGCCCGAAAAGCAGGATCCGGTGGCATTTCTGCGCGCCTCATAGAAGGCGCTGCAAGTCATCACGTTAACATTATGAAGAAGAAGTCATTTACCCTGGAAGAGGCAAAATCCATCGGCGAACAACTCGGCATCCGGTGGGAGAAGTTCGATCCGGAACAATTCCGCGCCGGCTTGGGTGTTGAACTGGAACATGGCACCGCGGATCAGAAGGCCAATGTCACCAACGATGACCCGCTCCTGACCGGTAAGATCGCGCTGGCGCACCTGACGGAATTCCCTGACTACTACACCCGGCTGGCCAAGATGGAGGCAGAGGCCAAGACCTTCTGGAACATGGACACATAGGACATGCCTTTCTCCATTCAGTGGGATTCAGTCG
Organism: Verrucomicrobiota bacterium; assembly: GCA_023383055.1. GTDB lineage: Bacteria > Verrucomicrobiota > Verrucomicrobiia > Limisphaerales > JAHDYP01 > JAHDYP01. The sequence continues at coordinate 6,657 of JAHDYP010000008.1, read as the reverse complement.
GTTTTCCAGCTCCGTCATTACCGGGCACGTAAGCCCCGGGCTGGCTGCGCGCTATGGGGGGTACCCCTGCCGCAGCGCGAGGGCCGTCAGGCTGGCCAGACACTGCCCGCCGCCTTTGTCCGGCACGATGCCAAGCCGCAAGTGGGTGACCTGATCGACCGCGACCGCCCAGTTCTCGCGCTCGAAGGTCGTGCTGGCGGGAGAGAAATTGAACTCCTGGCGGAGCAGTTCGTGGAAGGTGATCCCGCCGTCGTGCGACACGGCCAAATGCAGCTCCTGGGTGCGGTGGTTCTGGGTCTCCTCGATTTCGAGGGCGATGTGACGAATGCTTTGGGGCGCGTCAAAAGCCAGGATGAGGGTCTGTTCGCCGGGTGCAGCCGCGATCCAGCGGCTCCCGCCGGGTCCGCGCCGGTGATCGAAGGCGTTCTCGACCGGATGATCGCTGGCTTCGGAGGTCACCGCCACAGTGGCGAGGATGGCCAGGTCGAGTTCCCCCGCAAACGGGGCCGCGGTCGCTGTTTGGGAGGTGAGAATCTGTTTTCGCATATTCAGGCCGGTGCTCGAAGCCGAAGCAGGTCGATCACCGTCGGTTCTTCACGGGTGAAAGCATGGATCAACAGCCATCAGGCAGGCTACACCAGCGGTGGACTCGTCTCTATGGGGTGAATACCCCATGGTTCGGACGGCTGGCCCCGGCTATACTCCGCGCAACGTCAGAATCGCATGCGCATGCGGCGCGGACGACAGGCAAGAAACTCCCGATACACGGTTCACCTTGGGGACATAGGAGCTGGCTCGGTTGAGGAGTGCGGCCTGCCGACCTGTCCATGAAACTGAAACGCGCGACGGCGCGCGGCGGACCGGTGGTCGAGGACCTTTTCGATTGAGCGCGTCGGACCCCGGGTGCAAACTGCGCGTAACCGGATCATGAAACCGCAATTGGGACCGAAACGCCGACCTGAGAAATCGATCCGCGCCGATCGCCCGGCGAGTCGCGCCCCGTCGATCAAGGCCGCCTTTCCCATCGTTGGCATCGGCGCCTCCGCCGGGGGCCTCGAGGCCCTCGAGCACTTCCTGGGACACGTGCCGGCGGGCAGCGGCCTGGCGTTTGTCATCGTCCAGCACCTCGATCCGACGCGCAAGGGGATCATGCCCGAACTGCTTCAGCGCGCCAGCGGCATGAAAGTCATCCAGGTCAAGGACCGTACCCGCGTGCGGCCCGATTGCGTCTATGTGATCCCACCGAACAAGGACATGTCCATCCTGCACGGAGTGCTGCACCTCTTCGCCCCGGCGGCACCCCGCGGCCAGCGGCTGCCGATCGACTTCTTCCTTCGCTCCCTGGCGGAGGACCAGAAAGAGCGCAGCGTCGGCGTGATTCTCTCCGGGATGGGTTCGGACGGCACCCTGGGACTGCGGGCCATCAAGGAAAAGGCGGGGGTGGTGCTGGTGCAGGAACCGGCGACGGCCAAATTCGACAGCATGCCGCGCAGCGCGATCGACGCCGGGCTGGCGGACATCGTGGCCCCGGTGGAAGAACTGCCGGGGAAAATCCTCGCCTACCTGCAGCGCGCTCCGCTCATCGCGCGGACGGAAGCGGCCGTCGAGGACAAAACGCGAAGCTCCCTGGAAAAGGCGGTCATCCTGCTGCGCGCGCACACCGGGCACGATTTTTCCCTCTATAAGCGAAACACCTTCTATCGACGGATTGAGCGGCGCATGGGCATTCACCAGATCGACAAGATGGGGGTCTATGTCCGCTACTTGCAGGAGAACCCGCAGGAGCTGGATCTGCTCTTCAAAGAGTTGCTGATCGGAGTGACGAATTTCTTCCGCGACCCCGCCGCCTGGGAGTATTTGCGCGACCACGCCATTCCACCGCTCCTCACGAACCGGTCACCGGGCCAGGCTTTACGGGCCTGGGTACCCGGTTGCTCGACGGGAGAAGAGGCCTATTCGCTGGCCATGGTGTTCAGGGAAGCGCTCGAGCAGGTCAAGCCCAAGAACAGTTTTCCCCTGCAGATTTTCGCCACCGACCTGGACCGGGACGCGATCGACAAGGCGCGTCAGGGCGTCTTTCCGGGCAACATTGCCGCCGACGTTTCGCCGGAGCGACTCGGCCGGTTCTTTGCCAAGGAACAGCGCGGCTACCGGGTGCGAAAGGAAATCCGCGAGATGGTGATTTTCGCGCCGCAGAATCTCATCATGGACCCGCCCTTCACCAAGCTGGACATCCTGAGCTGCCGCAATCTGCTGATCTACCTGACGTCGGAGGTGCAGAAGAAACTGATTCCGCTGTTCCACTACAGCCTGAGTCAGGGCGGCATTTTGTTCCTTGGAAGCGCGGAGACCACCGGCGGCGCCACGGACCTGTTTGCCCCGCTCCACGGCAAATCGCGACTCTTCCGGCGAACGGAATCCGGCCCGCGACCCAGGCCCATCGACCTTCCCTCGACTTTCAGCGAAGCATTGCCCGCGAGCCCGGAGAACCGACCAGCGACGGGACCGCCGCTCAGTCTCCAGACCCTGGCGGATCAGCTCATGCTGCAGCGCTATTCCCCGCCAGCCGTGCTGGCCAACGACAAGGGCGACATCTTCTACATCAGCGGTCACACCGGCAAATACCTGGAACCGGCCGCCGGCAAGGCCAACTGGAACCTGTTCGCCATGGCTCGCGAAGGGCTCCGCTACGAACTCTCCGGGGCCTTCCACCAGGCGCTCAAACAGACGGACAGCGTGACGCTCCACGGGCTCAAAGTGGCGATCCCCGGAGGCGAGCAAGGCGTGGATGTGGCCGTCCAGCGGCTGGAGGAACCCGGGCCGCTGCAGGGATTGGTGATGATCGTATTCACCGACGTGGCCGTGCCCGCCCCCCCCCAGGCGACGGACCAGCCGCGGAAATCCCCTGCCCGCGTCCCGCGACTGGCGGAACTCGAGCGGGAGCTGCAACAGGTCCGCTCCGAGGCGCGGGCCACCCATGAAGTCATGCAGACCGCGCAGGAAGAGCTCCGATCCGCCAACGAGGAATTGCAGTCCACGAATGAAGAACTGCAGTCCACCAACGAAGAACTCACCACCTCGAAAGAGGAAATGCAGTCGCTCAACGAGGAACTCCAGACGCTCAACACCGAGTTGCAGGCCAAGGTGGACGAGCTTTCCCGGGCCAGCAACGACATGAAGAACCTGCTCGACAGCACCGATATCGCCACCCTCTTCCTGGACAAGGATCTCAACGTGCGCCGGTTCACCCCGAAAGCCATCCATATCATCAAGCTCATACCCGGTGACGTCGGCCGACCCATCACCGACCTGGTTTCGGATCTGAATTACCCGAGGTTGGCGGACGACGTGCGCGAAGTCCTGCGAACCCTGGCCTCGACCGAAATGCCCGTCGCCACCCGCGACGGCCGCTGGTTTACGGTGCGCATCATGCCCTATCGCACCGTGGACGACTGGATTGACGGCGTGGTGATCACTTTCGCCAACATCACCGCGGCCAAGTCGCTCGAAACCAAGCTGCGCTTGAAACAGGCCAGTCGGGATCGGCGCGCCGCGAAACGCTCACCCAAACGAGGTCGCGGGAAGGCCGGCGACACGGCAATCAATGCCAGCTAATCTCCGAGAAGCTCCGACCGTGCGAACCACACCCACGAACTCAGCGGAAGCCGTCGAACGACGCCGGCAAGCCGAGAAACGGCTCCGGGAACAGCGCCCGAAACCGGGACCGGACCAGACCGACGCCGACTTGCGGAAACTGGTCCACGAACTTCAGGTCCACCAGATCGAGCTGGAAATGCAGAACGAGGAACTGCAACACGCCACGGATGCGGTGGAGGCGGGTCTGGAAAAGTACGGTGACCTTTACGATTTCGCCCCGGTAGCCTACTTCACGCTCGACCATGAAGGAACAATCCAGGAGGCGAACTTAACCGCGGCCAGCCTTCTGGGAATCGAACGCTCCCGCTTGCTGAAGGGGCGCTTCGGCCATCGCGTTGCCGAAGCCGACCTCCCTCAGTGGAACGTGTTTCTCAAGCAAGTGTTCGAGAGCAAAGACCGCCAGTTCTGCGAAGTGACACTCCTCAGGGAGGGCAAGACACCGGTCGCGGTGCGCATCGAGGCGGCGCTAGCCGCCTCGCGGAGAGAGTGCCGCGCGGCGGTGATCGATATGACCGAGCACAAGCGGGCGGAGATCGATCGGCTCATCCTGAGCAAGCTCGAGTCCACGGGGATCCTGGCGGGAGGTATCGCCCATGATTTCAACAATCTGCTCACAGTCATGCTCCTGAATGTGGAGTTGGCCCAGACGCTCACCCCTCCTGTGGGGGAATTAACACAGTATTTGGAAGACGCCAAGAAGGCGGTGTTGCTGGCCCGCGGTTTGACCCAGCAACTGATCACTTTTGCCAAAGGGGGCGCATCGGTTCGGAAGCCGACGCAATTGTCGCGGGTGATCCAGGAGGCGATCCGGCCGGCCCTGAGTGGTTCCCGGGTGCGGTGTAATCTCGCTTTGGCCGACGATCTCTGGCTGGTGGAGGTGGACGAAGGGCAGATCGGCCAGGTCATCCGGAACATGGTCCTGAACGCGCGCGAAGCGATGCCGACGGGTGGATCGATCTCAGTCCGGGCCGAGAATACGGTGCTCGCGTCTCACGAAGTGCCCTCCCTGCCGTCGGGAGACTACCTTCGGGTGAGCATTGCGGACCGGGGCACGGGGATTGCCCAAGCGGTGATGCCGATGATCTTCGACCCGTATTTTTCGACCAAACAACGGGGCGACCAAAAGGGCATGGGATTGGGCCTGACGATCTGCCATACGGTCATTCGGAGACACGGTGGCGCGATTGCCGTGAAGTCCGAGGAGGCAAAGGGAACTACTTTCGATGTCTACCTTCCCGCCCGCCGGGTGGTGCCCGAAGGACCGAAGGCATCCGCGAAAACTCTTCTACCACGGCCCGGGAAGCTCCTGGTGATGGATGACGAGGAGGAGGTGAGGGAAGTCCTTGGCGCGCTGCTCCGGCGCATGGGACAAGAAGTGGTCCTGGTGGCGGAGGGAATGAGCGCGGTCGAAGCTTACGAAAAGGCTATGGGCCAGGAGCGTCCCTTCGATGCCGTCATCCTGGATTTAACCGTTCGCGGAGGTGTCGGCGCCCAGGAGGCGATGCCATCGCTGCTCAAGGCGGACCCGGCCATCAAGGCCATCGTCATGAGCGGTTACTCCGATGACGCCGTGCTTTTGGAGCCCCAACAGTACGGTTTCAAAGGCATTCTGAGAAAACCCTTCAACAGTGACGACCTGCGGAAGACCCTGGCCCGGGTCCTGGGGCCGGTGAAACGTGAGGCGTGAAACGTGAAACGTGAAACGTGAGGCGTGGCCCATGAAACAGAAGCCAAAATTCAAAACCGCCAACGCCGGGTTGCGTCGACGGGCCGAAGTCCGGCTGCGAAAGCAGTCGAAACCGCGGTCCCCGAAGGTCGGAGCACCGAAATCGGCCGCCGACAAACTGCGGCTGCTCCACGAATTGCAGGTCCACCAGGTGGAATTGGAGCTGCAGAACGCGGAACTCCAGGAAGCCCGGGATCGGATGGAGGCCGCGCTGGAGAAGTATACCGATCTCTATGACTTCGCCCCGGTCGGTTACTTCTCCCTGGATGAGCAGGGCCAGATCCTCGAAGCGAACCTGATGGGGGCCGCGATGCTTGGCCTCGAGCGGTCCCAGCTCATTCATCGGCGCATCACCCGTTTTGTGGCACCCGCGAGTCAGGCGATTCTGCTCGACTTCCTCAAGCAAGTCTTCGCGGGACACGGCAAACAGGCTTGCGAGGCAACCCTGTTGAAGGCCGATGGCCAGGCCTTTTGGGCCAACCTCCACGCTACGTCCGCAGCCTCCCCAAACGGGCCGCGCACCTGGTGTCGGATGGCGGTTTCCGACATCACCGCCCTGAAGCGGGCGGAAGAGGCGCAGCGCCGACTCGAGGTTCTGGGGGTGGAGAACCGGGAACTGGCCCTGGAGATTGTCCGCCGCCAGGTGGTGGAAGCAGCCTTGAAGCGCAGCCAACAAAGCCAGAATCAGTTGTTGGAGGAATCCCAGCACATGCAGGAGCAGTTGCGGTATCTGACGCATCGCATTCTGCATGCGCAGGAGGAGGAACGCCGGCGCATCAGCCGCGAACTGCATGATGAGATCACCCAAACCCTGGTGGGCATCAATGTTCATCTGGAGAGCCTGACCCAACAGAACATGGTCGACCCGCTGAGACTCAAGCAAAGGATCGCCCGGACGCAACGGCTGGTGGAAAAGTCGGTGGGAATTGTGCATCAATTTGCCCGGGAACTGCGCCCGGCCGCCCTGGACGATCTGGGACTGGCCGCGGCCCTGCATTCCTTCCTGAAGGACTTCGCCAAGCGCACGGGCATCCGCGTGCGCCTCACCACGTTTGCCGGTCTGGAAGAATTGAGCGACAACCGGCGCACGGTGCTCTATCGCGTTGCTCACGCCGCGCTCACCAACGTCGCGCAACACGCGGAAGCCAGCCAGGTGAAAGTGAGCATCCGCAAGCTCAAGGACACCATTTACATGTCGATCACCGACAATGGCAAATCCTTCGACGCGCAACAGGTGTTGCGCGCCAAAACCAACAAACACCTTGGACTGCTGG
>JAHDYP010000007.1:75103-80474 GCA_023383055.1 Verrucomicrobiota bacterium | reverse complement strand
GTCGCGTTCCCAGACCGGAACCGCCCGCTTCAAAAACTCCCGCCTCGACATCTCCGTAGCTCCGAAAATGACAAACGGAAATTAGGACGTGACAGTGGGCTTCCGAAGACTGTTGCCACCTTGACGCGCGGCTCTCGACGGGGTTGCGTCCACGACAGGCATCAGGATACCGTGGCCGCATATCGGGCTGAGACTCGACGGCCCGTATGAGGCGCGATGCACACGAACGACACGGATCATCCACCCATCCCGGACGAGCCGATCGCCGGGGGTCACCCGGCCGCATCCGAGGAGCCCTCGGACTTCTTCCGGGGTCGCCGGCTGCCACCCAACTCGACCCCCATGCGATTGTTGGGCGTCGATTATGTCCATGTCCCAACCTCGAACGGCGGTGATCTTTACCTGACCCGGTATGGCTTGCCGTTTGTTGACCACCTGCAGTGGGAGAACTGGCGGGATGACAGGTGGTTCAAGGAAAACCGGGAGCGCCTGAATGGCACCAGCGTGGTCTATCGGATCCCGACCAAGGTGGTGAACGACCGGGCCATTGAGTTGGTGGTGAAATACTGCCGGGTCGGCGAAGATGTCCCGCTGGACACCCGCGCCTTCGAAGAGTTTACCCAGGCTGAGTTCAACAGTCCCTACGAGGAGTTCGCCCTGGTGATGGAACTGCGCGCCCGCCGCGCCGGCGTGAGAATACGGACACATCATCCCCTGGCCATCTATGTGCCACCGGAACGGCTCGAGTTGTGGCAGACCGGCCGCAAAGTCCACCGGATCGAACGGAAAAAAGCCAAGTGCCGGGATGTGGAGCTGGACATCCTCCGCGGCTACGTCCTGATCTATCAGTGGATCAAGGGTGAATCGGCCGATGTGGCGCTCGAGCTCACCCTGGGAGATCCCGTGCGACGCGCGCAGGAAATGATGCGGTTGACCTTGAAAGCGAAGGCCGAACTGCAGCGGAACGGATTCCAGGTGGTGGACCACAAGCCGGCGCACGTGATTCTGCGGTGTCGTCAGGATGGTTCCCTGCTGCGTGACCGGACCGGCGATTACGCCTATGCGTTGATTGACTTCGAGCTGCTCCAGCGCACCGCCGAATACGAGCAGAAGATCCAAACCTCCCGCCGCGCCAGTTATTTGCGCCATCAACGAGACCGGTTTGAAGTGCGCGCCAACCTGAAATGCCCGGCGCATTTGAAACCGGTGCGGATACTGGGAGTGGATTACATTTGCGGCCACGCCGACAGCACCCACGGCATGCTTTGGGTGGTGGGCCGCGATCCGGAGCTCTTTGACTATTTCCTGCCCGAACGCTGGCGGCGCACGCCTGGCAAACGCTTGTCCGATACCAACCAGACCTACTACACCCTGACCAAGGACCAGATCAACCTGGTCTGGAAACTCTCGCGCGTGGGCGAACAACCCGAACTGCGAGCCTCGGATTCACGCGCCGCCCGCGTGGCCGCCTGGGGCTACAACAGCCCCTTCGAGGAAGCGGCGATCGCGCTGGAACTTAAGTCAAAGGGCATCGACACCATTTACCCCCGGGCCATTTACATGTCCGGGCTCAAGTCGACGCGGGCGGACCTGTACGTCTCCGACAGCCGCCGCTACGAGTCGCACCGGGAGTGGGTCACCCCGGAAGGAGACGCGCTGCTCCGGCCGGACCATAATTACCTCACCATCTGGGGATTCTGGAATGGGCTGGATGAAATCCTGGCCAGCAAGGACGAGGCCTATTGCCGGGGCGTCAACCTCGAGGAAGCCCGCCAGAACGGCATTGTCACGGCACCCGAAGCGCGGCGGTTGCTCCGCCACCAGCAGCAGAAGCTCAGGACGGCCGGCTACGAAGATCTCCTCCCCAAACCCACCCATTACCTGCTGTCGATCCGCCATGGCGGCAGCCTGGTGCTGGACGAAGATGGGACCCCCGCCATTCGCATCTGCAACTTCGAGCTGATCCGGAAACGGGCGACCTGAACCGTCACTCCATGGACAAAGCTGCCACACGCATCCCGGGCTCGCTCACGACCGCGATGATCCTGCAGTTCGCGGTGGGCGGCGCGGTGTTCCCGTTCGTGAGCTTATACCTGCGGGACCAGGGACTGAGCTTCCCGGAGATCAGCCGGATCTTTCTCTGTGGCGCCTCGACCCTGCTGCTGTTTCCGTTTCTTTGGGGGATGCTGGCGGACCGGTTTATCCCGCTGAACCGGTTGTTCCTGTTGTTGAACGCCCTGGCCGTGCTGGCGCTCTGGACGCTCGGCCAGGCCAGCGGGTACCTCGGCTTGCTTGCCGCCTACACGTTCTTCCACGCCGTTTACAATCCCACCCCGATGCTGATCAACGCGCTCTGCTTCCCGCACCTGCGCAATCCCTCGGAGCAATTCGGCCCCCTGCGCGCCTGGGGCTCCATCGGCTGGATCCTGCCCTCGCTCCCGATTTTCATCTGGCTGGCCATCTCAGCGAACCAAAGCCTGCGGTTCACGCTCGACCTCGGTTGCGGTCTGGCGGTGGTGGCCGCGGTGGGAGCGTTCTTCCTGCCGCACACGCCCCCCGGGGCGCGACAACCGCGTGGTGATGGTTCGCCACCGCTCGGCTATTGGCCCGCCACCCGGCGATTGCTGGCCAACCCGGACTATCGCGCGATTCTCTTGTCGTTCTTTCTCGTGGCTTCGTCGTTCGCGGTTTACGCCTACTATTCCTCGCCGCGCCTTGAAGATCTGGGCATGAGCCGGGCCTGGATCGGCCCGGTACAATCGGGGGGAGTGGTGCTCGAAGTGTTTCTATTCCGCTGGCGCACACGCCTGATCGGGCGCGGCAGCTACGCCACTCCAATTCTGGTCGGCTGCGCCGCCCTGTTGCTGCGGCAACTGTTGTTCGCGTGGTGCGGCAACCTCTCGATCCTCGCCGCCAGTTACCTGCTGGTGGGCGTGGTGGTGGTCTTCTACCACATCGGAGTCAGCATCCTGGTCGATCGCATCGCCAGTCCCGAAGTCCGCTCCACCGGCCAGACTTTGCTCGTGCTTTGCGGGTCCGGCCTCGGCCCCATGTTCGCCAACTGGGGCGTGGGCTGGATTACGCATTGGTTCGGACCGGGTCTTTCGCCGGTGTTTATGTTCGGGGCGGTACTGGCGTTCCTGGCGGGGTTGGTGATCTGGACCCGGCGCGCGAGTCTGTAGCGCCGCTCCAGCACGGCGAAGGCGGATGAATCTCCCAGCTTCATGATTGCTCCTTCCTCCTTTCGGACTTATCGTCCCGGCAATCGGTTTGGCACTAAACATCCGCTGATTCGTCCACTTAAATCTACCCAGCCCTTCCCTCACCTCGCCACACCAAATCTCGCTCATGACGGCACCAGGGGAAGCATGGCAGATCCGGTGGCAACAGCGTTAACGTCAACAATTAGGCCTATCACACGAACCGCGCATGTCCCCGATTCAATATCATCGCACAAGGCCTAATATCTGTTCGGCATCGTGAAGCCGCTACGTGCCAAGCAACGGGTGCTCATCGCGTTGGGGGTCGCGATTGCTCTCGGCCTGATGCTAGGACGGTGGCTTTGGCCGGAGGCGGCGAGACCGTGCTCGCTCTGGGCGTCGGACCCGGCGTTTGGGTGGCGCACGGATGGCCAAGAAAGCTGTCCGACTGTCTCCTTCGCGGTTTCCAACGCTGGTCCACGCAGGCTGGAAGCCTGGGTTTGCTGGCTGGAGTGTCGAGCGAGGGAGGATCTGACGATTTTGGCGAGGAATGACAGAGCGCTGGATCAGAAAAATGGCGTTGCCCCCAGGAGCCACCGTCACGGTAACCAAGAGCCTTTCCGGCAGGCCTCCCCGTGGCGACGATCCGCTGTTTTGTTGCCAGCTTTTTTGGTTCGAGTGCGAACCGCTATGGTGGCGTCTGGGCCGGGAGCTTGAGCCGCGCCTCTCGCAGACACTCTGGCTTGTGAATCCGAAGTGGGAGCTCCCCTGGGAGTCAGGCTCGCACCGGCTTGCGCAGGGAGAACTGTTCACGTCGAACGTTGGGGTGGCCGAATATTTCCGGCTCGCTTATAGTTGGACACGAGCAGCATGGTTGGAGGAGATAGCCCGGCATGAAGCCATCGAGCCTCAACCCACTTCAGGCCGAGTGGCTATGGCCGAACCGGCGATGGTGCGGACACCAGAGGATTACGCGAGGTTCGATGCGAGATTGGCCTTTGTGTCGTTTTGCCAAAGCCGGACCAACGTCTTGGTCGATGCCGAACACCGCGCTCCACCGAATGACGGCCCCGCTGAGCCGTCCGGCAATTCGGGAGTCACCGAGGGCCGTCATCGGTGAGCGCAAGCGTTCGGCATGCACCCTACGATTATGAAGTCACGACTACTTCTCCCACTGGTCTTGGCCGTCGCCACTGTTGCAGGCTCAGCTCTCCGCCCCCCACCAAAGGGTCAGTATTCCATCACCGTGGACGAGATTTTCTGTACCGAGGATGAGCAAGTGTGGCGGCTGACGCTTCGCACAGCGAAGCCCAGCAGCTACCGCATTCTTTGGCAGCAGGCCAGTAGCTATGCCGATAAAGGGGGGGACACGGCAGCGGGTGTTCGATCTAAAGGATGCGAGGACGTGATCTGGATTGTCGTCAGTCACGTCACACCCTCCGGGGATGGTCCGGCTTACGTGAAGACGATCGTCAGGAACAGCAGCGGCAGCTTTACAGTAACCCGAGATGTCTCCCGGGACTTCCGGCTTGGGGACGTGGTGGTGCCCGAATTGCTCGGGCCGCCAACTCTGCAGCGGCTGAACGAGCCGATTGTTCTCGCAGACATGGGAGGGCAGCGGATTCGACTAATGGTGGGAGAGGAGTCCTACCGCCTGGATGCCGAACGAGTAGGTGATGGACCCGGAGCCCCGCTTCTCCATTCCGATGCGGCTGAGTATGATCACTGAGGCAGAACCGGAAGCGCCGAACAATAAAACAGCGCCTGGAGCCAATGTAGACCCGCAGAGTCGTGCTTGATATGGCTGCGCTGATATCAAAGATCCCATCAGGTCTCCATGGCTCAGTTCTGCGTTGGGAGCCTTGAAGCATGGGTGCTACGACGCACAAGACGGTCCCTTGGTTGGCAGTTGCTGGGCAACTTGTGGCGGCTTCTCTTGCGGCAAGCGTCGTCCTTGTCGTCAGTTGTTTTCTTTACGTGGCGACTGGGCTGCTCCAAGGGCACGTTCAGGTCGTGACCGCTGAGCGCTCTGCCTCCTTTCGTTATTCCATTCACTTTCTGGGCGCAACAGTTGACGACTCCGAGTCGCTTTTACGATTTGAATTCCATCTTATCCTTCGCCCAAAACAGGCCCTCAGAGCAATTGTTTTGCGTGACATTAGCACACAGTG
>JAHDYP010000007.1:0-75093 GCA_023383055.1 Verrucomicrobiota bacterium | reverse complement strand
GATTTCTCTGCCTTCTTCTCCTGCTCCCATCGCTGGCCGTCGGAGCATTTGTTTGGCGTCACTTTCGCCGACGTTGGAAAGGACACCATGACATTTGAAGCTCCCAACAAGTCGGCTGCATCGAACCCCGCGATTGCGTTCCGGTTTCAAGTCGGCGATCGGTGGCGCGGGGTCGGTGAGCCGGATCGTTGGCGAATTGGCGAGCTTGCCCTGCATTTTCGGATGCCTTAGGCTGTGGGCGATGAGTGTTCAGGAAATCAAAGAGCAATTGGCTGCCTTGCCTCGAACCGAACAGGACGAGGTAATCGCCTATTTGTTTCATCTCCGGCACGCGGACGACGCATCCTACGAGAGCAATATCACGCGGAGGTTGGCGAACAGGGAGCCATCCCATTGGCTCTCTCCCGACTAGTTTGAGCGTGAACTTGAAAAAAGAAGCATTCGCTAAATGGAGGCGTATGCGGTTTATCTTCACTTGGACCTCTTGGAGGTTGTTCCCGCGAGAGGTGAGCCGAGGAGGATGATTATGAGCTTTGTTCGTTCGCTCGCGAACAATCCGTTCACGCCCGGCGACTTTACCGATCAGGACGACAGCCTGCGCACGCGGCAGATTAAAATCGTCGGACACTACGCAGTTACTTACTGGGTAGATGATCCGGTGAAGACAGTGATGGAAGTTGGAGTCCAGCCCGCGGACCGATGAAAGGAAAGCCGAACCGAACGCTCCACCCAACAGCCCCCGGCGGCCGCCAGGGCGGACAGCACGGCAGATTCTGGTGTCCGATTGCCAGCCGAGCGATCCTGAAGCGTTCGTAGCTAGGAGATCGGGCGCAGGGTGCCGGCGCGCACCTCCCACCGATGCGGTTCCAGCCCGAGTTCCTTCGGCCAATGCTCGTCGGTGCAGGTCATGAAGACCTGGCCGCGTTGCTCGTGGACGCGCTCGAGCAGGGGCAGAAAGCCGCCGCGCCTTTTCTGGTCGAGCTCCCCCATGACATCGTCAATCAGAAGCAGGGGGGCGACGCCGTGGATACCGGCCAGGTACTCGGCCTGAGCGATCTTAAGGGATAGCGCGAGGGTTCGTTTCTGCCCTTCGCTGGCGAACTGGGCGGCGGGCTGGCCGTTGATGAGCAGGCGCAGATCATCACGATGCGGTCCGACCAGGGTCGCACGGAAGGTTTCCTCGCGCCGCCGGGCCTGGGCGAGCTCGACGCTGAAATCGGTTTTCACGCTCGGGGCGTACTCGAGCGCCAGTTCCTCGGTCTCGGGCGCGATGCGCCGGAACGCGAGCCGGGCGAGGGGCGAAAGGCGGGGGATGAGTTCGCGACGCAGCCGGATGAGCTCATTGCCGGCACGAACCAGCTCGTGGGAGAAACTCTCGAGCGCGGCCGGGGCGGTGTCGCGTCGTTTGAGCAGGGCGTTGCGGGATCGGAGGGTCTGCATGTAGCGCTGGAGCAAGGCGAGATAGCCGGGCTGCGTCTGGGAAAGCAGCAGATCCAGGAACCGGCGTCGCACCCGGGCGGTGCCTTTGACCAACTGCAAGTCCTCGGTACAGAAGACCACGGCCCGGATCGTGCCGAGGTAATCGACGAGCCGGCGGACCGGCTGGCTGTTGAGCGACAGGCGCCGTTCCTGGGGTGACCAGTAAATTCGAATGTCCTGGTCGCCTTGAGTCACCGCGGTGGCGCCGATGAAGTAGCCGCGCTGGTCTTGGCGAATCATCTGGGCGCCGCCCACCCCGCGGAAGGAGCGGAGCGTGGCCAGGAGGTAAATGGCCTCGAGCAGGTTCGTCTTCCCCTGCGCGTTGTCACCCAAAAGGAGATGAAAGCCAGGCGCGAAACTCGCGTCCAGTCGGGCGTAGTTGCGGAAGTCGCGGAGTCGCAGCCGGGCCAGATGCACGGATGAAGCTTGGGCCGGCGCAGGGGGGAATGTCAGGCCGAAACTTCGAGCAATCAGGATTCCGCGGCATCCGTGGGTGCGGTCCCGTCGCCCGGGCGTGACGCCTTGAACAGCTGAATTCGGGGGTCGCGTTTCAGCGGGACCTGGCCGGGAACAGTAAAGAGCGGCAGCGGTGGCGCGTCGGGCCTGGGCTGACGTTCGCAAGCCATGAGGACGTTGTTGATTTCGGGATTCCGGTGGGGGCGCGGATCGATGCCGTAGGTGCGGAGCAGTTTGAAAGCCTCGAGGCAGTGCTGCGCGTTGTCGAACCGGAAGACCTGGTGCGCAAAGTAGGTCTGGCACCACGTGCCGGGTCGGGCATGCCGCATGCCGACGAGAAAGGCGGCCGGTCGCCCCGGATGAATGGCGCCCTCGAGCAGCGCGCACAGGACGGTGAGCCGGCGATGACCGCGCTCCTGCAACCGGAAGAGCAGCCCGCGGGTGGGATTGCCTCCGGCGGTCGAGCTGTCGCGGGTCAGCATGTTCGTGAGCGGCTGGCTGAGCAGGTCGCCGAAGAACGGCGCCCACACCGCGCCGTTGGCGAGGCCGAGGATCGCGCAGAGGACGAGGTAATACGCGTTGCGCAGGTCACCGGTCATGGGCTCGAGGCGCGCGTTCTCGATCGCCTGCCCGCACACCAGCAGGAAGGCACCGCCAAAGAAGATCCGCAGAGCGATCAGGGTCATAGCCGGGGGCTTTAGCGGTCGTCGTCCGGCCGCAGAATGCCGGCGGAGGTCACAATGCCGCGCAGGGCCAGATCGAGCTTGTGGCGGTTGACGGCAAACCGCTCGGCGGTTTCGTGGGTGACGATCTCCGCGGCGAGCAACTCCAGGAGATACTGGTCGAACGTGTGCATCCCCTCGTTGAGTGAAACCTCGATGATACCGGTCAGCAACTGGAGGTTGTTGGCCCGGATCGCTTCCTCCACCCCGGCATTGTGGCGCATGATCTCGAGGCAGGGCGTCCGCGTGCCGTTCGCGTTCGGCAGCAAACGCTGGGCGACCACCGCGTTGAGGTTGCGCGCCAGCAGACTGCTCAAACCCGGCTGCTCCGCCGCGGGATAATGTTCGCGCAGTCGGGCGATGGCCTGCGCCACGGAGTCCGCGTGCAGGGTGGTGACCACCAGGTGACCCGTCTCCGCCGCCTGGACCGCGGCGAAGATACTGGCCCGGTCGCGCATCTCCCCCACGAAGATGACATTGGGGTCCTGTCGCATCGCGTTGCGGATCCCGTCGGCAAACGACGCGGTGTCAATGCCCACCTCCCGCTGTTCGAACTGCGCCTGGTCATCCTCGAAGACATACTCGATCGGATCCTCGATGGTGACGATCCGTAGCGCGCGGGTCTCGTTGAGCTCCTGCAGCAAAGCCCGGGCGGTGGTGCTTTTCCCCTGACCGGTCGGACCGGTCAACAGCACCAGTCCCCGGGGGACCTCCAGCAAGTCGCGCAGCGACCCCGGGAGCTGCAAGTCCTCCAGCCGCATGCGCTGTTGCGGCACCACCCGGAAGGAACAGGATTGCAGCCCCTTCTGCTTGCTGAAGTTCGCCCGGTAACGCCGGTCGCCGCAGTAGAAACTCAAATCCACCTCGTGCTCACGCTCGATCCGCTCGCAAGTTGCGGCGCGAAAGGTCTCGCGCAGCATGCCAAACAGCTCGGCCTCGGATGGGGCGGCGAACCGTTCCACCGGCACCCGCCGGAGATCGCCGTGAATCCGCACGGTGTAAGGGCGAGTGGCCTGGACGTGGAGATCGGTAGCTTCCTGCTCCTGACACCAGTCCAAAATCCGCCCCAGGGCGACTGTCGGCTGCACCTGCTCCATAGTTCCCGCTGATCGTGCGGGAACATAGCGGGGAGATCCGCACTTGGCGAGCCTCATCTCCAACGTCATCTCCAAAGTCCTGGCTGGGGTTTGCCCGCTTGTTTCGCAGGCCGGCCCGGCCGGGTGCGATAGGACCCGGCGGAGATTCGGGGATTGTTCCGGCGACCAAGGAATGCCACTGTCTGAACTCAATCCGATGAGATCACCCAGGTTGCTTGCGATCCTGTTGGCGCTGCTGGCGCTGGGCGCCCTTTTCTGGTTGTCCCGCACCCGACCGGCAATGCCGTCGGCATCCCCCGATCTGAACCGCCTCGCGGCCGAACTGGCGGCGCTCGAAGCCCGGGAACAACACGTTGCCGAAACCGTCTGGCACCCGGACCTGTTGGCCCAGCATTGTGCCCGCGGAATCGAGGAGCTCTGGGATTCCCTGAACCGCGCCACCCATAAGTTCGAAATCCTCGCCGGATTCCCGTTCACCACCTTGCAGCCCGGCCAGCGCCAGGCCGACTCCACCGCGGGAAACCGGATTACGCTGTTCAAACCCGCCGGCGATGGGCCGGAATGGACGCCGACCGACTGGCGCCGGTGGCTGGCTAAAATGCGGGACGCCGGCTGGCAACTGGGGCCCCTCGAGCTTCGACACAACCGTTTCGAGCCCGACTCCGCCGGCCAGCCGGGACGCAGCGTCTTCCATTGCTCGGCGCAATTGCAGAATCCGGTTCAGAACGCGCGCGCCACGATCCAGGGCAACCTCGAAGTGGAATGGGATCCCACGCCGACGCCCGAGGGCATGCCGGCCATCCGCCGGCTGGATGCGCGGTCATTAACCCTCGCGATCCGCTCAGGACCACCGGCTTTCACCGAATGGTTCCAGGCGACCATTGCGCCCCCGGACAAGTCCTTCTTCATCGACCCCTTGATCCTTCAAGACCTGGACGGGGACGGACTATCCGAGATCATCCTGGCCGCCAGCAACACGGTCTTTCGACGACAGCCCGATGGGTCCTATGCCCGTGCCACCCTGTGCCACCATCCTCCCGGCCTGATCTTCACCGCGGTCATGGCTGACTTCGACGGCGACGGCGCGACGGACTTCCTCTGCGCCCGCCACGACGGGTTGCTCCTCTATCGCGGCACGCCGGACGGGACCTTTCTCGAACCTGGCCGTCCGGTTTGGGCGGCCGATCCGCGCCTGAAATATGGCCAGGCACTGACCTGCGGCGATGTGGACGTCGATGGCGACCTGGATGTGTGGCTCGGGCAATACAAATCCCCCTACGAACGCGGTCAAATGCCAACACCCTACTACGACGCCATCGACGGCCACCCCGCCTGGCTGCTGTTGAACCATGGTCAGGGTCTCTTCGCCAACGCCACCGAAGCCGCCGGCCTCGCCGCCAAACGCCATCGCCGGGCCTACGGCGGCTCGCTGGTCGACCTGAACCGGGATGGACACCTCGATCTGCTCGTGATCAGCGATTTCGCCGGAACCGAACTCTACCTCAATGACGGCCGCGGCCGTTTCACCGACGTGACCGACACCTGGATCCCGGTCCGGCACGGCTTCGGCATGGCGCACACACTCGCCGATTTCAACCGGGACGGCCGCCTCGATTTCATGGTCACGGGCATGCATTGCCCCACCGCGCTCCGCCTCGATCACCTCGGGCTCGTCCGCCCCGGCTACGAAGACTACGCCCGCTTCCGCGCCGCCATGACCGCCGGCAACCGCCTTTGGATCGCCCAGCCCGGCGGCGGTTTCCAGCTCTCCCCGCAAAACGCCTCGGCGGCGAACTCCGGCTGGTCCTGGGGTTGCACCAGCTTCGATGCCGACAACGACGGCTGGCTCGATCTGTTCGTTGCCAACGGCCACGAATCCCGCCAGTCCGTGCGCGATTACGAACCCGAGTTCTGGCTGCATGACATCTACGTGGGCAACTCCCGGGAGGACCTCTTGAAGACCGCTTATTTCGGCGCCAAGATCGGACGCACCCGCGGCCGCGGTTGGTCCTACGGCGGCTATGACCTGAACCGGCTCTACCTCAATCAAACCGGCGCCACTTTCATCGAAGCGGGACATCTCTTCGGCGTCGCTCTCCAGCAGGATTGCCGGGCAGCCGTGGCCGACGATCTTGACGGGGACGGTCGAATGGATCTGCTGGTCACCACGTTCGAAGTCTGGCCGGAGGTCAAACAAACCCTGCGAGTCTATAGGAACCAACTCGAAGCCGACGGCAACTGGATCGGCTTCCGCCTGCGCAACCGGCCTGGCACGGCCGGCCCGGCCGGCGTCAGCGTCCACCTCAGCACCGCTCAAGGCGAGTCGGTCCGCCATGTCGTCACCGGCGACTCTCACCGGGCGCAGCACGCGGCCACCCTGCATTTCGGGCTGGGAACCGCCGAGGAGATCCGATCGGTCGTGATCCGATGGCCAAACCGCCCGCCGCAGGAACTCGCTTCACCCGCCATCAACCGCTATCACTGGATGGAGCCGAGCCCATGATCCCCAAACCGATCCGCACCGCAGCCCGGCGATGGCAGGTCGCCATCGCCACCGTGTCCCTCTGGGTAACAGCCGCCCAACCCGCGCCCCAGGAAACCACGAAGCCGGATGCGCAGACGCCTGCGCGCAATCCGATGGTTGTGGCTGATCTCTGGATCTTCGAACCGGCTGGCCCGGCTGAACGGGTGACCGTCCCAGCCCGGGTGCATCTCAAGAACTCCAAAGGCGACCCGGTCCATCCCGACGGGTTCCCTGCCTGGCAGGATCATTTCGTCTGCGACGGCCGGGCACGTCTCGAGCTGCCGGCAGGAGACTACAGCTTTGAGATCGAGCGGGGACCGGAATACCAACGGGCCAGCGGAAGCTTCTCCTTAAGCGAGGCCACGCCCACCCAGATCCCGGTGCGACTCGAGCGCATCGCAAACCTCGCGTCCGAAGGTTGGTGGTCGGGCGATCTTCACGTCCATCGTCATCTGGAGGACGTTCCCCTGCTCATGCGGGCGGAGGATCTGCACATCGCGCCGATCATCACCTGGTGGAACCAGTCGAATCCGTGGACGGAACCGCCGCTGCCGACCGAGGTTCCCGTGCGGATGGACGGAAACCGGTTCTACCATCCTCTGGCAGGCGAGGACGAACGCGATGGCGGTGCACTGCTCTATTTCAATCTGGATCGCCCACTCGAGATCACCGGCGCCACAACCCACTACCCCTCCTCGGTGGTCTTCGCCCGGGAGGCGTTCTGGCGACCCGTCCGCTGGATCGAGATCGAGAAGCCGTTCTGGTGGGATTTCCCGATGTGGCTGGCGCACGGCTTCGGCGATTCCATCGGCATCGCCCAGAATCATCTGCAGCGAAGCGGCGTCCTCGACAACGAGGCGTGGGGCAGGTCGCGTGATCGCGCACGTTTTCCAGGGCCGTGGGGCAACGGCCTTTACACCCAGGAACTGTACTTTCACGCGCTCGACTGCGGCTTCCGCATACCGCCTTCGGCCGGCAGCGCCAGTGGTGTGCTCCCCAACCCGGTCGGCTACAACCGCGTGTATGTCCAGCTCGAAGGCGAACTCACCTGGCCGAAGTGGTGGGCCGGCCTGCGCGCCGGCCGGTGTTTCGTCAGCAATGGACCGCTGCTCCGCGCGCGCGCCAACAGCCAATGGCCGGGACATGTGTTCCGCAGCCGCGGTCCACTCATGGTCCACTTGGAGGCTCAACTCGACGGCCGCGAACCGATCCAGGCCGTCGAGTTGATCCGCGATGGTCGAGCCGAGCGGATCACGCTGCCCGGCCAGTTCGCATTCCACGAGAGCGGGTGGTTTCTCGTCCGCGCGGTTGCCGACACTCCCCACACGCTCAGGTTTGCGATGACCGCCCCATGGTATGTCGAGATTGGGGACCCTCCGCGCCCGGCGCGGGGCCGCTCCGCGAGGCTGTTTCTCGACTGGACCCGCGATCGAATGGCTGCCCTGGAAAAACGGGTGGAACTCGACGCCACCCGCAAGGCCGAGGTGCTGGAGCCCTGGCGTGAAACGGAACGGTTCTGGGAAGACAAACTCGCCCAAGCGGCGAAAACGGTTCCGGTGACCGGCCGGGTCATCGAGGAAACCACGCGTCAGCCGGTGCCCTGCCGCATCTATGTGCAACGGTCCGACGGACGCTGGTTCTTTCCTGCATCGGCGGTTCCTCACGGCTCGGCCATCCGTTACGAGCGCCGCGCCACCCCGGAGTCATTCGAGTATCACACCACGCTCTCCGCGCATCCGTTCGAGCTGGAGCTCGAGCCCGGCCGGTACACCTTCACCGTCGAACGGGGAAAGGAGTATCGAACGGCGACACTGGAAGTTCAGGTCGGAGATGATCCGATCAACCTCGAACTGCCCCTGAAACGCTGGGTCAACATGGCCGAACGCGGCTGGTACAGCGGCGATACCCATGTCCATCGAACGCTCGCGGACTTGCCCAACCTCCTGCTGGCCGAGGATCTGAACGTCGCCTTCCCGCTGAGCTACTGGGTGACCGAAGGCTTCGCCGCGCCCACCTCGAACAATCGAGCTGCTCGCGAGACTGCCGGCGCCGAACTGATTCACGTTGACGCCACCCACGTGATCTGGCCCCGCAATACCGAATGGGAAATATTTTCTCTCCACAATCGGGCACACACCCTCGGCGCCGTGTTCGCCCTGGGGCACCGCGAACCGTTCTCACTCGGGGCACCGCCGGTGGGGCCCATCGCCGCCGCGGCCCGGCACCAGGGCGCTTTGCTCGACCTCGACAAACACGACTGGCCCTGGAGCATTGCTCTGATCCCCATCATGAACATCGATTTGTTTGAGTTGGCCAATAACCATCATTGGCGGACCGAGTTCGGATTCACCCGATGGAGCACGCCAGCCCCCGCGTACATGAAACTCGAGACCTCACCCGGTGGTGGCGATGAACGGGCCTGGACGCTCTACGGTTTCCAAACTTATTACGCGCTGTTGAACTGCGGTTTCCGATTGCGTCCGACCGCGGGAACGGCCAATGGCGTCCATCCGGTGCCGCTGGGGTTCAGTCGCGTCTATGTGCATCTGCCCAAAGGGTTCAGCTACAATGCCTGGAAGGATGGCCTGAACGCGGGGCGCAGCTTTGTCACCACCGGCCCCATGCTCCTCGTGTCCTGGATGGCCGACCAGGTCACCGGCACCGTACTCAGCAGGGAGCCGGTCAGAAGTGTTGAACTGGTCCTCAATGGCCAGGTGAAATCATTTACCCTGCAACCCGTCCGCAACTCCGAAGGTGCCTGGGAATCGACCTTTCGTCTGCCGCTGGAATTCCCTTCCACCAGTTGGGCCGCGCTGCGCTGTTTCGAGGAACATCCCCACGGCCGGTTCCGGTTTGCCCATACCGCCCCACATTGGTTCGAGATTCCCGGCCAGCCGCTTCACCCCCGCCAGGCCGAACTCGACTTTCTCACGGCCCGTGTGCGTGACGAGCTCGCGCGCAGTCGTGAACGGTTGCCCCCGGCTGCCATCGCCGAATACGAACGGGCGCTGAACGTTTATGAAAGCATTACGACACGCAGTGATTAATCGAACCGCTCGCGCCCTGGCTGCCCTCGGCGCCGTGGCGATTGCCCTCACCTGCCAGGCCCTTGAACGACCGGTCCGCATCTCGGTCTACCAGGGCGCCTGCGTCGACGGCGATTTCTCCGCCAACCTCGGCACCGCCCGCGAAGTCGTGGCGGCCGCCCTCGAGGCCAACAGCCAGTTTCTCCTCTTTCCCGAGTGTTTCCTCTCGGGATACAGCAGCCGCGCCGAGGTCGAACGTGGCGCCCGCACCGTCAACGACCCGGACCTGCGCCGGTTCATCGATGAATCCGCCAACCACGATTTGGTCGTGATGATCGGACTGGCGCGGCGGTCGGGCACCGATCTCTACAACTCCGTCCTGGTGATCCAGCGGGGCGCGTTGCTGGGTTACTATGACAAGATCATGCTCACGCCCGGCGACCGCGATGAGCTCGGCTTCAAACCGGGCGCGGCCCTCCCGCTGTTCCAGGCGCACGGCGCCCGGTTCGCCGTCATCATCTGCGCCGATACTTCGTATCCGCACCCGGCCATGTCCGCCCGCTGGCAGGGGGCGGAGCTGCTGTTCACCCCGCACAACAACGCGATCGCCGCTCCGGTCATGCAGGATCACTTGAACTGGGTCCGCCATTGCCACATCGGTCTCGCCTGCCAACTCCGGCTGGTTGTCGCCCGCGCCAACATCGTCCAATCCGGACCGGCCGAACAACTGGGCTATGGCGATAGCTTTATTCTCGATCCCCAGGGCCGGCCGCTGGCCGAAGCGGGTCTGTTCAAGACCGGCCTCATCACGGCCACGATCGAGCCCGCCATGTTCCAGCCGCCCGTGGTCTGGGGTCAGCACGAGGAAGTGCCCGCCTGGCTGCGCGCGCAAGTCGCGCAGTTACTCGGCAACTTCCGCCGGCCCCGTAACGACGCCGACCTGCGCTACTGGCTGGAGAATATGCTGCGGTATCATCGTTTCACAGACACCGAGGCCAGCGTCGCCACGGGCCTTACCCTCGATGAAATTCGTCAGGCCGCCGACCGCTTCGATCTCACCCGGCGCTCCGCCCCGCCTCGAGCACCCGGTTTGCCCTTGCGCGTGCTGCCTTATCCAGGCGGACGCCACCCGCGCCTCGGTTTCTTCGACGGCGCCGTCGCTCCGCAGCGCGAAACCAAAGTCAGCGTGTTCACGCCCTGGGACGACACGAGCTACGTCGTCGCCGACCTGCCCGAAGCGATCTGGTCCAACCTCGGCCTTGCGTACCTTGCCCATTCGCACATCGATACCCTCTGGACCAGCCAGGGCATTCAACTGCCACCCCTCGAATGGACCCGGCGCGACGACGGCACCCTCGACTTCGAACGCACCCTGCCCAACGGCATTGCGTTCGGCACACGGATTGTGCCGGCTCCCGATGCGGTTCGCATGGAAACCTGGCTGCGCAACGGCACCACGGCGCCGCTCACCGGTCTTCGCCTGCAAAACTGCGTCATGCTGGCTGGCGCGCCGGAGTTCGCGGCCCAAACCGCGACCAACAAAGTCTTCCGCGGACCGTATGCGGTCTGTCGCTCCAGTGCCGGCAATCGCTGGGTCATCACCGCCTGGGTCCCCCTCGATGCCACCTGGCAGAATCCGCCGCTGCCGTGCATGCACTCGAATGGTCGGCTCGCCGATTGTCCGCCCGGGCAAACCGTCCGTGCCCGCGGCTGGCTTTCGTTCTACGAGGGCACCGACATCGAGGCGGAGTTGGACCGTATCGAACGCTTGGAGTGGGGCACAAAACCGTTCAAATACTGAAACGCAATCATGCCGCCGCCCAATCCGCGCACAGCAGTTCCGCCTGACCGCATAGCCCAGTTCCCCGAACCATCCGAGGGCGGCGTCTTCGACGATGGATTCGGTGAGGGACATTACTTCAAACCAACCGGTCACCCTTTGTCACAGCGGAAAGGTGTCTTGTTTGAGTTCCGCCGCGACGGTTTCAGTCGCAGCGACGAGCGCCTTTCCCAGTTCGTTTCCGGTTTGGGGATCGGGCCACGGTTTGCCGCCATGATGCAAAAGCGCCGCATTGCCTTTGCCTGCGTTGGCACTGTTGCGGACAAAAACCGGAACAAAGTGGCTCGGCACTCAAGCGACCCACGTTTTCCGTGAAACCCACCAGTTCCTCGTTCACGTGCCTGGATCCGACCACCGCCAACCCGCCTTTCTCCAACAAGCTAATCATGCCGCATCCGTAGATCAGGGGCGGAGCATCTTCCTTGAGCCGGGCCTTCAGGCGTTTCGGGGTCCTGATTCCCCGAGTGGATCGTGAAAGCGCGGACGCCCATCCGCTCTGCCGCGGCGATCTGGTTTCGCATCAACGCCAGCAACGGGGAAATCAGGATGGCCACTCCCATACCTTCCTCTCGCAGCAGTTTGGCGGCGATGAAATAGACGAAACTCTTGCCCCAGCCTGTCTTCTGCAGCACCAGCAAACGACCACTCCCATCCACAACGTGGCCGATCGCCTCCTCCTGCCCGTCACGAAAGACAGCGGCGGGATTCTGGGTGCCGAGGCGCAGCAGTTCGAGAGCGTGTGTCGGGTTATAGGCCATGCCGATTCAATGCTTGGGCCCTGCTGAAAAGGTGCGGGAGGGAATGGCCGGGTTCAGCCGCCGGATCGCCTGGCACCTGCGCCCCATCAGCACCGACCCGCCATCTTCCTCCCTCTCCCCTTGGGAGAGGGCCGGGGTGAGGGATGGAGCAAAGCGACATTGCTCGCCAACTTGGCCGCCGTAGCCTTGGCGAAGGCGGGAGCATTCGAGGGCGGCGTCTTTCACGATGGATTCGCTGAGGGCAGGACTATTCACGACTCGGGTTGGATCATGACCCCTTGGCGGCCGAACTCACCGTAACTGGGACTCGGTCAACGGCAGACATGGCCGGCAGGATATTGTCTGCGAGGTTCAGCGCAACGAAAAGGACCGGCTAGGGAGGGTTCGATCCGGTAACCGGCGTCCGGATCAGACGGGGTGTGTTCGGAGTTTTGGAATTTGAGGTTCACAAATAGATTCGACGCGATTGGTCGAACCTGATAACTAGCCGTACTTATGCAACACAGCACTATTTCCCGCAGAAAGTTCATCCAGGGCTCGACCCTGGCTCTCGCCGCCCTCGGGCTGCGCCAGACGCTCACGCTGCAGGCTGCCAGCGGACCGAAACTGCCCGTGGCACTCCAGCTCTATTCCATCCGCAACGACTGCGCCAAGGACTTTGATGCCGCCCTGGCTGAAGTCGCCAAGCTCGGCTTCGACGGGGTCGAATTCGCCGGCTACCACAAATACGATGGCAAACCGGCCGAACTCCGCAAAAAGCTGGACGATCTCAATCTCAAGGTCGCCGCCACCCATATCGGCACCGGGAACTTCCGGGGTGACGCCCTCAAGCGCGCCGTCGATTTTCACCAGGCGATCGGCTGCAAATACCTGGTCGTGCCCGGCGACGGCGATTTCACGAATCCGGCGAAATGCGAAGCGCTCGCCGAAACGTTCAATCAGACGGCGGCGACCCTGAAACCGCTCGGGATGGCCTGCGGCTATCACAATCACACCAGCGAATTCAAGAAGCACGGCGACAAAACGTTCTGGGATCTCTTCGCCGAACGCACCACCAAAGACGTAATCCTCCAGCAGGATTGCGGCTGGACCGCCGCCGCCGGGCTCGACCCGGTGGAAATGATGAAACGCTATCCCGGCCGCATGAAATCGACCCATTTCAAGCCGACGGTCGTCAACAACGAACCGGGCAAGAAGGCTTTCATCGGACAGGACTCGGTGGATTGGGTCGCCGTGATCGAGGGCTGCCTCAAATACGGCGGCACCGAGTGGATCACGCTCGAGCAGGAAGCCTATCCCGACGGCAAATCGCCGCTCGAAAGCTCCGCCATCTCGTTCGCCGCACTTAAGAAACTGCTCGCGTAAGATCCTGACCTCGCGCCTCAGGCTGACGAGCACCCGGCCGCTGGCCATGACCGGCCACGCACTGACCAGGGCCGGTCTTGATGAACGGCTTCGTCAGGTCGACTAAGCGTAACTCTGATAACAGGGCTCGTACATCGAGGCTTTGATCTCGGCCAGCAGGTCGTTCGGGCGGGGCCGCCGCGCCAGACCGAGCCGATAGGCCTCTTCAGCCACGGCCAACGCAATCGCCGCCGACACCTCCCGGATCCGCTGAAAGCAGGGATACACCCGACCGTGTGCAAGGTCGTCCGATTCGACCTGCCGGGCCAGGGCCAGCGCCGCCTGGAAGAACATCGACTCCGTGACGTGGCGCGATTCGCTGACCAGTATTCCAAGGCCCACCCCGGGGAAGACGTAGGCATTGTTACCCTGTCCAGGGATGAACGTGCGCCCCTGGTATCGGAACGGCGGGAATGGGCTGCCGCTGGCGAAGATGGCCCGGCCGCCGCTCCAGGTGTAGGCCTGCTCGGCGGTGCATTCGGCCATCGAGGTCGGGTTCGAAAGAGCAAAGATGATCGGCATCCGATTGATCCGCGCCATGCTCTCAACGGTGGCGCGCGTAAAGGCGCCGGCCACTCCGGACACGCCGATGAGGACGGTGGGCTGGAGCTGTTGGATCGCGGAGAACAGGTCCGACGCCCCGGGATGCTCGTGGGCGAAAGGTTGCTTCTGCCGGGTCAGGTGCTCGCGATTCCTGACCACCAGCCCTTTCGAATCGACGAACCAGCAACGCCGGCGCGCCTCCTCGGCCGTGAACCCCTGCCCGACCAGCGCCGCGGTCACCAGCTCGCCGATGCCAATCCCCGCTTCGCCGGCCCCGAACAGCAGGATGGTTTGGTCCTTGAGTTCACCCCGGGTCAACCGTAATGCCGAAAGGACTCCCGCCAACGCCACGGCCGCCGTCCCTTGGATGTCGTCGTTGAACGTGCAGACGCGCGACTGATACTTCTCGAGGAGCCGAAAGGCGTTGTGACTGGCGAAGTCCTCGAACTGGATCAGCGCCTTGGGCCAGCGCGCCGTTACTGCGGTCACAAACTCCTCGACAATCGCGTCGTAGGCCTCGCCGCGGAGCCTGGGCTGACGCAGCCCATTATAAAAACGGTCCCGGAGCAGGGTCTCGTTATTGGTCCCCACGTCCAGGGTGACGGGCAGGCACCCGTGGGGTTCGATCCCGGCGCACACGGTGTAGAGCGAAAGCTTGCCCACCGGGATCCGCATGCCGTTCGCACCCAGATCGCCCAGGCCAAGAATTCGTTCGCCGTCCGTCACCACGATCACCCGGACATCCTGCGCGGGCCAATGGCCGAGGATTTCCTGAACCCGACCGTGGTCCTCGGCGGTGAGGTAAAGGCCGCGCGGTCGACGGAAGATGTTGCCGTATTCCTGGCAGGCCCGGCCCACGGTGGGGGTGTAGATAATGGGGAGCATCTCCTCGATATGCTCCATGACCACGCGGTAGAACAGTGTCTCGTTCCGATCTTGGAGATCCATCAAATGCACGTATTGCTCGAGCGCGTTCGGCTCACGCCGGAAACTGAGCGTCACGCGGTCGACCTGGTCTTCCTGGGAGAATACCCTCGGCGGCAGCAAACCCCTCAACCCCAAGGCATCGCGCTCTGCCGCGGTAAAGGCCGTGCCCTTGTTCAGCACCGGGTTGCGGAGCCAATCCACGCCGACCGGCGTGCCACCACCATCGGCGACGGAGGGGTTGGCTGGGATGGATGCGGGGACGGGATCTTCCGGGGACAGGTCTTTTGATTCTTGCATAACGACGTGGCGCGAATGGTCGCCTCAAGCACGCCCCGAAATCAACCGCGCGAAAAGAGAAAGGCCGGACAAACAGGTCCGGCCTTTTCACACACGCGCGTCCGAGAACAGAACGCAGCGACAACGAAGGCAGAATACTCGCCCCACCGATCGCCACCAGTCACCAGTTCTGGGGACAACCCGCCACCGGACGGAAGCGACGGGTCAAATCAGCCACCAATCAGCGCGAACGCCTGTTTCATGGCCGTGACGGTGGCGGCGCACGCAGCCTCGTTGTCCAGGTCGTTCAACGCCTGGTTGAACGGTTCGGCCCGAACCGGTCCGTCGTAGCCAATCCGCACCAGCGCGCCCAGAAAAACCTTCAGATCGATCACGCCCGTAGCCGCCGGAAGCTCGCGGCGGTTGTCAATCTGCTGTTCGATGGCCAATCCCGACGGGGCATCGTTGAGGTCCACCGAGATGATATCCGCCGGGCGAAGGGCCAGCAGTCCCGCCTCCGTGTCGCGCGCCGTATACCAGTGCCAGCTGTCGAGGACCACCCCGACGTTGCCGGTGCCGATCGCGGCCGTCAACTCGAGCGTTTCAGCCAGCGTATGGACGAAGCCATACCGCCGCCGTAGCCGCGAAGTCGCCGGTCCCACGTATTCCAAACCCAGCCGGGCGCCATGATCCTTCAACACCAAGGCAATCTCGCGCAGCCGTTCGGTGTGCTGGTGGAAGTTCCGCAGGTAAGTCAACTCGTCGTGAGCCGGCGTCAGCCATGTCCCCACCCGGTCCACCCCCGCCCGACGCAGCCCCGCCGCAATCCCAGGCAATTCCTTGAGCCCGGACCGAAATCGATCTTCAGCACCCCGGAAATCCACGGGCAGCCCGGCAGCGCCCCAGGCGAGCCGCTTATCCTTGAGGTTGCCCAGCAGTGACTCGAGTTCGGCGGAAGAGAGCTTGGCCAGGTGACCGCCATAGGGTTCGACCGATTCGAACCCGTGGCGGTGGGCGAGCTCGATGGCCTGGAGTTGGTCGGCCTGAACCCCGATGCTGCCGGGCGCCAGGCTGATTGTCATCCGGCGCGCGCGCGATCCGGATTCGGCGTCAGCCCCAACTGCGCGGGGGATGACGAGGGCGGCCATGGCCGAGGCACCACTGATGCGCAGGAAGGTGCGGCGGGATTGGGGCAGGGATGAGATCAGCATGTCAGGATTCCTCGAGTGTATCGTAAAACCGGATGATGTCGCCTGGATCTTGCTCGGCATTGAATTTGATCGCGGCGCGCGGGTGTTGATTCAGGAAACCGCAAATCATGTAAGGGAGATCGAAGCCCCAACCCAGTTTGGCACGCAGCGGTTCCACGTGATCCTGAACGCAGCGCAGGACCGGGCGCAGCCGGTATTGCGGGTTATGCAGAAACCCGATCAGCAGTTCCATGGGACAGTTGCCGGCGCCACGGCCGAGGCCGGCCATGGTGGCGTCCACCATGTTCGATCCCAGGACGATGGCCTCGATGGTATTGGCGAACGCGAGTTGGAGGTTGTTGTGGGCGTGGATGCCGACCTCTTTGCCGGCCGGTTTGGCATAATGCATGTACTTGCGCACCAGATACTGGATCTGCTCGCTGTAGAGCGCGCCAAAACTGTCCACGAGGTAAATCGCCCTGGCCTCCGAATCCGCCAGCAGATCGAGAGCTTCATCCAGCGCCCGCTCCGCCACGGTCGATACCGACATCAGGTTGACCGTGGTTTCATAGCCCTTGTCATGCGCGTCCTTCACCATGTCCAGCGCCGCCGGGATCTGGTTGATATAAGCCGCCACGCGCACGAGATCGACCGCGCTCTGTTCCTTGGGCAGGATGTCCTCCCGATAATCGCAGCGCTCGGCGTCGGCCATGATCGAGATCTTGGTGCGGCCCGGCTTCTCGCCCACGATGCGGCGGATGTCGTCCTCGGTGCAGTATTTCCAGGCGCCATATTCGCCCGCGACGATATTCTTGCGGGAGGCTTTGTAGCCAATTTCCATGTAATCGATCCCGGCCGACACGCAGGCGTCGTACACCGCCCGCACCAGGCCGTCCTCGAACTGGTGATTGTTCATCAACCCGCCATCCCGGATCGTGCAGTCGAGGACTTTGATCTCGGGTCGATAGGAAATCCAACGGCTGATGGCGGATTCCTTTTCCGGCGACGGTTTTTTGGCCTTGGCGGCCGCTTCGGATGACTTATTCGGCATGCCTGCTGCCTAAACCCATCGGCCAAACAATGCAATCCCCGATTCCTCGATTGCGGCCACCATAAAAGCCTTGCCTTAATGCGCCGAGACTGGGATTCATTGGCCATAGGCCACAAATCAACCTGCGGAGGTTCGCTGTTCTTCGCGCAAATTCCAGTGTCAACCATGAAAACGTTCTCATTCGCACCAAGCTCTTCAGTTCGGGCGCTTCGGCCGGGCCCAC
This sequence comes from Verrucomicrobiota bacterium, assembly GCA_023383055.1. GTDB lineage: Bacteria > Verrucomicrobiota > Verrucomicrobiia > Limisphaerales > JAHDYP01 > JAHDYP01. The sequence continues at coordinate 57,577 of JAHDYP010000007.1, read as the reverse complement.
TCCGGATAAACGCGATCGCCCTCTGCCTGACCTGCCTCCTCCCAGCCGCTGCTCTCGGCCAGTGGCTGCCACGGTTCGAAGAATTACCCATGGAAGCCGTCCCGGTCAGCGAGGAATTATTGCCGAATGTCTTTTCTCCCACCAGCCGCGCGGATCTGGCGGTGAACCTCGAGGAACCGGAAGTACTGGTTATCACCATCGACTCGACCCAGAACCTGACCGACCCGATCACGCAGGAAGCCTCGCAACAGGCGGTGATCGGACGGTTTCATGATCCGCTCACCCTGGAACCGCGCGGTCTGCCGTTCCCGATCCTCGGCAATCCTTGGGGTGACCTCTCCACGATTGACATCGAGTACAGCCCTTTCACCGGGCAATACGTGGTGGTGGCCGCCGCCTCGAGCCGCGGCGACAACCAGGTCAGAATCCCGCTCCTGGCCATCGTAAACCCTCAAAGCGCGGCCGGCGGAGGCAGCCCGGTCGTCCGGGCCTTCGCCTACGACGAGGGAAGCGACCAAGGCTACGGTGACACGGTCATCGCCGTGAGCTCGGCCAACGGCACGATCATGCTGGCCGCCGAACGCAACTTCCCGGGTGAAGGCGAAGGCGTGGTCGGTGCGCTGTTCGATTCAACCGGCAATCTGCTGACCCCGCAATGGGCCAGGCTGGACCAGCTGCAAGCCATCGGCGACGAAGATGATCCCGAGCTGATCTACCTCGAGCGCCAAAATGTGTTTCTGTTCCTCACCAACACCGACGAAGACAACAATCCGGCTTCGCTCAAGGATCGCGTCACCGCCACGGTCATCCAGACCGTGCCCGACGGACAAGGCGTGCTGCAGCAGGGAACCCAGGTCGTGGTCTCCGCCGATCGCCTGGGGGGAGTCGCCGAGGGACACCCCGCGGCCGTAGGCAGCCCCTTCGAGGACAAAGTCATCGCCGCCCTCGATTATGGCAACGGCGCCCGCGGCGGCGACGTGTTTTACTTCACGGCAAGCAGCGATGGCACACTCACACCCGTCGGCACACCGGAACCTTACCTGGACGCCGTGGCCGACAACGACCCTTACAGCCACCGGCACCCGAAACTTGCCGTGGACACGGCGCGGGGTGCGTTTGTGGTGATGAATAACGCCACCGGAAGCGCCTCCCAGCAACCCAATGGCATCGGGTTCACCTTCCTCAGCAAGGAGGGCGCGGTGCTGCCCGGCCTCCGCGAACAGGGCTACTTCCACGCCTTCTTTGAAACCGTGGGACTGGATGGACTCCCAACCTCCATCGCCAACGACCCGGATAGCTGCAACCTTCAATATGATCCCTTCAGTCAGTCGTTCATCGCCGTCTATTCCGACAGCGCCGCCATCACTTACCTCCTCCGCCTGCGCCTCACCTCGCATCACGGCGGGAACGGCCCGGCGCCGATCGTCCCCGAGAACGGCGTTCCGCCCGGAGCATTTCCGAACCAATCCGTGACGGCGGCGCTCTGGAAAATGGACGCCTCCTTCGTCACGCAGTGGGACGGGACAGACCAGGACGAAATCATCCTCACCCTGAAGGGCGAAGGCCCGGTGCGCTGGAGCAACACCCGCTGGAACGAAGGCGATCTCGCTCCGCGACTGAGCCCGTCCGATCCCGACGCGGCTCAGGCCAACCTGGGATTCCTGCCTTCGGACTTCACCGCCGCATTTGGAGGTTACCAATGGCAACAGGACCAAGCCCTCAACGGCGGCTGGCCGGCTAACGCCGGCGCCTGGCGGCCTCACCGCGAGCTGGGTGTCATCATGGGAAGTATCGCGAAGAACGGCCAACTTTGGAATGACACCACACCGCTGTTCTACGGAACCTTCCAAACCCCCACCGGGTCCTCCGGCCACGGCTACAGCATGCTGGCCGGCGACTTTGGCACCGGCGATTACGACATCTGCATCGGCAAAGCCGGCCCCCTCAGCGAAGCCAATATCGATCATGCCACCGTCTGGTTCCCGTGGGACCAGGGATGGACCGGCGGCTTCGTCGCGCCGCCCGCCGCTGCCGATGGCGACGGCGCCTGGGTCAGCCCCAACTCGCATAGTCCCGACCTCTCCTTCGAGGGCGCGACCGTGGTCACCTGGACGGCCGGCCAGGCAACCGTGCGCCTGCCCGACGTCAACAGCCTGACCGATGGCATGCTCTTCACCGTCTGCAACGATGACAGCAGCGACGCCAACATCATCGCGGCCGATCCCCTGGCCGATGGCACCGGTTGGCTGGTCGCCGTCCGCGAGGATTCCCAGAGCGATCCCGCAACCCTGGCCGCCCCCGCCCAATCCGAATTCGCGTTTCTCTTTGTGCCCTATACCGCCGCCCGTTTGGTGGGGGGGCATGTCCGCGGTTCCGATGGCACCATGCTCAACCAGGCCGGCCAGTTCACCCTGACACGACTTGCGGCCGGACGTTATCAAATGACCATTCCCGGCAAGACTGAAGCTGACGGCGTCCTGCTCCTCGGAACTGCCGGCCGGGTCGCCGGGAATCAAAACCTGGCCAGTCGCGCCTTCCTGTCCTACGAATACGACGGGACGGCGAACTTCATCATCGAATCCCGTTACACCGACGCCGCCGGCACCATCCCGCTCGAAGACACTGACTTCTACGTCGCGTGGGTCGATTTCGAAACCCCGCTCGCCCCGGTTGCCGAAGCCGTAACCGATATCGTCCTCCAGGCACAGTTGGTGGGAGCCAATCTCATCCTCACCTGGGACGGTGGCGGCACCCTGGAAACCACCCAGACTCTCGGTGGCGAATGGTCAACCGTGCAGGGTGCCACCAGTCCACACTCGGTTCCGGCAACCACCGGCACCGCTTTCTTCCGTGTGAAGCAATAACCCCGCGGAGCCGAACTTGCGGGCGGCGCCGGCGCGGCGGAAACCGTGCCGGCGCTGTTCCTCCGGTCGCACATCAGCCTGATCGTTCTCTGTTTGCAGCTATGTTGAACTTGCCCTGCCTGCTTATGCCGGTGCTGCTGAGTGTCCCAGGGATCGTCCAGGCGGAAAGCCCCACCGCTCCCGACACCACTCGCAACGACGCCCACGCCTGGCGCGACAGCCACCGTATGATCGATCTCCACCAGCACATCAACCTGACCCCGCAACACCTCGCGCGCGCGGTGAAGATCATGGACCGAGCCGGTATCGGCCTGGTCGTCAATCTCGGCACGGGCACCGTCACCCGCGGAGCGGACGGCGCGTCCTCCGCATTCGAACGCGGCAAAGCCTTGACAGACCGGTTGTATCCCGGGCGCTTTCTCCACTACCTGATCCTGGATTATTCCGGCTGGGATGCCACGGATTGGTCGGAACGGGCGGTGGCCCAGATCGAGGAAGGTCATCGGCTCGGCGCGGCGGGTTTGAAGGAATTCAAACGCCTGGGCCTTTACCTGCGCGACGGCGCCGGAAAACTGATCCGCGTGGACGATCCCAAGCTCGATCCGGTCTGGCGTCGGTGCGGTGAACTCGGCATGCCGGTGTCGATTCACGTCGCTGACCCCAAAGCCTTCTGGGAGCCGTACGACGAATCCAACGAACGTTGGAAGGAACTGCGCGATCACAAGAGCTGGTGGTTCGGCGACGCCACGGTCTATCCCGGCTGGAAAGACCTGCTCGAAGCACTGAACCGCGTCGTCGCCCGCCATCCCCAAACCACGTTCGTCGGCGTCCACTTCGCGAACAATGCCGAGGAACTCGAATGGGTCGACGCCTCGCTCGACCGCTACCCCAACCTGATGGCCGACCTGGCGGCGCGCATCCCCGAAATCGGCCGGCACGATCCGGCTGCCGTGCACCGGTTGTTCGTCAAACACCAGGACCGCATCCTGTTCGGCACCGATTTCATGGTTTATGACCGGCTCATCCTCGGATCGAGCGGGAACGAACCGCCCCCGTCGGATGAGGATGCCCAGGTGTTCTTCGAGAAACACTGGCGCTGGCTCGAAACCCACGATCGCGATTGGCCGCACATGACCCCCATTCAGGGCGATTGGACCATCAGCAGCATCGGCCTCCCCTCGCCGGTCCTCCGCAAGATCTACTTCGACAACGCGCGAAAACTGCTGGCCCGTTCGCTGCCCCTCCCCACCCTCCGCGCCGTGCGGGTCGAACGCGATTTCCCCCTGACGGGCGCCCTCACCGAACCCGAATGGAACCAGGCCACTCCCGGTTGGATTGAATACGCGACCCAGGACGGCACCGCCCGGCCGGAATTGTCGACCAGCGTCCGGGTGCTCTGGTCGGATCAATACCTTTACCTGGGATTCACCGCGCCATACACCCGGCTCACGGTCTTTGAACCCCCGCTCACCGAGGGCAAACGCTACGCTATGGATAAACCGGGCGCCAGCCTCTGGGACCGCGATGTGGTCGAAGCGTTCATCAACGCGGATCCGGCCGACCTTCGGCACTACACCGAGTTCCAGGTCGCACCCACCAACGAACGCCTCGACCTGCGCCTGCGCCTGCCGGAACGCGATTTCGCGTGGCAAAGCGGATTCGAGTCCGCCGTCGCAATCGACGAATCGTCAAGGACCTGGCGCTGCGCGATGCGCATCCCGCTGTCGGCGTTGAGTCCAACCCGGCCCACGGCAAAAACCTCCTGGCGGCTTAACCTGTTCCGCTGCGACCGCGCCCAGGACGCGTTCCTGACCTGGAACCCCACTTTGAGCGGCACCTTTCACGTGCCGGAGAAATTCGGCGTGCTCGAGTTTGTCGATCCGCGCGCAACCGAGTGAGCGGACCCCACCGTGGGCGTGACGAGAAGCCGCTGCGGTCAACCGGATGACGGTGAGCGGATCTCCTCGATCAACCGCATCAATCGCTGGCCGTACTCGACATAGCTTCGGTACATCGCTTCGGCCGATGACTTCACCGTGGCGTCATGGAAGACCACGGCCAGGTGCGGCTCGATCGATATCCCGGCGTCGTAGCCACGCCTGAAGGCATCCTCGAGCACCCGGCGGACGCAGCCCTGGCCTTCGCCCGGCCAGTTGTAGTCGGCGTCATTCTTCGCCGGATTCCAGGTGGCATCCTTGATATGGATGTGAACCACGTGGTCCCGGACCTGGGTCCAGAATTCCCAGGCATCCTGGCGCGGCCAGGGACGGGGTTTCGATCGGTCGGGGTTGAACACGGGATTGGCCGTGTCGAATACCCATTTCAGACCGGGAACCTTGTCGAGCAACTCCAGGGCGTGCTGCGCGCTCATCCCGCCGTAGTTCATGCAGTTCTCGTGCACCGGCTGCAGCCCGGCATCCAGAAACCGTTGCGTCACTTCGCGCACCCGCTCGAAGACCTTCGCCGGGATGTGAAACTCATCGTCGGCCGGTTTGAAGCTCATGATCCGGACGAACTTCGTGCCGAGCCGCTGCATGCGCGGAATGGCCCGCTTGACCTCGGCCAGCGTAATCTCGAACGGCGGATCGTGAAGGGTCTTCGCCCAGTTCATAATCGTGGAACCGAAGCAGTAAACCCCGATCCTGCTCTCCTCGAGCTGCCGAATCGCCAGGTCGAACGCCGCGTCGGCCAGGTCATGCATGTTCGCCTTGGGATGGCCGGGCACCGTGATGTTTCGAGCCTCAATGGTCTGCCAGCCCAGTTCGCGGGTCGCCCGGATCTGGGTCTCGAGGCTGTCGCCCGCTTCGTCGCCAATGCCTGTGAGTATCATGTTGAATAATGAAGGGTGGAGGGTTGGGGAGTTGAACGACTACGGGCCGATGATCAGCGGTGAAAGGATTTGGTGAAGTCCTCGTGGGTTACTTCGACAACCTTTTTCTCGAACCGGGATTCCGCAATCCACTGCTGGAGGGCAGCCTCGTAGGCGGCAGCGTCCATCGGCAGTTCCTGGGTCCGCCCGAGAATCGAGGAGTAAAGCATCACGTTGGCAAGTTCGACCGAGCAAAGGCCTTCGGCGCCCGGAGCAATCAACGGTTCGCCGTCCAGGATGGCATTGACGAAGTTCCGCAAGATGATCGCGTGCGGCACCGGCGCGTCGGCAAAGGGGATCTCGACGTTCCAGACCTCGGGTTTGGCGAACCCGACCTTCGAGCTGCGGTTGAACTCGAGCATGTCGGTCTCGTTGCGGTTGAAGGTGAGCCGGTTGTTCTCGAGCACGATCCGGCCGCGCGATCCGGCGATCTCGAACCGGTTGGTGCCGGGAGCTTCGCCGGTGGAGGTAATAAAAACGCCGGTGGCGCCGTTCGGATACTCGAGGTACGCGGTGACATTGTCCTCGACCTCAATGTTGTGGTACCGGCCGAGCTGACAGAAGCCGCGCACCCGGGCGGGCATGCCGAGCAACCAGGCGATCACGTCCAGATTGTGCAGGCATTGATTGAGCAGGACCCCGCCACCTTCGCCTTTCCAGGTGGCCCGCCAACCGCCGCTCGCGTAGTACGCCTCGGTGCGATACCAATCGGTGATCAGCCAGCTCATCCGCACGATCTCGCCAAGCTCGCCGTCCCGGATCAGTTTCTGGATCTTGAGATAGCGCGGTTCGGTGCGAAGCTGAAACATCCCAGCGAAGACCTGCTTCGGACGTCGCTCGGCGGCGGCAATCAGGCGCTCCGCGTCGGCCTTGTGGGCGGAGATCGGCTTCTCGATCATCACGTGAAGCCCGGCCTCGAGGGCCGCGATCCCCAGGGTCGTGTGCTGGTAATGCGGGGTCGAGATGATCACGGCGTCGACCACCCCGGATCGAAAGAGCTCATGGGGATCTTTGAACGTCCGGAGCGGGGCGTAACGGTCAAGCGGCGCATAAGCGTCGCACACCGCCGTCAACTCCACGCGGTTGACCTCGCCCTTCGAGAGATAATCGGCGTGGTACCGGCCGATGTTACCCATCCCCACAATTCCCAGCCGCACGTTGTTCATATTCTGAGTTCCCTTCCAGCCTCTGCTCCGAGATTCGCCGTCGAGTATCCCTCCCCGGCAATCCCGGTCGCAAGCCGATTCTGCCGACATTTGGTTTGCTCAATCTTCAGTCTGCTTTTATCGATTCGTCATGGGGCGGAGCTTGTGGTTCACTCGGCACCGTGACGGACCTCCCAGCCAACCTATGAATGATGCCAAGCCGACGCCGATCCCCGGGCCGCCCGCAGCAGCTGAGGTTGCGGAAACCCGCGTGAGCATTGCCGGTTTCTGGAGCCTGATCCTCACCCAGTTCCAGGGAGCGTTCAGCGACAACCTGTATCGGGTGCTGGCGCTGTTCACCTTCCTCGAACTGGTGATGCCGGAGCACCCCGGACTGACGCGGAACTTGCGGATTGCCCTCGTGGGCGCCTTGTTTTCGCTCCCTTTCATCCTGTTCTCGATGGCGGGAGGCTACCTGGCCGACCGCTACAGCAAGCGTTCCGTGACTATCGGCACCAAGCTGGCCGAGATCCTCATCATGTCGGTTGCCTGCTGGGCGCTCTGGACCCGCGAACCCGTCCTGCTCCTCGCCACCGTCTTCCTGATGGGCGCGCAAAGCGCGTTCTTCGGCCCCTCGAAATACGGGCTGCTGCCGGAGTTGCTACCCACGAAACGGTTGTCGTGGGGCAACGGCATCATCGAGCTCGGGACGTTCCTGGCCATCATCACGGGGACCATCGCAGGCGGTTTCATCTTCGAGCAGTTCAAGGGTTCACCCGGGGGCGGCGGGGTCGTGTTGATCGGCTTGGCCGGGCTGGGGGCGATCACCAGCTTGGGGATCAGCCGGGTTCCCGCGGCCAACCCGAGCCGGCGGTTCCACTGGAATCCGGCGAGCGAATTGATCGAGCGCCTGTCGCTGATCCGGCGCGACCGGATATTGCTCCTGGCAGTGCTGGGCAACACCTACTTCTTCTTCATCGCCGCGCTGATCCAGCAGTGCAATCTCATCCCGTTTGGGACCGAGTTGCTCGGCCTGAGCGAAGGCGAAGTGACCTGGTATCTCATGACACCAGTTGCGGTCGGGATCGGTCTGGGCAGCCTCGCCGCCGGGTATCTCTCCGGCAACAAAATCGAATATGGCTTGATCCCTCTCGGCGCGCTGGGCATGTGCCTCGCCGGCCTGGCCCTGGCGCTGGTCGAGCCCGATCCACTCCGCTCCGTCGTGTTCCTCGCCGTTTATGGCTTTGCCGGCGGTTTCTTCATCGTGCCGGTCACGGCCTTGATCCAGCATCGACCCGACAAGGCCCTCAAGGGCGCGGTGATCGCCAGCGGCAATCTCCTCTCGTTTGTGGGCATCTTTCTCGCCGCGGGGATTTACTTCGGCCTTACCGACGGCCTGGGACTTGACGCGCGGAGGATCTTCCTCGTCACGAGCGTTCTGACGTTTGCGGGCACCGTCTATGCCCTCCGCCTCCTCCCGGACGCCTTGCTCCGGTTCCTGCTCTGGATCGTAACTCACACATTCTACCGGATCCGCGTCGAGGGACGGGACAACATCCCCACCAAAGGAGGCGCGTTGCTCGTGAGCAACCATCTTTCGATGCTGGACGCGCTGCTCGTGCAGGCCTGCACCGGCCGGACGGTGCGATTCCTGATGTTCAAGGACATTTACGAGCGACGCTGGATCCGGCCGTTCGCCCGGCTCATGCGCGCCATCCCGATCTCCTCCCGCCAGCGCCCCCGCGAGATGATCCAGGCCCTCACCACCGCCGCCGACTCGATTCGCCAGGGGGAACTCGTCTGCATCTTCGCCGAAGGCCAGATCACCCGGATTGGCCAACTGCTGCCCTTCCGCCGCGGACTGGAGCGAATCATGCGCGACCTCGACGCCCCCATCATTCCCCTCTGCCTCGATGGCGTCTGGGGAAGCATCTTCAGCTTCGAACGGCAGCGGTTTCTCTGGAAAATCCCCCGTCGCATCCCCTACCCGGTCACGGTTATCTTTGGACCGCCGATGCCCCCGACCTCGACCCCCACTCAAATCCGGCAGGTCGTTCAGGACTTGTGCGCCCAGGCCTGGATCTCCCGACGCGACCGCATGCGGCCGATCGCGACGACGTTGATCCGCACGGCCCGCCGACAGCCGCGGCTCCTGGCGATGGCCGACAGCCGCTTGCCACGCGTCAGCTTCGCCTCGGCGCTCACCCGGTCGGTCCTGCTGGCCGGCCGGCTCCGGCCCATCTGGGAAGGGCAGGCCCACGTGGGGATTCTGCTCCCGCCTTCGGTGGGCGGGGCGCTGGTCAATTGGGCGGCCTTCCTGCTGGGCAAAGTCCCCGTCAACCTGAATTACACGGCCTCCACCGAGATGATTGGCGCCTGCCTCCAACAAGCCGGCATTCAATCGGTGATCAGCTCGAAGCTGTTTCTCGACAAACTGAAGCTGACCGTGCCCGGTCAGGTCGTTTTTATGGAAGACCTGATCCAGCCGCCGCGATTGGCCGAGAAACTCCGCGCCTTGGCGCGGGCGTGGCTGCTCCCGGCCAGCCGACTTCAGCGGGTGCTGGGATGTTCCAAAACTCCGCGCCTGGATGACCTGGCGACGATCATCTTCTCCAGCGGCAGCACCGGCGACCCCAAAGGCGTGATGCTCACGCACTACAACGTCCTCTCGAACGTTGAGCAGCTTGAACAGGTTCTCGCCTTTGACCGCCGGGACCGGGTGCTTGGCGTGCTTCCCTTCTTCCACTCCTTTGGATTCACCGGCACGCTGTGCCTGCCGGCGGTGGTGGGCACCAGTGTCGTATTTCACCCCACACCACTCGAGCCCGACGCCATCGGCGACCTCGTCCGTCGCTACGCCGCCACATTCCTCCTCGCCACACCCACGTTCCTCCAACTCTACCTGCGCGGTTGCGAACCCGAGGATTTCGGCAGCCTGCGCTTCGTCCTCGCCGGCGCCGAGAAACTCCCGGATCGACTCGCCTTCGCTTTCGAGGAGAAGTTCGGCCTGCGACCCTTGGAAGGCTACGGGTGCACCGAGTGCGCCCCGGCCGTGACCGTGAACACGCGCGATTTCCGCGGACCCGGGCTCCGGCAGGTCGGCGCGAAGCGCGGCAAGATCGGCCACCCCCTGCCCGGCATCAGCGTTCGCATCGTCGATCCGGCTACGATGGTCCCGCGCCCCGTCAACGAACCCGGTCTGCTGCTCGTCAAAGGGCCGAATGTCATGAAAGGTTACCTGGGCCGGCCGGACCTGACAGCACAAGCCTTCCAGGAAGGCTGGTACATCACCGGAGACATTGCCGCCGAGGACGAGGACGGCTTCATCCAGATCACCGACCGCTTGAGCCGCTTCAGCAAAATCGGCGGCGAAATGGTGCCGCACATCCGGATCGAGGAAAAACTCCACGAACTCGCCAACGTCACCGAACAAACCTTCGTCGTCACCGGCCTGCCCGACGAAAAGAAGGGGGAAAAACTCGTCGTCCTCCATACGCTCGCAAACGATCGGCTCCCGTCCATCGTGGATCAGTTGAGCCGCACCGACCTGCCCAACTTGTGGATCCCCCGCGCCAACCAGTTCTTTGCCGTGCCGGCTTTTCCCTTGCTCGGCTCCGGTAAAATGGACCTCCGTCAAATCCGGATGCTGGCGGCAAACCTCGCGTCCGCGCGAGAATCGGGCAGCGCGTGAGCGTACCCTATTGCTTCGATAAGGCCGCCTGGCCAAGACGACAGAAGTTGATCGATTCGCCGAGAATCCGCGCGCTTTCCTGCGGAGCATGAAAACCCATGGAGTTTTCCGCCTCCACGAAATCAAGATAGAATTGGGCTTTGCGCTGGTAATCGCGTGCCGAAGCAATCTGTTCTTCCGGGATACCTGCCGCCAGGGCCGCTTTCAGATCGGCGATCAAATCGATCAGGGCGTCCATGGCCAGGTGGCGCAAGGCGGCGGTCCGTCCCTGGATGGTTTCAACGCGGCTCAGGAGTTCCTGCTCCGGCCATTTGTGGCAGGTTTGGCAGGCGTTGTTGAGGTTGAGCAACGGACTGCGGACATGGTGATCGCTGATCTTGTGAGCGCCGACGCGCTGGTAGGGCATGTGACAATCGGCGCAAGCCACGCCGGACCGGCTGTGGATGCCCTGGCTCCACATCTCGAACTCCGGATGCTGAGCCTTCAACGCGGGAGCCCCGGTATCCGCATGCTTCCAATCCTGGTGCCCCGCCTCGTCGTAGTAGGCGAGGATTTCCTCGACCTTGATGCCCTTGGACCAGGGATAGACCAGGCGATTCTCCGAGCCCCTGAAATAGTATTCAACATGACACTGCGCGCAAACATAGGAGCGCATCTCCTGTCGGGTCGCGTCGCGGTTGACGTCGTAATCCGCAATCCCCTGCGAGGCTTTGAGGGCGCGTATGCCCTCCATGAACGCTGGCCGGGTGATCCGCAAGGCCAGCGTGTCCGCGGTGTGACAGTCGATGCATGCGACGGGGTGTTCGACGAGGGGCCTGGCTTCGGCGTAGGACAAGGGGTTGAGCTTCTCGAAGCCCTTTAAAATATCACCGTCGCCAGCTTTCTTGTACGCGAGGTACGTGGAGGCGTGGCAGTGCAGGCAACTCCCCGGCTGCGGGCGCTGCTGCCTGCCGGTGAAAGTCTGGTCCTCGAGCATATAAGCGTGTCCGCGCTCCTCCCGGAAGTCCAAGGCAAAAGCATAGCCCGCCCACATGGCTACCAAACGGGGATCCTCTTCGAGCTTGGACTGCGCCACGATCGATCGTGGGTCCGCATCCGAGGGTGTCCGCGGAAGGGCTTCGCTGCCGCCGTGGCGGGTGCGGACCTGGTCCACCGTGCGCCGATAGGAGTCATACTGCAGCGGAAAGTTCTTTCCCCACACGGCGGGATCGTCCGTGTCGTCCGTCAGCTCCACCACACGAAAGAACGGGTTCCGGGCTTCCTGCTTGCGTTCCATGATGTTGACCAACAAGGCGAGGCCTATAACCGCCGCCAGTGCGGCGATCACGATCACAATCAGGAGTCGCGAGCCTGGGAAACGCTCGGAACGAATGGGTTTACCGGTGTGAGTATTCATAGACGGATGTCATTTCGGATGCCCCACCTCACGATGGCAGCGGATACAGTCCATTGGCTCATTCTGTCCGAAACCGTGGTCGATCGCGTGCACGATGTCGGCATGACAACGGCGGCAGCTTTCCTGTGTGATCGCGCGGCTCACCGGCCGGGCGCGAATTGGCTCGGGATGCCAGCCGGTGGTGAAGGCCCAGGAATGCCAGAAACCGTTTTCTGCCTTGGTGTAGTATTTCGCGAAAAAACCGTGAGGCGTGTGGCAATCATTGCAGGTGGCTACCGCCCGATGGCTGGACTTGACCCAGCCGTCGTATTGCTCCTGCATGATGTGACAATTGGCGCAGGCAGCCGGGTTGTCTGTAAGATAGGAGCCGCCCTTCGCGTAAATAAAGGTATACGCGCCCAACCCGACCAGGAATCCAACGACAATGCCCAGGGCCGTGACCTGAACGGTGCGCGCATGCAACTCAATGGGCATTATGCCTCCCAATTGCCCCATGACGCCATCCCATGTCAAGCCATCCCTGCTCCAAACTGAATCAGCACCTTGAACCGGTCACCCAAATGTTCTGGATGCGTCAGGGTTTGGATTTGGCTCCGTGCCGCGCGTGACCAATCGAAACCGGGTGCGTGAAATCGGACAACCTGTTCCATGACTCCGGTAAGAAACCGCCCTTGCGTCACCAATGTTTCGGTGCGCAAACCACTTGCTTCGCCAACCTCACGCAGGGCGGCAAAGTCCACGTGCGCCGTCAAATCCTGCTCTCCCGGATCTGCGAGCAGATCCGAAAGCATCCGATGCTGTCGATAGGCGCGCAGCGTTCCTTGCGGTCGGGTCGGATCGAGCGCCGCAGCGCGATCGAACCCGTAATCGATCGTCATGAGGTACCCACCGCTCAAGGCCGCCGCTGCCTGCCGCCACCACCGTCGCGCCTCCGGCACGGATTCCACGGCAAACCCATCCGGCAGCATCGACTGGATCGGCCCTGGCACCTCCGGTGGCGATCCTGCTTCTCCATCCACAGTCGGAGGTAATCGACACCAGACCAACTGACCCTTCCGCAGGTCCACCCCGTATTCGAACCACTTCCGGGCTTGCGCATCCCACCCATACCGACGTGCAGGAAAGGCATCCAACAGCTCGTTGGAAAAGAGAATCCCGCGCAGGCTGCCCGCGGGCAGGTCGCTCCAACTCCGGATCCAACGCCCACCAAAGCCCAGTTCACCCAGCTTGGCGCGCTGCCAGGACTCGCGCCGCCCCGAAGGCTCAAGGATTAGATAATCCAATCGATCGAAGGTCGCCGGGGCGTGTTCCTTGAACCAGGTCAGGATGTCAACCGCCAATTGACCGTCATGCGCGCCGGCCTCGACCAACTGCCATCGCCCCCCCGCCGATTCAAGCTCGCCCAGCCAGCGGGAGAAACGGAATGCAAGCATCCGACCCAAGAGGGGACCCACACTGACGCTGGTATAGAAGTCGCCCCTCCTCCCGATCCTGTGCGGGAAGCGCTCATAAAATCCAAGATCAGGACAGTAGAGAGCGAGCTCCATGAATCGGACAAACGGCATGGGGCCAGCCTTGTCGATCTCCTTGAAAATAACGTTTGCGAGCGCGCTCACATCTGGCAGCAACATTGCTTGCAGGGGCATCCGGTATTGAGTAGAAGATGTTCAGCCGAGTTGATCGACCGCATTTATGGCTAAAATTGACGCCTTCTTCAATCTAATGTTCGAGCAGAAGGCCTCGGACCTTCACCTTGCCTCGGGAAACTCACCCATGCTCCGCATCAACGGAGAGCTGCACCGGGTGGATTACCCGCCGCTGGACACCGATTCACTGCGGGCGATGCTCTACGAGATCGCTCCGGATTATAAGATCAAACACTTCGAGGAAACGGGCGACGTCGACTTCGGCTACGAAATCCCGAACGTCTCGCGGTTCCGCGTCAACTTCTTCAACCAGAAGTTCGGCTGCGCGGCTGTCTTCCGCCAAATCCCCTCGAAGGTCCTTTCCTTCGAAGATTTCGAGAAGTTCGACGCGCCCCTGCCAGCCGTGTTGAAGAAATTCGCCGCACTCTCCCGCGGCCTGGTGGTGGTTACCGGACCGACGGGCTCGGGAAAATCAACCACCCTGGCGGCCATCCTCGACTACGCGAACAAGAACCGGCGCGACCACATCATCACCGTGGAAGACCCCATCGAGTTCGTCCACGAAAGTAAAAACTGCCTCGTCAATCATCGCGAGGTCGGCGCCCACACCCGCTCCTTCGCCGCCGCCCTCCGTGGCGCCCTCCGCGAGGATCCGGATATCATCCTGGTGGGCGAGATGCGCGATCTCGAGACCATCGAACTGGCGCTGACGGCGGCAAACACCGGCCACCTCGTGTTCGGCACGCTGCACACCCAGAGCGCGGCAAAGACCGTCGACCGCATCATCGATGTCTTCCCCGCCGAACAACAGAACAAGATCCGGGCAACCCTATCCGAATCCCTGAAGGGCGTGGTCTCGCAGCACCTGTTCAAGCGAATCGATAAGAAAGGCCGCGTGGCCTCGATGGAAATCCTGGTGTTCACCACCGCCATCGCCAACCTGGTCCGCGAGGGCAAAACCCACCAGATCCCCGGCATGATCCAGGTCGGCAAGAAACTCGGCAACATGCCGCTCGACGATTCCATCATGGAGCACTTGCGCATGAAACGCATCTCGCCCGAAGACGCTTACGACAAGGCTTTGGACAAACGGAAGTTCCGCCAGTTCCTGACCAACCCGCCCGACGAGGACGAAATCTGATCGGAGATCCATACCATGCGCCGACACGAACTCGATTACATTCTCAGCCGCATGCTCGAATATGAGCATGAGGTATCCGATCTGAATTTCACGGTCGACAAGCCGCTCCAGGTTGAGTCCTTCGGGGAACTGGTGCCCGTCGCCGTCGACCCACCCATCGAACGCCTGACCCCCTTTCAAACCGAACTGGTGGCTCTGAACCTGATCGGCGGCAACCGGCGGCTCACCGAGGAGTTGTTGCGCACCGGGTCCTGCGACGCGTCCTATTCCTTGAGCGACACCGCCCGGTTTCGCGTCAATATTTTCTCGCAACGCGGCAATAACTCCGTCGTCCTGCGCAAACTGAACACCGAGATACCCACCCTGGAGAACCTCGGCATGCCGAGCATCTTCCATGAAGCGGCAAAGGAAAAGACCGGCCTCATCCTGGTAACCGGGGCCACCGGCTCCGGCAAGACCACCACGCTCGCAGCACTCTTGAACGAGATCAACGAGAACCGCTCCGTCCACGTCATCACCTTGGAGGACCCGGTGGAGTACGTGCATCCCCAGAAACGCGCCACTTTCAACCAGCGCGAGTTGGGGATCGATTTCGATACCTTCTCCAATGGCCTGCGCGCCGCGCTCCGACAAGCCCCCAAGGTCATTCTGGTGGGCGAAATGCGCGACCGCCAGACGGTTGAGATTGGACTGACTGCGGCCGAGACCGGGCATTTGGTGCTTGCCTCGCTGCACACCATCGACGCCGGCCAAACCATCAACCGGATCGTGGGCATGTTCGAAACCGAGGAACACGAGCAGGTGCGGGTGCGCCTGGCGGACACCTTGCGCTGGGTGATCAGCCAACGGCTCGTGCCCAAAATCGGAGGCGGTCGCAACGCCCTGCTGGAAATCATGGGCTCCAATCTCCGCACCAAGGAAAGCATTCAGATCGGCGAAAGCGAGGGCAAAACGTTTTACGAGATCATCGAGGCCAGCTACACCTTCGGCTGGCGCACTTTCGATCATTCCGTGCTCGAAGCCTACGAAGACGGCTTGATCAGCGAGGAAACCGCCACGCTCCACTGCACCAGACGGGGCAGCGTTTCGCGAGGCATCGACAACATCAAGAAACGCCGCGGCGAAGCCATCACCGATGTCAACAACCTTAGAATGAAGCTCTCCGAGGAGGCTGCCAAGGCAACGACGCCCATCCTGCCCGTCACCCTCAAACTCAAATGACCATGATCAACGAAGCCGAATTCATCGGGCTGAACGACAAACCCGCCTTGCTGGCAATCAGCGCCCCGGAATGGTTGGACGCCGCGAAAGGGGTGCTCGCCGAGATCGGTTACAAGGTGCATGCGGCGAGCAACCACGACGATTTCATTGTGCGCTTCGGCCGGATCCAGTATCAGCTGGTCCTGATCGAGGAGCTGTTTGCCGCTAACTCGCCGGAGGAGAATTACACGCTCCGCTACCTCCAGCGGATGCCCATGGCACAACGCCGACACGCGGTGTTCATCCTGCTCGGCAATTCCTTCAGCACACTCAACACCCTGCAAGCCTTCCAGCACAGCGTGCACGCGGTGGTCAATCGCGATGAAATGGCCCTGCTCGGCGCCAGCATCCTCGGACCCATCGTTCAGCGCGTGGTTGCCGACAACGACCTGTTCCTGCATGTCCTCCGCGACACCCAACGCCAACTCCTCCAGGGCCGAGCCTAAGCCCATCGCGATGACTCTCCGCCGGCATGCGGGCCGGTCCCACCACCCATGCTCCGGCTCTCTCGCCGCGAGGTGGTTCCCCTCATGATCACCCGCCTGGATCAAGCCCTGGTCACCCGCGGCCTCTGCCCCAGCCGTGAACAGGCCAAACGCGCCATCCTGGCGGGCCAGGTCAGGCTGAACGAACAGCCCGCCCACAAACCAAGCGACCAGGTGCGGCCGGACGATGTGCTGGTCCTGGACACTCCCGAGCGCTATGTGAGCCGCGGCGGTCACAAGCTGGAACATGCCTTGAAGGCATTCAAGCTGGATGTCTCCGGCTGGCGTGTGCTGGATTTCGGCGCCGCCACCGGTGGGTTCACCGATTGCCTGCTGCAACACGGCGCGAGTCGGGTCTACGCCGTCGACGTCGGGCACGGCCAACTGGCCTGGCGCCTCCGCCACGATGCCCGGGTTGAAGTGCTGGAACGGGTCAACGCCCGCTACCTGACGCCGGCCAGCTTCTCCCAACCCTATGAACCGGCTGATGCCGCCGTCATGGATTGTTCTTTCATTTCACTCCGGAAACTGTTCCCGCCCGCCATTGAACTGCTCGCGCCCGCCGGTCGAATCATTGCCCTGGTGAAACCGCAGTTCGAAGCCGGCAAACACGAAGCCGACCGCGGCGCGGGCGTCATCCGCGATGCCGCGGTGCGCGAACGGGTGATTGCAGACCTGAAAGCATTCGTCCAGGCGGAACTGCCGCTCCGCTGGCTCGCCGTCACCGAGTCTCCCTTGCGCGGCCCGGCCGGAAACATCGAGTATTTCATCCTCCTTGAAAAAATCACCCCTTAGCATCAAGCGCGTCGGCCTGATCGCAAACCCGGAAAAACCCGACTGCCGCAGCGTGGTCCGTGACACCGCCGCCGCCATTGTCCGGACCGGCCGGCAGATTCTGGTGGACACCCCCACCGCAAAGCTCCTCGGAAGCGGCCTGCCAAAGGCGTGCGACATCCGCCAACTCGCTCGGCGCACCGACGTGATCCTGGTCTTCGGAGGCGACGGGACGATGTTACGGGTGGCGCGCGACGTGGCCGGTTCGGCCACGCCCATCCTGGGGATCAACACCGGTGGCCTGGGCTTTCTCACCGCGGTCTCCTCGACCCAGGCCAATGCCGTGCTGGCAGATCTTTGGACCGGCCAATTCGAGGTGGAATCCCGGCCGTTGCTCGAAGCCGTCCGCCGAAACCACCCGAGCCAGCTCGCGCTCAACGATTTCGTCATCAGCCGCAGCCACGTGCCGCGCCTGATTGAACTCGAAGTTCGGGTGGACGGAGTGGAACTCACCCGCTACCGCTGTGACGGCCTCATCATCAGCTCCCCGACCGGTTCGACCGCCTATTCGCTGGCCGCCGGAGGCGCGGTGGTCGCCCCCAACGCCGAGGTCATCGCCCTGACGCCTCTCTCTCCTCACACACTTTCCATCCGACCCGTGATCGTCAGCCTGAGTTCCATCGTCCAGGTCCGGGTCGTCAGCCCCCGGGTGGAGACCCTGCTGTCCGCGGATGGCCAGGTTCAGATCGAACTCGCAAATGGAGATGTCGTCACGGTGCGACGCAGCAAACAGTCAGTGCAATTGGCCCGGCCGGCCGGCAGCTCCTTTTTCGGCACCCTGCGACAAAAACTCAGATGGAGCGGTTCGACGGTCTGACTTCGAGCCTGAAGGCCATTAGGACAGGAACCCACATGATTCGACTCAAAGACATAGCCGAGCGGTCCGGGGTCTCCATCATGACCGTCTCGAAAGCGCTGCGTGACGCGCCGGACATCAGCGAGGCCACCAAGCTGCGCCTGCGGGCCCTCGCCAGCGAGATGGGGTACGTGCCCGATTCCCTGGCCCAGGGACTGCGAACGCGCAATTCCCGGCTGCTGGGCCTCGTCATCTCGACCA
Source organism: Verrucomicrobiota bacterium (assembly GCA_023383055.1). Classification (GTDB taxonomy): domain Bacteria; phylum Verrucomicrobiota; class Verrucomicrobiia; order Limisphaerales; family JAHDYP01; genus JAHDYP01. The sequence goes on along the minus strand of JAHDYP010000007.1, from coordinate 39,189 downwards.
TCACCAATCCCGTCTTCGCGCGGATGATGCTGGCGATCGAAGAGAAAGCCACAGCCGCGGGCTACGAACTGCTCCTCGCACACTCGCTCAACGAACCGGAACGCGAGGCCGCCGCGCTCCGAAGATTCATTGCCCGTCGCGTCGAAGGGATCCTCGTTGCCCCGGTCTATCGCCTGAACCAGTCGGCCGGGGTCTATGATGAAGTCCAACGGTGCGGCATCCCCACTGTGATACTCGGCCATCGAACCTCATTCTGCAGCCGGTTCTGTGGCGTCGAAACTGACGATCTCCAAGGAAGCTCCATCGCAACCCGTCATCTCCTTGCGCTTGGCCACCGACGGATCGCATTCCTGGCTGGGCCTGCCACCTCACCTTGGGCGCGCGAACGACTCGAGGGATTCCACCGCGCCCTGCGGGAGGCGGACCTCGAGCCTGACGACCGTCTGGTCTTCTCAGCCGGGGCCACTATCGAGGAGGGAGAAAAGGCGGCACTTCAACTGCTCCACGAAACCACCGGCGTCACCGCCGTCCAGGCCGTAAACGACTTCGTGGCCATTGGCGCCGCGGAAGTTCTCAAACGTCAGGAAATTCGGATTCCGGAAGACATGTCGATGATCGGTTACGGAGACATTCTGATGAGCGGGCACTATCGCGTGCCCCTCACCACCATCCATCAGCCGAAGTTCCGCCTGGGCGAAACCGCCATGGATCTGATGCTCCAGGCAATCCGCGGAGTGCGCCCCGAATCCCGCCGACTGCCAGTCAGCCTGGTCATCCGCTCAAGCACCGAGCTTTGCCGGTCAGAACCCGGGGTGCTGGCCGTTCCGGTGTGAGCCCTGGCTAAAGTCTATGAAAAAACTGATTCCCGCAATTGCAGGCGCCGTGTTGGTGGTGGCCCTGGCCTTGATCTACCTGAACTGGCAGCGCTCACGCATGAACCCGACGGTGGTCGAATTCCACCAGAACGCCGATCGCCTGATCGAGGGCCTGCAACAATACAAGGAATTCGTGAAAAGCTACCCTTCAGGCAGTCTTGTCGACATTGCCAAGGCCCTCTCCGGTCAGTCTGAAAAGGACCGGGTGCTCATCCTCGCCACCAGCAAGAACCAGAAAAACGCCAAAGGCGAAATTGTCGATCCTTGGGGCACTCCACTGCAATTCTACTTCGCCGAAAACGGAGTGATGATCCGCTCCGCGGGGCCCAACCAGGTGTTCGAGGACAGCGGTGTGCCGGGCTCGGATGACCTGTTTCGCACCGAAGTCAAAAAGTGAGTTCGGCCGCGACCTCAGGCCTCAATGTTGTACGCCTTGATCTTGTTGTAAAGCGTCTGACGGCCAATCCCGAGCCGCTTGGCTGTCTCCAACTTGTTGCCGCCGGTCTCTTTCAACATCTGCAGGATGGTGTTCCGCTCCATCGCTTCCATCAGCGTCAGATTCGGATCCTCCTCCCCCCCTGAAGCCGGAGCGCTGATCGAAAGATCGTGGGAATCCACCGTGGCACCATCACACATCAGCACCGCCCGCTGGATCTCGTTCTGCAACTGGCGAACGTTCCCCGGCCAGTCGGACTTGCGAAGCAATTCCGCCGCCGCCGGGGTAAAGCCGTTGATCACACGGTTGGCTTGGGCGGCAAAACGCTTGAGAAACGAATTGGCCAGCGGAAGCACATCCTCCCGACGCTCTCGCAGCGGCGGTATGGCGATCGAAATGGCGCTGATCCGGTAGTACAGGTCTTCCCGAAGCTTGCCGTTCTTGATGGCATCCTCCGGCACCCGATTCGTGGCGGCCACCACCCGAGTGTTGGTCTTGAAACTGGTGCGCCCACCGACGGGCCGCACTTCTTTCTCCTGCAGAACCCGGAGCAGTTTCGATTGCGTGTCGATCGGCATCTCCGAAATCTCATCGAGCAGCAATGTGCCGTTGTCCGCCTGCCGAAACAAACCTTCACGGTCCGATTGCGCTCCCGTGTAAGCCCCCTTCACCGAGCCGAACAGCTCGCTTTCAATCAACTCCCGCGGCAACGCCGCGCAATTGATCTTAACCAGCGGCCCGCGCGAACGCGGGCTGAGGGCATGAATCAGATCGGTGACGACTTCCTTCCCCACGCCACTCTCGCCGGTGATGAGAATGGAGACGTCGCTCGGCGCCACCCGTTCCAGGGTGCGCACGACGGATTTCATGGCTGCGCTCTGAAATACCGGGGAAGCGCCGCCGGTCATGGTCGAAAGCGCCTGACGAAGCGAGCTGTTCTGGTCGTTCAGTTGCTTGTGCTCCAGCGCCCGCCCAACCAACGCGATGAGACCCTTGGGATCAAAAGGCTTGTTCTGAAAGTGAAAAGCGCCACGTTTGGTGGCTTCAACGGCCGCCTCGAACGTGGCTACACCGGTTAGCACAATCACTTCACTGTCCGGCCATTGCTTCTTGATCAGGGGCAGAAGATCAAGCCCGTGGCCATCCGGCAATTGGAGATCCAACAGGACCACCTCGGGTTGCGGCCCCGCGAGGGCGGCGTGGACCGCGGCGGCGTTGCCGGCGGTGAAGGCGCTGAATCCCGCACCCTCCAAAAGCGTGGTCAACACCTCTTGAATGTTGGGATCATCGTCTACGACCAGGATTCGTGCTTTCATTCGGGCATCAACATTTCTTTTTACAGGCGCGGGTCAGGCTCCGAAACACCCCGAGAAACTCCGGGTGCCGCTCGTACAAACGCTCCGGGTGAAACTGGACCGCCAAAAGATACGGAACCAAACCGCGCTCCGATCCAGCCAACTCCAGACTCTCCGCAATACCGTCCGGCCCCGTTGCGGCGACCCGCAACGGAGCAGCCACGCGGTCAACCGCCTGATGATGCGTGCTGTTAACGGCAAGCTCTCGCTTGCCCGTCATCTTGGCCAGCAGTGAGTCGGGCGTCAATGCCGCTTTGTGCACCGGCTGATCCTTGCGGTCCAGGCAATCGTGTTTGATCGCGTCCGGCCGCTGCCGCGCTATGTCCACCAGCAGCGTGCCCCCCAGGGCGACGTTCAGGAGCTGCTGCCCCCGGCAAATGGCCAGCAACGGCTTGCGCTGCCGAAATACCTCGCGGATCAACAACAGTTCATGGACATCCCGCACCGGGTCCACAGCCTTGACCGTCTGACGCAGAGCCACCGGCACGTCATCGAGATAGATCTCCGGCTGAATATCGTCGCCCCCACTCAAGAGCACGCCGTCGCAGCGCCGCACCGCCTCCACCACCACCGCCTCATCCCCGGAACAGGGTAATACCCAGGGCATCCCCCCAACCGCCATCACCGCCATACCGTAGCGGTTGGAAAGGCTCATGGACGCATCCGCAAACTCGGCGCCCCGGCGCTCGGTTCCGGGTGAAATCAGAATCAAAGGAGCATTGCGCATAACCATCAACCGGCCCCTGTCATCAGGTGGCTTCCGGGAAACGCTCGCGGATCGATCGCCGCAACCGCGTTTCCTCCTCCGGTCGGAGCAACTGCCGGGCGACCCGGCGCCTAATGCCGTCCAGCAACTCCAGCCAGTCTCCAAGCGGCGGGTCCGCCAAAGGTTCCCAGACTTCGAACCGTTGCTGCCGAATGTAAAACTTCCACTCCTTGCCCGCCCGCCGGGCGTTGATCTCGCAACGTTCTCCCTCCGGCGTTTGCCGCTTCCACGTAATCTCGGCTTTGACCCCCATGGCGCAAGGCTCCCTCAGACTCAGGACGGCAAGTCCACCGCCACCACCGCCATCGCGGCGATGCCTTCCCCTCGCCCCACAAAACCAAGCAACTCGTTCGTGGTTGCCTTGATGCCCACTCGCTTGGGGTTGAGTCCGAGTGCCTGGGAGATATGCAGCTTCATCGCATGCATGTGCGGACCCAGCTTCGGCTGCTGGGCGACAATCGTAGCATCCACGTTGACGATCTTGGCATCGTGAAAGGTCGCTTGCCGGGCTGCCTCCTGGAGAAAAATCTTGCTGGCCGCATTCTTCCAACGGGGGTCGGTGTTCGGAAAGTGGTGGCCAATGTCCCCCTCGCCCAGCGCGCCGAGGATGGCGTCGCATATGGCATGCATCACTACGTCCGCGTCCGAATGCCCATCAAGTCCTTTGGCATGCGGAATCTCCACGCCGCCAAGGATCAGCTTCCGGCCCTCGACCAGCGGATGCACATCATAACCGATACCCACGTGAACCATGACCGGACTTTACCGGGATGCCGCACCTTGACAACCGCTAAAAGTCCGCTTGCCTTCACCACGCCCTTGCGAAAATGATCCCCGGCACCTATGGCACATGTCAAACTGCACATTCCCGGGCCGGTCGAGGTCAGCGAGAAAACGTTCCAAGCCTTCTGTTCGCCCATGATGGGCCACCGCGGCCAGGGCTTCAAAGATCTCTATGCCCGGATTCAACCCCAGCTCCAGGCGCTTTTCCACACCCGGCAACCGGTGTACCTCAGCACCTCCTCCGCTTGGGGAGTCATGGAAGCCGCACTCCGCAATCTCGTCGCCCGAAAGGTCCTCTGTTGCATGAACGGCGCATTCTCGGACAAGTGGCTCGACGTCGCGAAACGCTGCGCCAAAGCCGCCGAGGCGCTCCAAGTGCCCTGGGGATCGCCCATCCGCGCCGAGCAGGTCGACCGCCAGCTCGCCACCGGCGAGTTCGACGCCCTGACCCTCATCCACAACGAAACCTCGACCGGCACGATGAGTCCCCTGGCGGAAATCGCCTCCCTCAAAGCCAAATACCCGGACGTCATGTTCATCGTCGATTCGGTCAGTTCCTTCTCCGCCATCAAGATCGATTTCGACGGCCTCGGCCTCGATGTGTTGCTCACCGGTTCCCAAAAGGCGCTCGCCTTGCCCCCGGGCATAGCCCTGTTCACCTGCTCCACCGCCGCCCTGGATCGGGCCTCGCACGCCGCGGATCGCGGTTATTACTTCGATTTCCTCGAGTTCCAGAAAAACGGCGAACAAAGCATGACCCCGAGCACTCCCAGCATCGGACACGTCTATGCCCTCGCCTCCAAACTCGAGGACATCGCCACCGAGGGGATCGAAAACCGCTATGCTCGACACCTTCGCCTGGCTCGCCAAACGCGCGACTGGGCCGCCGGTCATGGCTTCAACCTCTTTCCCGAGCCCGGCTTCGAGTCCGTGACTCTCACCTGTGTCAACAACGGCGCCAAACCGGGCGGTCGCATCGTCGAAGTGCCGAAACTACAGTCCCTCCTCAAGGACCAGGGCTTCTTGATCGACGGCGGCTACGGGAAAATAAAAGGCAGGACGTTCCGCCTGTCCAACATGGGCGACGAATCCGACGAGAGCATGAGCCGGCTCTATGCCGCACTCGACCATGCCCTGAACCGGATGTGACTCCCACGCCTGGGATCCCCCGGGATTGCGGGATTCGTTGTCGGCGCCCCGCAAAACCCCGGTTACGGCGTAACGGGCAGGCGGTCTTCGTTCTTCTCGGCCACCATGAGAACACCCTGTTCCTTGTAGGGCTTGAGCATGAAATGGGTGGCGGTGGAAAGCACCCCTTGAATCGTCGCCAGTTTTTCTGACACGAACGATGCCAGCTCGCGCAGGTTGTTCCCCTCCACCACAACCAGCAAATCGTAACTCCCGGACATGAGATAGCAGGAGTTCACCTCGGCATACTTGGCAATGCGTTCCGCCAGCCGATTAAAACCACCACCGCGTTCCGGCGTGATCTTGACTTCGATCACCGCCCGGACCATCTCCACTCCCAACTTCTCCTCGTTCAACACCGTGCGGTAACCCAGGATAACCTGCTCCTCTTCGTACGCCTTTATCCGCTTCACTACCTCCGTCTCCGACAGACTCAACATCGCTGCCAGTTGTGAAGGCTTCAGCGCCGCGTTCTCGCGCAGCAGTTTCAACAGTGCGTCCATGGCGTAAACCCTACCCGAAGCCGTTCCGCCTTGCACACCCTTTCTAGCCCGGTCTGGACTCTCGTAACCGTTTCACAATCCCGGGCAGCACCTCCAGCAAACAGTCCACCTCAGCCTCAGTGTTGGCCCTGCCAAGGCTGAAACGCACGCAGCCCGATGCCCGCTCCGGCCGGAGACCCATCGCCACCAGGACGTGCGACGGCTCCACCGATCCCGAGGTGCAGGCGGATCCGCCCGAGGCGCAGATCCCCGCCTGGTCCAAAGCCATCAGCATCCCCTCGGCGTCCACGCCTTCAAAGGAAATATTCGCCGTGTTGGGCAGCCGCGGCTCCCGGGCGCCGTTCCGAGCCGCCCCTGGAATGGCCTTGAATATCCCCCGCTCCATGCGGTCACGCAGCGCGCGCACCCGCGTGTTCTCCTCGGTCAAATGTGCAGAGGCCAGCTCCGCAGCCCGCGCCATCCCCACGATGCCGGCCACATTCTCCGTCCCCCCGCGTCGGCCGCGTTCCTGTTGACCTCCGATGATGTGAGGCTGAAATCGCGAGTGGCTCCGCACATACAACAGTCCCACCCCCTTCGGCGCGTGAAACTTGTGCGCCGACAAGGACAGCATGTCCACCCCCAGGCCCTTCACGTCCATCGGCAGTTTTCCCGCCACTTGCACCGCGTCCGTGTGACAGGAAACCGACTTGCTCCGGCAGATCGCGGCAATCTCCTCCACAGGAAAAAGAACTCCTGTCTCGTTATTCGCCCACATCACCGAAACCACAGCCGTATCCGGACGAATCGATCGCTCGAGGCGATGCAGATCCAAAGTCCCGTCTTCCTCCACCGGCAGGAAAGTGACCTCGATACCCCGCTGCTGAAGCTGCCGACAGTACTTCAAGGTGGCCGAGTGCTCGACCGCCGTCGTCACCACATGATGCCGCGCCGGATGTGTCGACAGCGCACTCTGAATCGCCGTGTTGTTGCTCTCAGTGCCGCAGCTGGTGAACACCAGCTCGCGTGGCTCCGCATTGATGAACGCCGCCATACGGCCCCGCGCATCCTCCAAACGTCGGGCCGCCTCCCTGCCAAATCGGTAAGCACTCGAAGGATTACCCCAGTGCTCCGTGTAGCACGGGAGCATTGCCTCCAATACTTCCGCGGCCACCGGTGTGGTGGCGTTGTTGTCGAAATAGCAAAACGAACGCTTGCTCATGCTGCACGAAGAGGATAACAGGTGCCCACAGGTAAACGCTTGACAAAAATTAACGCCCGATAGACATTACAAATATAGGTAAGTTACTTATGATTGAATCCGATCCCGCTGTCAAGCTCTCCCGCAACGAAGGGCTCAAGCATACCCACCCAGCCCTCGCCGGCTCCATTGCGTCCACCCTGAATAACCCCGAGCTCGATCGGTTCTCGGAGGACGATTATGAGTTTCTGAAATTCCACGGCATTTACCAACAGGACGATCGGGACCTTCGCAAGACTGGCAAGAAGTATATCTTCATGGTTCGGGGTCGCTTGCCGGGTGGCTTGGTTACCCCAACCCAGTACCTGGCCTTCGATGACCTGGCTTCACGGCACGGCAACAACACACTCCGGATTACCTCACGCCAGGGCTTCCAGTTCCACGGGGTGGTCAAGTCGGGTTTGGGGCCATTAATGAAAGGGATCCACCATGCACTGGCCACCACCCTCGCGGCTTGCGGCGATGTCAACCGGAACGTCATGGCTCCACCCACCCCGAGCATGAACCAGCTCGGGGATCAGGTGTTGCATGACGCGCGGCTGGTCTCGGATGCGCTGCTGCCAATGACACCTGCCTACCATCAAATCTGGGTGGAAGAGGTCAAGCTGGACCTGACCCCCGAGTCGCAGAGGGATTACGTCGACCCGCTCTACGGTAAAACCTACCTCCCGCGTAAGTTCAAAATCGCCTTCGCCATTCCACCGCTGAATGATGTGGATGTCTTCACGAACTGCCTCGGCTTCGTGGCGGTCGCCGAAGCGGATCGACTGCTCGGCTACAACCTGCTGGCCGGAGGTGGACTGGGGATGAGCCATGGCAACGCTCAGACCTTTCCCCGGCTGGCGGACGTGATCGGCTTTTTCCCACCCGACCAACTCGTGGCCGTTGCCCGGGGCGTGCTCACCATTCATCGCGACTTCGGTGATCGCACCAACCGCAAACATGCGCGCTTGAAGTACGTTATCGAGGAACAGGGTGCGGACTGGTTCCGGGCCGAGCTCGAGAACCGCTTGGGATTCCGGCTTGCCGCCGCCCGCCCCTTAAAGTTCGTGAGCCAAGGCGACCTCTTTGGCTGGCATCAACAGCGTGACGGCCGCTCCTTCTTGGGGCTCCATGTCCAAGCCGGACGAATCGGCGATGCCAACGGATGCCGATTGAAGTCGGCGCTGCGCGAAATCGTTGAGCTGTTTCAGCCTGAGATCCGCCTCACCCCCTCGCAAAACCTCATCCTGGCCAATGTCGATCCCGCAGCCATGAACACGATCACGTCGATTTTCGAAAGGCACGGGATCGCGGTGGCCCATCAAGGCACACCCACTCGACGCGCCGCGATGGCCTGCCCGGCGATGCCGACTTGCGGGCTCGCTTTGGCCGAATCTGAACGTTTCCTGCCGGAGTTGATAACCCGGATCGAGGGGATGCTGGTCGAACTTCAACTGGACAACCTCGAGATTGTGACTCGCATGACGGGCTGTCCCAATGGTTGCGTCCGCCCCTACCTGGCCGAACTCGGGCTTGTCGGCAAGGGCCCGGGCCGTTATCAAATCTACCTTGGTGGCAACGCGTCCAGCACTCGCCTGAACCGGCTGTACCGCGAGAGCGTCAAGGATCCGGATCTCATCGGCGAACTTCGTCCCGTGCTCGCGCGGTACGCCCGGGAACGGCAGCCCGAAGAGCGATTTGGGGATTGGTGCAGCCGGGCATTGTGGCAAGACCCGCAACCCGGCGCTGCGTGACCACACGCAGACCCGTGCGCCCAAGATGATTGCCGCCGCCGAACTGAAAGCGCTGGACCAGTTGTTCAGCCGACAATCCACCGAGGAGATCCTGGCGTGGGCCTGGGACCGGTTCGGGACCCGGGCCAGCATTGGCACCAGCTTCCAGGGAGCCGGCCTGGTCATGATCCACTGCGCCCGCCGGCAGGGCCTTAACTTCCCGGTGTTCACCCTCGATACCGGCCTGCTCTTCCCCGAGACTCTCGAGTTGAAGGCGAGACTCGAAGCGTTCTTTGGCATCGTGATCGAGTCTCTCGAGCCGGATCTCACCGTCACCGAACAAGCGGACGTTCACGGTCCCGAATTGTGGCGGCGCACGCCCGACCTCTGTTGCACCGTCCGCAAAGTCCTTCCCCTCCGCGACAAACTCGCCGAGGTTGACTGCTGGATCACCGGCTTGCGTCGCGATCAGTCCCAAACCCGTGCCAACGTCGGCGCGATCGAACTCTACACCTTTGACGAGGCCAGCGGTCGAGACATCGTGAAGCTCAACCCCATGGCCGCCTGGTCACGCGAGGCGATATGGGACCATATCCGTCGTCATGAAATCCCCTACAACCCGCTGCACGACCGCGGCTACCGCTCTATCGGTTGTTGGCCCTGCACCCGGCAAACTGCCAATGGCGAAGGCGAACGGGCCGGCCGTTGGACCGGCTTCGCCAAGGTGGAGTGTGGCATCCACACTTTCCTCCCCAAAAAAATCGACTTCCAAATCTGACTGGCCAGGCGCCGGAGGATGGGCCACCCTGCCCGCCGCCGTGACGCGCCGGACCTGACCCAACAACCGTGTTTGATCGCATGGACCAAATCACCCGACTGGAAAATCAATCCATCTACATCTTCCGCGAGGCTTTCAATAAATTCGAGCACCTCGCCATGCTCTGGAGCATCGGCAAGGACTCGACCGTGCTCCTGTGGCTGGCGCGCAAGGCCTTCTTCGGTCATGTCCCGTTCCCACTGGTCCACGTCGACACAACCTACAAGATCCCGTCGATGATCGAGTACCGCGACCAACTGGTTCGCGATTGGAAGCTCCAATTGATCGTGGGCAGGAACGACGCAGTCCTCCAGGCTGGCCAAACCTTCCCAAGTGGCAAGGCCTCGCGTGTCGAATGCTGCGGCACCCTCAAAAAGGACGCCCTCAAACAGGTCCTCGATCAGCACGGTTTCACCGGCGTCATCGTCGGCGTCCGGCGGGACGAGGAACCGACTCGCGCCAAGGAACGCTACTTCAGCCCCCGCGACCGCAACATGGAGTGGAATGTCGAGGATCAGCCTCCCGAACTTTGGGATCAGTTCAAAACCGATTACGAGAAAGGGGCGCATATCCGCATTCATCCCCTGCTCCACTGGACCGAGTTGAACATCTGGGAATACATCCAGCGCGAAAACATCCCGATCATCCCGCTTTACTTTGCCAACGACCGCGGCGAACGCTATCGCTCCATCGGCTGTCACCCCTGCACGTTCCCCATCAAGTCCAACGCCCGAACCGTTGCCGAAATCGTCGAGGAACTCCGCGCCACAAACGTGCCCGAACGGGCCGGCCGCGCCCAGGACAAGGAAAGCGAGGACGCCTTCGAAAAACTCCGTCGCGACGGATACATGTAAGCCTCCTGATTCCCCCCCATCATGAACTCCACCCCGACCGTCTGGGACTCCCAGCAACTCAAAATCGTCATCGTTGGTCATGTCGACCACGGGAAATCCACCTTCGTGGGCCGCCTCTTCCACGACACCGGCACTCTGCCGGAAGGAAAGCTGGAGCAGCTTCGTCAGGTCGCCGAACGCCGTGGCGTTCCGTTCGAGTGGGCCAACCTGATGGACGCGCTCCAGTCCGAGCGCGATCAGAACATCACCATCGACACTGCTCAAATCTGGTTCCGAACCGCCAAACGACAGTACGTCATCATCGATGCCCCGGGACACAAGGAGTTTCTCAAGAACATGGTCACCGGCGCCGCCAACGCCGAGGCCGCCTTGCTGGTGATCGATGCTCACGAAGGCGTGCAGGAAAACTCCCGACGCCACGGTTACCTGCTTCATCTTCTGGGGGTCCGCCAACTGGCCGTGCTGGTCAACAAGATGGATCTCGAGCAGTACTCGCGCGCCCGTTTCCAGTCGATTGAACGCGAGTACCGCTCCTGGTTGGCCACCATCGGCCTGACCCCAAAAACCTTCATTCCCATCGTGGCCCGCGATGGCGACAACATCGCCGCACCTAGCCCCAAGATGCCATGGTGGGATGGCCCAACCGTGGTCCAAACCCTCGATGACTTCACCGCCGAAGCCCCGCCGCTCAACCAACCCCTCCGCTTTCCGATCCAGGATGTCTACCGATTCGATGAACGGCGCATCCTCGCCGGACGCGTCGAAGCCGGCACGCTCAAGGTCGGCGACCGGCTCATGTTTTGCCCGTACAACAAGATCAGCACCGTGCGGTCCGTCGAAAGATGGAATGCGCCGCCGCGCGATCACGCCGTCGCCGGAGAGTCCATCGGCATCACCCTCTCGGAACAGATCTTCGTCGAGCGCGGCGCGGTCGCTGCCCTGGAAAGCGCCCCTCCGTACGAACTGACCCGATTCAAAGCCCGGATCTTCTGGCTCGGTCGCAATTCGTTCCGCAAAGGCAAGCCCTACAAGTTGAAGCTCGGTTCCCAGGAGGCCGAATGTCAGATCGATTCGATCGAACGGGTCATCGACGCCTCAACCCTCGAGACCGTGTCCCGCGGCGAAAAGGAAATCTTCGTCGGCCGCCATGAAGTGGCTGAACTCTACCTTCGCACCAAGCGCCCGCTCGCCTTCGATGCCCATGCCGAAATCATACCCACGGGACGCTTTGTGATCGTCGATCAATACGACGTCTCGGGCGGCGGCATCATCCTCGACGATAATTATCCCCGCCGCAGCGCCGACTCAGGACACAAAAGCGAAAACATCTACTGGAGCCACGGCAGGGTCACCCCCGAACAACGCCGCCGCCGAAACGGCCACTCCGGCTGCGTCGTCTGGCTCACCGGCCTCTCCGGCTCCGGCAAATCCACGCTCTCGATGGAACTCGAACGAGAATTGTTCAATCTCGGCAGGCAGACTTACGTCCTCGATGGCGACAACGTCCGTCACGGACTCTGCTCCGATCTGGGTTTCTCCCCCGAGGATCGCCGCGAAAACATCCGTCGCATCGGCGAAGTGGCCCGGCTGTTCGCCGAGGCTGGCGTGATCTGCATCACCGCATTCATTTCCCCCTACCGGTCCGATCGCGACCTCGTGCGCAAGATGATGCTCCCCTCCCAGTTCGTCGAAGTCCACGTCCATGCCCCAATCGAGATCTGTGAACAGCGCGACCCGAAGGGACTCTACGCGAAAGCCCGCGCCGGAGAAATCAAGGATTTCACCGGCGTCTCCGCTCCTTACGAACCACCTCTGTCACCCGATTTGGAACTGCGCACGGATAAACTCACTGTGGCGGAGTCGGTCGCTCGGATTCTCGACTTTCTCCACGTCCACGACCAGGCAGAAGAGATATCCATCTGACCTCGCCAAACCATCGCTCAATGGCTACTGAGCGTAGATCGCGGTCCCGGCCGCCAAACCCGCAAAGGGGAACGAAACAGATGCGCTGGCAGGCTGATCAAGCCCGTTAATGCTGTAAACCTCGCCGATCACATTGGCAGGCATCACGCCTCCTTTGAAGTAACTCTGCAAATCCGACTCCGTAGGCACCACCGTCGCAGCCACCCGCTGCTCCAACGCCCATTGTTGCTTAACGGTGTCTATCTTGCCGACGTTGCTTCGGATGGCGTTCAGACTCGCCGCGTCACGGGCTTTGATGAAGCCGGGAACCGAGATGCTTGCCAGGGTTCCAATCAAGGAGACCGCGATCATGATTTCGATCAACGTCCACCCAGCTACCCTATTCAATCTGACGTTCATGTTTGCCTCTCAATCCTATCGAGCGCGGCGTGAATCAGGCGCGGGCGGTATAATCAATTCAAAATGTATTCACTGGTATTGCCCACAGCCAACCGCGAATATCCACCGCCTGACAGCAATGCCCGTGCCTGCTCTCCTATTAGCCCAACTTCCGACGAAAAGCCGGGTTAGTCTCACGCCTGCAACGGCAAACTGAGGTCAATTTCCTGATTCCCGCGACCAGAAGTCCGGGTGTCGAGCGTCCCACCCAACATCCGGTTCAATTCGAATACAGCCAACAACCCGAGGTTTTCGTAGCGCGATCTGACATCCTTTATCGATAACGGATCGCTGGAACGGTAGCAAAACAGCACTTGCAACCCAGGTTGGTTCCCCAACTTCCCAACCGGATGATCGTCTTGGGCAAACCCTCTGGATCCAGACGCCACTCGCTCCCTGATTCTCATCTTCAACACGATGGGCTGCGAATGAAGCTCAACCTTGATACTACTCGCCGCAAATACTGCCCACTGCGGAGGCAGTAACACCGAACCCTCAATCCGAGACGGCCGCAGACACTTCCACCCCACCTCATTCGCATACCGCGCCAGCACGTCAACCACCTCCTCTGCTGGACCGGGAACAAAGGCCGCCGGCAATGTGCGCCGGTACTCCCCGAAGCTGCTGACAGCATGGCCGGCAACTTCGCTGGCACGAACAATTGTCTCCAGTGCGGCAGCGAGTCGCTTCGGATCACCGGAAACCAGTTGGGCGAAACTGGCGCTGCCGCTGATGACACACAGTTGGTTGGCCAAATCGTGTGCCAACAAGGAGCAGAGCGCACCCAGTTGCTCAAGCAGTGGTGGCCCAGAGAATTTGCTCGGTTTAGACATGCCGCTCGCACGCAATGACAGAAATCCGGTTCTATCCGCGTTTCAACCCTTGTCGGTCGGGCCCACTTTTTCAGTCCCCTCACCCGCGGTGCTCCCCCCAGGCGCCAAGGACCCGGGTGACGCATCTGTCTCCGCGTATTCTGTCGCTTCGGACAGTTCCGCACCCTCCGTGATTTTGGCTTCGGTCTCAGCCGGCGTTCTCGATGTATCACCGAGATACGTCAAAAACATGGTGTCTTGCTCACCGAGATGCATGTTCTCATCACGAAACTGCGCGCCTGACATGAGCAAGAACTCCCAATGCGCCGAAAGACTCTCCTGCGGCGGTTCAACGAACGCCTTTGTCCGAAACTCGCCCCGCTTGAGCCTCAGCAACCGATTCAACGCCTCCTGGCCCGAGTTGTTCCCAGCCGTCGCGTGGATGATGGCTCCATTGCGAATAAAAATTTCGCCTCGTTTGCGAGCGGATTTCACCTCGAGGACTGCCGAACTGCCGCCCAGACAGGCCATTTGAATCACATCCACAAGACCCACTTGCTGCATGACACCCCGGAAACCCTCATCCGGCCGCTGCGCCATCACTTCGTTCAGCATGGTGAACAGGATCTCCTGCTCAGCCTGGTTGCGAGGTTTCTCCAGGTACAATTCGGCACCGTTGCCCAGACACTCCGTCCGCATCGATTCACTGGTTACGCCGGTCAGCATGACCTTGATCGTCGACGGGTACTGGTGGTTCAGCAGGGTCAGGAATTGGCTGCCGTCCAATACCGGCAGATTTACATCAATAACCGCAAGGTTGATGGAGTGCTCGATCAGCATGGCCACTGCCTTGACGGTGGTGTCCGCTATAAGGATATCCCAATGGTGCTGGGTGGCTGTCGCTGCAGCTCGAATGACCTCCAGAAAATCCAGGTCATCGTCCACGAAGAGCACTTTTCGACGACTCTCGAGAATATTGGCCATGAAAGACTTAGGTGCGTTTTTGTGTGCCACCCCGCCCAAACCATCACCGGTTCCAGCGGAATCAACCCGATCGATACTGCCCCTGAAGCGTTTACCGTGCCGCCCCTGCCAGAAACGCCCAGGCAGCCAGCCGCCAACTGCTGACTCCGAATAACGACATCGCGCCCGGGATTGTAGGATTGACGAGACCGACACACTGACAAGAATCGAGTTCAGCCGATGACCACCGCCAATAAGATCACCATCTTCCGGATCTTGCTCGTGCCGTTCTTCATCGTGCAGGTGCTCTACTACGTCAGTGGCGCCGGTGATTGGCATCGAATTCTCGCCCTCTCCGCCTTCGCCCTCGCGGCCGTCAGCGATGGCATCGACGGTTTCATCGCACGACGGTTCAACCAGCGAAGTGAACTGGGCGCGATCCTCGATCCCCTCGCCGACAAGCTGCTGCTGGTCTCCGGCATCGTCCTGCTGAGCCTGCATCATGAAGAGTATCTACCCCATCTGCCTTTGTCGCTCACCGCAACGGTCATCAGCCGCGATGTCCTCCTTCTGCTCGGTCTGGTGGTGATTCACTATGTCGGTGGCAAGGTCGTGGTGCGCCCGCATCTCACCGGCAAGGTCGCGACGGTGCTCCAAATGACCTGTGTTCTCTGGGCACTGCTGAAGTTGAACGCCGCCTGGCTCGATTTCTGGACCCTCGGCGCCACCTGTTTCACCGCCATCTCCGGCGTGATTTATGTCATTGATGGTGTGCGCCAGCTTTCGGCCACCCCCGCCAGCTCAGCGTCAAACCCCAAGCCCCAGCGTTGATCGCCCCCCGCGCGGCCATACCGCCCGGCCGCGGCTTCGGCAAGTCGGCCGTCCAAATCCACCGTCAGCCGCGCCAAAGCCCTTGTTCACGGCATTTGACACCGACATCACCGCACCCTATATAAGGCACTCAATAACTGAGCAAAACCTCAACCCGACATGCCTATGCCACTCGAAGTTGGTACCAAAGCCCCCGATTTCACCCTTAAATCCAAGCAATCCTCCGGGTTGGTGGACGTGCAACTAAGCAAGAACTTCGGAAAGAAGAATACCCTCCTGCTCTTCTTCCCCCTCGCCTTCACCGGCGTCTGCACCCAGGAAATGTGCGACATCACCGCCGGACTCAACGCCTATGCCAGCGAGCATGTCGACGTCATCGCCGTAAGCGTGGACAGCCCCTTCGCCCAGGAAGCCTGGGCCCAAAAAGAGAAAATCCAGGTCACCCTCTGCAGCGACCTCAACAAGAAGGTGGCCGATGCGTATGGTGTCCTCCTGCCCGATCTGATCGGTTTGGGTGCCACCTCCGCCCGTGCGGCCTTTGTCATCGATAAACAAGGGGTCATCCAATACAGCGAACAAACTCCCTCGCCAAAAGAGCTCCCCAATTTCCACGCGGTCAAAGCAACGATCGCCAAACTCAAGTAGCCCCTCAAACCCACAGTCATGGCTGACGGCGCAGCCTCTCCGGCCCACGGAAATCCCCGCCCGGCGTCGCCCCCTTGACACGGTTCGGGCAACTCTCCATCGTGGCCGTCCGGTTCCACAGCGATGGAGCCCATGCCAATCATGAGCACAACCAGGAATCCATTCGACGCACGAAAACCCTTCACGACTTCTGACGGTCAGCCCGCCACGCTCTTTTCCCTGCCCGCCCTCGAGGCCGCCGCTGTGGGTCCGATCTCACGCCTGCCCGTCTCGATCCGGTTGGTGCTGGAATCGGTCCTGCGCCATTGCGATGGTCTACACATCCGTGAAACCGAGGTGCGCGCCCTCGCAAACTGGGCGGCCCGCGCGGAACGTACCGAGGAAATCCCGTTCGTCGTCGCCCGGATTGTCCTCCAGGACTTCACCGGAGTGCCGTTGCTTGTGGACCTGGCCGCCATGCGTTCCGCCGTCGCCCGCCTTGGCCGCCAACCGTCCCTGATCGAACCGCTCGTGCCGGTCGACCTCGTGGTGGATCATTCGGTCCAGGTCGATGTCGCTCGCACTCCGGACGCCCTTCAGCGGAATCTGGCCATGGAGTTTGGACGCAACCGCGAGCGCTACCAGTTTCTCAAGTGGGGCATGCAGGCATTCAAAACGTTCAAAGTGGTTCCTCCCGGAATTGGCATCGTTCATCAGGTTAATCTCGAATATCTCGCGCAAGGTCTGCTGCACGACGCCGACGGCGTCTATTATCCTGACTCGCTCGTGGGCACGGACTCGCATACCACGATGATCAATGGCCTCGGCATCGTCGGCTGGGGCGTCGGCGGCATCGAAGCCGAAGCCGGCATGCTCGGTCAGCCGGTCTATTTCCTGACGCCCGACGTCGTCGGCGTCCACCTCACCGGCTCCATCCGCGAAGGCGTCACCGCCACTGACATTGCCCTGACCGTCACGCAGTTGCTCCGCAAAGCCAAGGTCGTCGGCAAATTCGTTGAGTTCTTCGGCCCCGGCGCCGCCGCACTCCCGGTGGTCGACCGCGCCACCATCGCCAACATGGCCCCCGAGTACGGCGCCACCATGGGCTTCTTCCCCATCGACGAGGAATCGGTGAAATACCTCCGTGCCACGGGACGCACCGAAGCTCACTGCCAGAACTACGAGAATTACTACCGGGCTCAAAACCTGTTTGGCATCCCCCAACGAGGTCAGATCGACTATTCCACCGAACTCGAACTGGATCTCGGAACGGTGGTTCCCAGCGTGGCCGGCCCCAAACGCCCCCAGGACCGCATCGACCTGCCCAACCTGAAACAGGAATTCCTCAGAGCCCTCACCCGCCCCGTAACCGAAAACGGTTTTGGCAAAGCCAAGGCCGACCTCGCCTTGCGGGTTCGCGTTCGCAACGACACCACCCCCAACACTCCCCAACCGGCCGAGGCTCCGACGGCTTCGGCCTTCCAGCCATTCGATACCGACCTCCAGCACGGCAGCGTCTTGATCGCCGCTATTACCAGCTGCACCAACACCTCCAATCCGTCGGTCATGCTGGCCGCCGGT
Source organism: Verrucomicrobiota bacterium (assembly GCA_023383055.1). GTDB lineage: Bacteria > Verrucomicrobiota > Verrucomicrobiia > Limisphaerales > JAHDYP01 > JAHDYP01. Next base: position 21,485 of record JAHDYP010000007.1, on the reverse strand, counting down.
CTCCTCGCCAAGAAAGCCGTCGAGCGTGGCCTGAGGGTCGATCCCGTCGTCAAATGCTCCCTCGCCCCCGGCTCGCGCGTGGTCACCGATTACCTCCACCAAACCGGGCTCCAGCCCTACATGGACCAACTCGGCTTCAACCTCGTCGGCTACGGATGCACCACCTGCATCGGCAATTCCGGCCCCCTCGCGCCCGCCATCGAGGAATCGATCTCGCAACACGACCTGATCACCGCCTCGGTCTTGTCCGGTAACCGCAACTTCGAAGCGCGCGTCCATCCCAGCATCAAGGCCAATTTCCTCATGTCGCCCCCCCTGGTGGTTGCCTTTGCCTTGGCCGGCCGGATTGATGTCGATCTCATTCGCCAACCGCTGGGACACGACCACGCCGGCCAACCGGTCTTTCTCCGCGATCTCTGGCCGAGTCTGAACGAAGTCCGCAACCTGCTGGCGACCACCGTGAAACCCGAAGTGTTCCGCCGGCTTTATCGGGATTTCGCCGATCAAAACCCGCTCTGGAACCAGATCGCCTCCTCCACCGGCGAGGTCTACGCCTGGGATGCCTCAAGCACCTATATTCAGGAACCTCCCTTCTTCCAGAATTTCGAGCTCAAACCCAAACCGGTCAGCCCCATCACCGGTGCCCGTGCTCTCGGCATTTTCGGTGACTCGGTGACGACCGATCACATCTCACCCGCCGGCAACATCAAACCGAGTTCCCCGGCCGGACAGTTCCTCCTCGCCCACCACGTCAGCCTCCCCGACTTCAACAGCTACGGCTCCCGGCGCGGCAACGACCGCGTCATGACCCGCGGCACCTTCGCCAACGTCCGCATCAAGAACCTGATGGTGCCCGGCACCGAGGGTGGCGTGACCGCCTGGCAACCTTCAGGAGAGGTTCTGAGCATCTTCGATGCAGCCGTGAAATATGCCGAGGCGCGCATCCCCCTCCTGGTCTTTGCCGGACATGAATATGGGACCGGCAGCAGCCGCGACTGGGCGGCCAAAGGCACCGCCTTGCTGGGCGTGCGCGCCGTCGTCGCCCAAAGCTACGAACGCATTCATCGCTCAAACCTCATCGGCATGGGGATTCTCCCGCTCCAATTCAAGGACGGGGTCTCAGCGCGCTCACTGGGTCTCGATGGCACCGAGACCTTCGATCTCCAGGAACTCCCCGCCGACCTGCAGCCGCGCCAGGATCTCCTCCTCACCATCCGCCGCACCCACGGCCAACCGGAACCGATCGCGCTCTGCTGCCGCATCGATACTCCCATCGAAATCGAGTATTACCGGCACGGCGGAATCCTCCCTTTCGTCCTCCGCCAATTGCTCAATCGGTAGGGGCCCGGCGCAAATAAAGCTGGCGCTCAGTGCAGCACTCTCGAACATTACACCTTCGGTTTCCTCAGAGCGGAGCGCATGTTGGCGCCGCCCCAAATACAATCAACGGCTCAAGTAAAGGCCGGGTTGCATCCTGAGTGTGTTGCAGGTAATCGTCAGGGGTGAAGGTTCGTAGCCAATCGGGATCAAGGACAATACTCCAGCCACCCTCCACCATGCCGAATTTCCATCGCCAAAACGCTGTTCTCTCGCCTGCGATTGCGTCGGCTCACTGATCCAACCCCGCCGCCACATGGCTGACGCAAAAACCACCGCTCGTTTCGGCCTCGCGATCTGGTTTTCCTTGGCGGGGCATTACTTGTCCGCCCAAACCGACGATTATCATTTGGGAGATGCGCCCAGGGCACCCACTCAGGTCGAGGCAGCCGAAATGCTCCAAGTAGTGCCAGTGCCCTTCGACGCAATGGGAGGATTTACGGTCGACACCTCCGTTCGTGAGGAGATTCGGTTATTTCACAACGCCGTTTACCTGGCCTCGGAAGGAATTGCCATGGACTGGACCGGCGATGCCGCGACCTGTCTTCCTGGCACGACAGCTCAGCCCCACAAAGACTCAGTAGCTCGGCGGATCAACTATTTTCGTGCTTTGGCGGGTGTTCCAGCCGTAATCGGTTTCAGTCCCGTCAACAACAACAAAGATCAGCAAGCCGCCCTCATGATGAGCGTGAACGATGCTCTCAGTCATGATCCACCCACGACCTGGACCTGTTACACCGCGGAAGGCGCTGAGGCGGCTGGTAAATCAAACCTCGCCATTGGCCGGGCTGGCGCCAGCGCGGTAACCGCATACATCGAGGATTTTGGAGACAACAATGCGGCTGTTGGACACCGACGCTTTATCCTGTACCCACAGACCCAGACAATGGGTGCCGGCGACGTTCCGCGTGAGGGATCGCGCCGTAGCGCCAATGCCGTGTGGGCATACGACAGCAATTATTACGGCCCCCGTCCCGCCACCCGCACCTATTATGTCGCTTGGCCGCCCGCGGGCTACGTCCCTTACCAGGTCATGTGCCCGCGATGGTCGTTTTCATATCCGAATGCGAGTTTCACCGACACGACGATTTCAGTGACTCGTAACGGCCAGACCCTCTCCGTCACGAAAGAGCCCGTTTCAAGTGGATCTGGCGAGAACACTGTCGTCTGGTATCAGAGCGATCTGAACCCAAGCCTTCCTTACTCCTGGCCACAACCTGACGCCGATACCACGTATGAAGTTACTCTTCAGAACGTCGTTGTTGGAAGTACGCCCAGTAACTTCAGCTACCATGTCGTCGTTTTCGACCCCAGCGTCCCGGGCGACGATTCGGTCCTGCCGACGATTACTGGTCCAACTCAACTCAACGTCGGTTACTTGAGCACCCTTGGTTTCGACCCCGTCCCTTGGGGCACCTCACACCAGTTTCGAGTCTCACGCCGCTCACCCTTCATTTTTGTCGAGGGTGCGGAGGACGGGGCGGATCGATTCAATGTCAGCATTTCATCAGGTTACGATGTGATCGTAACTCAGCCTGTTGCCTCGGGAAGCCATGCATTTCACCTCGCCCACCCAATTCTGACACCCCAGTACCTGTCTTACCTTCCTGTTTTCGTTCCAAGTCAAACTACGAGCGTGGAGTTCCACAGCCGCCTTGGGTGGGCCAGCACAAGCCAAGTAGCCCGGGTGCAGGTGCTCGTTGGCGGTGCGGGTGTTTGGCAGGACATCTATGCGCAGCCTGGTTCCGGAGGGGCCGGTGAACCATCGTTCACACTCCGTTCAATCTCACTGACCGCTTTTGCTGGACGATCGATTCAAATCCGCTTCGTCTATGACGGCACCAGCGGAAGCTATTACCCGGGCAGCGATATTGGGCTCGGCTGGTACTTGGATGACATAACCATTACCGAGGCCGAGGAACTGCATGACAGCCAATTGTCGGCACCGTTTACCGGAAACACTTTCGCGTGGAGCCCTGCGTCTGAAGGAGACTACGCCTTTGAAGTCCGAGCCCAGGTTTTCGTCGATTACCTCGCGGAATGGGGTCCAGCCCACTCTGTATACGTGAGCGCTGAACCTCCAATATGGGTGCCCCCGGTGATTTCGGCTCAGCCCGAGGATCAAGCCGTGCCTCAGGGCGACACCGCCGAATTCACTGTCCTGGCAACCGGCTCCGAACCCCTCACTTACCAGTGGCGGTTCGGCGAGCAACCCCTGACCGATCAAACCAACGCCACTCTCACATTGACCTCAGTCACCGCCGCCCAGGCCGGCATTTACACCGTCCAAATCTCCAACCCCGCCAGTCAGATCACCAGTGACCCCGCCCAACTGACCGTCTGGGTGCATCCGACCATTTCCGCCCAGCCCGAAGATCAGGCTGTACCTGAAGGCAGCACCGCCGAATTCACCGTCTTGGCGACCGGCTCCGAGCCCTTCGCCTACCAGTGGTGGTTCGGCGCGCAATCCCTGGCCGATCAGACCAACGCCACTCTCACATTGACCTCAGTCACCGCCGCCCAGGCCGGTCTCTACACTGTCCAAATCTCCAACCCCGCCAGCCAGACCACCAGCAACCCCGCCCAACTGACCGTCTGGCTGCCCCCGGCGATTTCGGCTCAGCCCGAGGATCAAGCGGTTCCCGAGGGCGGCACCGCCGAGTTCACCGTCCTGGCGACCGGCTCCGAGCCCCTCACCTACCAGTGGTGGTTCGGCGCACAACCCCTGACCGATCAAACCAACGCCACTCTCACTTTGACCGCAGTCACCGCCGCCCAGGCCGGTCTTTACACCGTCCAAATCTCCAACCCCGCCAGCCAGATCACCAGCAACCCAGCGCGGCTTAAGGTAGAGCCCCCTGCTCCACCTCAGTTTGAACGCCTAGAGCTTGAAGACGGCAAGGTGACCATCCACTGGTCTGGGACGGCGATACTACAAGAGGCCTCGAACGCGGCCGGTCCTTGGACGGATCTCCAGACCGGGCCGTCGCCGTTCTCCATTATCGCGGATAAAGGCGCGGCGCTTTACCGCCTGAAATCAAACTGACGTCCGGCGCCGCAGTCGAACCCGGGGTGTCCTCGGCCGACTCAATGGGAGGATATCGATCTGATGACGGCAGCGGCAGGCATGGGAAAGTCTCCTGTTGGCATGGGCATACGGAGTAGCGCCAGCCGTGCACCGTAACGATACTCGAATCAGGAAAAGCGAGAAATTGCTGGCTCTTTTTCTGAAGGACCGCATGTATTGCTGCGACTTTCAACTGAGCAGCCCCCTGCCGGAGATGCGCCACTACATCCACGAAAACTGGGACCACTCGCCAACAAACCCGGTAGAACGGGTATGGCTGGGTTCGTGTGCCGTCCTTTTTCCGTTCGCCGCCGCCCGGGGCTGAATCTGCGCTATCTCCAGTTTTTGCAGGGAGTTGGAGATGGTCGGGGCGGTGAGATTTGAACTCACGACCTCTTGTACCCGAAACAAGCGCGCTAGCCAGGCTACGCTACGCCCCGAACCACAGGAGGCAATAAATGCCCGTCCGAACCGCCAATTGCAATGACGATTTTTCCGAGTTCCTTGAACGCTTGGGCGCAACCGCGGTTCCTTCAGCCCACCTTGACAACAGCGCCAACCTCCGGCACCGCGTCGTTGCACCACTCGTCCAGGTATGCTTGATTCCATCCCGTGACCGGGACCATCCTGAATGCCGCCGCCATCCTGCTCGGTGCCGCCGTCGGGCTCGCCTCGAAAAAGGAACCTTCCGCCGCGAGTCAAAACACGTGGAAAATCCTCATCGGCGCGTTCGCCGCCTATGCCGGCCTGAGCGCGACCTGGCAATCGCTTCCCGGGCCGTTCCTCGCCGGCCTGAAGTCGTTCGGCATCATCATGCTCGCCCTGATGCTCGGCAATTTCACCGGAAGCCTCCTCCGGCTCCAGAGATCCTTGAATGGACTGGGTCGATACGCGGCCCAGCGGGTGGGCGTGACTTCACCAGCCAACGCACGGATGGGCGATACCTTCGCCGCCTGCACGATCCTCTTTTGCGTGAGCCCAATCGCCCTCGTCGGCGCCCTTCAGGACGGACTCTCCGGCAACTGGCAGACCTTGGCCGTCAAGGCAGCCATGGACGGTCTCGCCTGCCTCGCCTTCGCCCGCACCTTGGGTTGGCCGGTCCTGTTGACTCTGATCCCGCTCGTGGCCTGGCAGGGGACCATCACCCTCTCTGCTCGACTTGCCGCCCCCTGGCTCGAACAGCATGCCCTCCTCAGCCCTTTGCTCGGCACCGCGGGTCTCATCGTCTTCGCCATCTCGCTCGTCATCCTGCAGATCAAGAAAGTCGAGCTCGCCAATTACCTGCCCAGCCTGCTCTATGCCCCCCTCCTAGCCTGGTTAATGGGTTGATTCGTCAAGCCGAGGAGGCAGCGGATCGGGCATGGCCAGTGCCGCGCCGCCCGCCACGAAACTCTTCAGTTCGCCGCTGACGGCATCGACTTCGCCCCACACCGAAGTCTCCCGCGGCCACCTCCGGTACATGCGCCGTTCCCGCTCCTCGTCAGTCTCGGGCCGTTCCCAGACGACGACATAGCGCCGCAGGCCATTCGTCTCTGCCGGGTTCACCGTGCGCCAGAACGAGGCTTCGGTATCCAGCCAAAGTTCCTTCCTGGGCAAGCCCAGACGGTTAATCGCCACGTCACGAATTCTGGCGACGGCCTGATTCCCCGTCATCCGGATGGGACCGCAATACTCCTCCGAGCGTCGGACCATCCCATCGAGTTCCGGGTAGTTGGGATGAAGCACGGTATCCGGTGCATACACACCGACGACGCGGCCTTGATGGTAGCTGATCATAAAGCCCGACTTCAGCCGGAGCCGCAGCCAGATCCGGCCGCTGCTCAGCCCGACCGTCGAATCATTCAACAGCAGGTCGGCTTCTCCAAAACGCGTGGGAAATGGCGGACCAATCTGCGCACAGAACTCCCTGGCTTCCGGCAGAACCGCCCGAATCAGTGCGATAACAGAGTCACGCTCCACTCCCTCCAGCTTCAGCTCGGACCAGTCCGGAGCGGGCAACTCCACGGAATCACCCCCTTTCACCTGGCGCGCATGGCTCAGGGTCGTCGGCCACGGCTCACGCCCGAAAATCTCCACGGGGATGCAATAGTGTTTGAGGCTCCGCGTCGCGGCATCCATCTCGACCACCGCCCCGCCGTACCAGGTCAGAAACCAGCGCGGTGGATCCGAATCCATCCAGTCTGCCAAGCGATCGGCGAGGGAGGGGTCTTTGTCCAACCGACTCAGATTCGTATGTCCGAGTCGGCGCAAGTCAGCTTTGAAGCTCGCCCGCGCGACGGCCATGTCGGCCAGAAGTCTCTCCCGACCATACCCGGCCCGCGCCACGGGAATTCTCACTTCGGCGGACTTCCTGATCGAATCGGGCGCGCGGAATTCAAAGACGATGCTGTCCTGATGTCGGAACTCGTAACCGCCTTCATAAATCAGCTCGCTGCGCAGACTGGATGGCCGGCCGAGCAGCACCGGTCGCGTCTCGAAGCTCACCACCTTGTCCAACACCAACGGCGTGGCCAGCGGCACTTTCAGGCGCTCGACCGTGTCCGAGATACTCGCCAGCACATCGGCCAATACGGCGTTCGTGTCAATCTCGACCATCGCGTGACGCGAAGCCGGAACGGACTTATCCGCCACTTTCTTCGGTTCCGAAGCGGAATGCCAGACCCGCCAAACAGCGACCGATCCAAAAACCAGCACGATCACCACGACCGCCAGCCCAAAGATCCCAATCAACCGCCTCGAGCTCATGCCTTCGGACCACCATGCGGCGAGCCCGGTTCGAAGTCAATTGAGCCGGCAGGCAACTCCCGCTGTTCCGAGTTCGCCCCTCCAAATCTGACTCCTGTCCCGATTGAGACCAGTCAAGCACCACCCGCCATGACCACTCAACCCTCGGAACCACCCGGTTCGTCGTCCTTCACCGATATCGTTCCGCCCCCGCCAACCAGGCTCCATACTCAGCTCGCTTGGCGAAGCTTCTGCTCGCACACCGCGGTCACGGCGCCGCACCGCGTTGGCGAAACCCGACCCATTATGTTCACCAGCATCAGACCAATACTGCATCACGCGCTCTCCTGCCTGATCTTCCTTATGATCGCCCCGGTCGACGGCCACGCCCAGATCGACGACAACGGCAACGATGCCAGCGACGTATGGGAGGCAATCCACGGTCCACTGTTGGCCCCCGACGCGGATGATGACGCCGACGGCTTCACCAATCGCCAGGAAGCGCCCGCCGGCACCAACCCCAACGATCCCACCGATCATCCGCGGTTCTCCTCACTCCACCGCCCCGACGATCTCGAGGTGATCGCACATTGGCCGAGCGTGCCGGGCATCCGCTACCGGATCCTCGCCTCGCGTGACATGCACAACTGGTACCCTGTGGGCAGTCCCGTAGTCGGCAGCGGCCCGGAGCACAACCTCGCGCTGCCACTCGACGGTGGATTCGCCACCGACGGGGCCTGGCGCTCGCGCTGGACGGGGCTCACCAATGGCGGGCTGTCCACGGTCAAGAGCTACGCGGCGAACGGAACACCCGCGCCAGCGCTCGAGCTCATTGTCCCTCAAGTCGAAATCCCTCAGACCAGCCCGGACGAAGGCCACTTCGGCGAGTGGGTGCATGGCTGGCTGCTGCCACCCGCGAATGGCGATTACACCTTCTGGATCGCGAGCGATGACGGCAGCGAGTTGTGGATCTCCTCCGATGCCAACCCCGCCAACAAATCCCTCGCCGCCCGAGTCCCCGCCTGGACTTCCTTCCGGCAATGGACGAAGTACCCGGAGCAAGTGTCCGCCCCCATCACCTTGTTCGCCGGCCACAGCTACTACTTCGAGGTGTTCCAGCGCGAGTCCTCCGGCGGCGATCACCTTTCGGTGGCCTGGACTCGACCCGATCAAGAGCCCGGCACCCGGGAAATCCTCGGGCCGCCGCACCTATCGACCACGGGGCTTGCGCTCGAGCATATCCTGGCGGACGGCGACAGCCTGTTCTTCCGGTTGCTGGCCGATCAGGTGGATTCGGACGGCGATGGCGTCACCGATTACGAGGAGCAGTTGCTGGGGCTCGACCCTCACAAAGCCACGACCACTCCGCGGGTGCCTGATGCCGATGCGGCGCGCCGCACGCTCTCCAGCGCGAGCACCGTCTCCCTGGGCGTTGCCACCGCTCGCGCCTACGAGGCGGAGCACCAGGTCGCCCGCTTCACACTCTTCCGCTCCGGCGGTATCGAACCTATCTCCGTCGCCTATGCCGTCTCCGGTACAGCCCGGGCCGGGATCGATTACGCCCCGTTGGCCGGATTGGCGCATCTCCCGGCCGGCGCCCGCGCCGTGAGTGTCTCGATCGATCCCCTGCCCGACCAAGTCATTGAACCCCAGCAGACCGTCACGCTCACACTGCAACCCGGCCAAGGGTTCCTGCTGGGCTCCCCCGCCTCAGCCACCGTGACGATCGACGATTCCGCCGATGTGATCTTTGTTGCTTCGCTGCGCGCCCCCATCGGGGTGGCTTCGGCCGGGTCCGGTGTCGCTTCGATCCGCCGCGCGGGCAACGCCCTGGGCAGCCAGGTCACACTTTCGTTCGCTGGACTCGGCAGCCCCCAGACCGCCGCCGAGTTGTTCGTTTCCCCAGACGGTGCCGGCGGGCCGGTCGTGCTTTCGCTGCCCCTGAACCAGATCCCGCTCGTGGATTGGGCTTTCGATCCCGCCGGAGGGCTGTCTCGCGAAGATATCATCGCCGCGCTGGACGATCACAGTCTTTGGCTCCGCCTTGCCAGCACCGGCCATTCCTCTGGGGAATTGCTGGGTCAATTCCTCCGCGCCCCAGCCTGGGAAACCATGCCGGAATCACCCGCACCGCCACCCGCCCCCACCACCGCCACCAACCCGGGAGAAGCAGCGCGGTTTCTCACCCAGTCGACATTCGGCCCCACCGACGACTCGATGACCGCACTGGAGGCCACGACTTACGCCGCGTGGATCGACGCCCAACAGGCGTTGCCACCCACACGTCACCTTCCCTACGTCCAACACCGCCGCGCCGAACTCGAGCTCCGCGATGGCAACGACGGCTGGCAGACCCCCCGCAACGAAGCCTGGTGGCAGCATGCCCTGACCGCCCCCGATCAACTCCGACAACGCATGGCCTTCGCCCTCAGCCAGATCTTCGTCATCTCCCAGTTCGGCGCCCTCGACGGCAACCACGAAGGAACCTCCCTCTACTACGACACGCTCGTCGATCACGCTTTCGGCAATTACCGAGACCTGCTCGAAGTCATCACCCTCAGCCCCATGATGGGCACCTACCTCAGCATGATGCGCAACCAAAAGCCCGATCCCACAACCGGCCATGAGCCCGACGAGAACTACGCGCGCGAAGTCATGCAGCTCTTCTCCGTGGGCTTGAACCGCATGCACGCCGACGGCAGCCTCATGCTCGACGGGCAAGGACTGCCGCTGCCAACCTATACCCAGGACGATATCGTCGCCCTGGCGCACGTGTTCACCGGCTGGGGCCCCCATTACGATCCCGCCACCCCCCCGCGCTGGAGCAATGGCAATGTCGCCGACCGCAACGCCTGGTTCCGCTGGGGCTACGACGAACTCCGGCCCATGTCGTTCTACGATGAGTTCCATGACACCCAAGACCGGACCATTCTGGGCGGCACCCTCATTCCCGCCGGAACGAACGGCGTGCAACGACTCGAACTCGCCCTCGACGCCATCTTTCTTCACCCCAATCTGGGTCCCTTCCTGGCCCGGCAACTCATCCAACGCTTCGTCACCAGTAATCCCAGCCCCGGCTACATCCAACGCGTCGCCCAGGTCTTCGACAACAACGGGCAGGGCGTGCGGGGTGACCTCGGCGCCACCCTCAAAGCGCTGCTCCTCGATTACGAAGCCCGTCACCCCGAAGTCCGCTATTCGATCAGTTACGGCAAGCCGGCCGAACCGCTCCTCCGCATGACGCGCATGCTCCGAGTCCTGGGTGTCCCGCCCCCCCTCGCCGACTCGGGCGATCATCGCCTCTTTCTCAACTTCCAGTGGTCGATGCCCGAACAAGCTCCTCTCCTCGCCAGCTCGGTCTTCAACTTCTTCCAGCCCGGTTTCTCGAACCCCGGACCGATTGCCCAGGCCGGCCTCCTTTCCCCCGAATTCCAAATCTTCGCCGAAACCACCGCCATCCGGCAGGCCAATCGCCACTTCGAAAGCATGTCGTGGGGAATCTGGACCCCCGAACCCGACGGAACGGGCGGCCGCGCCGTGGTGCGCTTCGATTTTGCCCCGCTGGTCGCGTTGCTCAACACCGCCGGCCTCACCCCGCAAGCAGCGCAGGATAGGCTCATCGATCATCTCAACGAACGCCTGCTCTTCGGTACCATGAGTCCCGAATTGCGCCAGGACATCCGTTCCGCCTTCGCCGCCCTCCCCACCTGGTTCGATTACTCCACCGATCGCCAAACCTGGCGCGCCCGCATGGCCGCCTACCTGGTCATGACCTCACCCGAATTCTTCGTCCAACGCTGATCTCCCACCATCACCCCGTCCCACGTCATGAATACACCCGCACCCCGCCTCACCCGCCGCCGGTTCCTCGGCCAGTCCGCCTGCGCCGGGCTCGGCCTCACCGGCCTCCTTTCCACCCTCGGCACCCTCCGCCTCTTCAACGCCACCCTCTCCGCCCAGGGCGCCCCCGTCGATGACAGCAAAGCCCTGATCTGCCTCTTCCTGTTCGGAGGCAACGATGCCAACAACCTCATCGTTCCCCGCGATACCCAAGCCTACGCCGCCTACCAGCGCGACCGCGGCATCCTCGCCCTCCCGCGTGAATCGCTCCTGGCCCTGGATCTGCCAACCGGTGACGGCCGCGAGTTCGGTTTCCATCCCGCCTTCGCCCCACTGCAACCCCTCTTCAACACCGGCAAACTCGCCCTCGTCTGCAATGTCGGCACCCTCGTCGCCCCCATCACCAAGGCCGAGTACCGCTCGGGCGGCGGCGCCGTTCCCCCTCACCTCTTCTCCCACAACGACCAGCAGGTGCAGTGGCAAACCTCCGTCCCGGACTCACCCCGCAAGGTCGGCTGGGGCGGCCGCATCGCCGATCTCCTCCAGGCGCTCAACGCGGATTCCCGCATCTCCATGAACGTCTCGATCGCCGGCGCCAACTTCTTCCAGGTCGGCGAACAAGTCCTCCAATACCACGTAACCCCATCCGGCAGCATCGGCCTCACCCAGTCCGACCAAACCTGGGCCCCCATGCCCCAGCTCTACCAGGCCGCCAACCAAATGCTCGCCCGCAGCTACGGCCACCTCTTCGAACAGGAATACGCCAACATCATGAAACGCGCCGTCGCCAACGACGCCCTCCTCAAATCCGTCCTCGCCACCGTGCCCGAGCACACCGACAAATTCCCCAACAGCACCACCGCCACCGGAGGACTCAATCGCGTCGCCAGCCAACTCCGCATGATCCTCCGCCTCATCGATGCCCGCCAACCCCTCGGCATGCAACGCCAGATCTTCTTCGCGTCGCTCGGCGGCTTCGATACCCACGACGCCCAACTCGACGACCACCACGCGCTCTTGAGCGAACTCGCCTCCGCCCTGGCCGACTTCCATCAAGCCACCGTCACCCTCGGCCTCAGCGACCGCATCACCCTCTTCACCGCCTCCGATTTCAATCGCACCTACAACAGCAACGGCAAGGGCTCCGATCACGCCTGGGGCGGACATCACCTCGTCCTCGGCGGCGCCGTCAATGGCGGACAGCTCTACGGCAACATGCCCATCCTCGAAATCAACGGCCCCGACGATACCGGCTCCCGCGGCAGTTGGATCCCCAAGGTCTCGACCGACGAAATGGCCGCCACCCTGGCGCTCTGGTTCGGCGTGGCACCCGCCGATCTACCACTCGTGCTCCCCAACATCGGCCGGTTCCCGCACCCCGACCTCGGATTCATGCAAACCTGAAGACCCCCAGCCTGGCCCCGGCATCGCCATGCAACCTGAACTCCCTTTCTTCGCGCGCGTCGCCCTCGTCACCGGATTGCTCCTTGCCGCCGGAGCACTCCTGCTCCCTGATGCCGCCCCCAAACCACCCGCCAACCCCACGCCCCCCCGCATCGAAACCGACCACCCCGCGATCGCCCCCCACGCCCAAACCACCCCTCCGTCCCCCGCTAAACATCCCCGCCAACCCGCCGACCAACCCGCCCTCATCTCACCCTCCCCCGACCCCGCCAACCCTCCGCACCCCGACGCGATCGCCTTCGGTTCCGACGCCTTTCCACCCGAGCGGGAACCTGAACTTCTCCTTCACTTCCTCGAAATCTACCGCGGCAGATTCCGGCAGTTCCCCACCGCCGAAGACAACCCGCAAATGATGAACGCGCTCCGAGGCGCCAACCCCGACGCGCTGGCGATCTTCCCGGCCGATCATCCCCGCCTCGATGCCCAAGGCGCCCTTCTCGACGCCTGGGACACTCCTTTCTTCTTCCACCACCTCAGCCGCGATCACCTCGAAGTCCGTTCCGCCGGCCCCGACCGTGAACTGTTCACCACCGACGACCTGATCAGCCCTCGTCGTCCCACTCAGCCCTTCCAATCCGCCCATCACCCCTGATGCGATTCCTCAGCGCGTGCATGGATACTCCCTGATCGCTATTCCAGGGAGCATCTGAAATTCTCCTCACGCTTTGCCCTCATCCGCGCTATGCTCGCACCCCACGAGCATCCTGTCCCATGAATACCAAACTGTTTTCCGACCTCGGGCTATCCCCCGAACTCCTCAAGGCGATCGACAAACTCGGCTTCGAACAGGCCGCACCCATCCAGGCCGCCGCCATCCCAGTGCTGATGCAAGGCCGCGATGTCGTCGGCCAATCCCAAACCGGCTCCGGCAAAACCGCCGCCTTCGCCATCCCCGCCGTCGAAATGGCGGACCCGCAACAACCGGTCGTCCAGGTGCTCATCCTCTGTCCCACCCGCGAACTGGCCGTGCAGGTCTCCGAGGAGGTCCACAAACTGGCACTGTTCAAACGCGGCCTCCACGCCTTGCCGATCTACGGCGGCCAATCCTATGAACGCCAGTTCCAGGGTTTGCGACAAGGCGCTCAAATCGTGATCGGGACACCCGGCCGACTCATGGATCATATGCGCCGCGAAACCCTCCGCCTCGACAAGACGCGCCTGGTCGTCCTCGACGAGGCCGATGTGATGCTCGACATGGGCTTCCGCGAGGACATCGAATTGATCCTCCAAGCTGTCCCTCCCGAGCGCCAAACGGTCTTCTTCTCCGCCACCATGCCGCGCCAAATCCGCGAGCTCATCGCCAAATACTCCCGCAACCCTCAAAACGTCAGCATCACCCAAAAAACCGTCACCGTCCCCACCGTGGAGCAGGTCTATTACGAGGTCGACCGCCGCTTCAAGGTCGAACTCCTCACCCGGCTCATCGATATCCACGATATCAAACTCGGCATCATCTTCTGCAATACCAAACGCATGGTCGACGATCTCGCCGATCATCTCGAGGCCCAGGGTTACTCGGCCGACCGCCTCCACGGCGATATGAGCCAGGCCCAGCGCGACCGCGTCATGAACAAATTCCGCAAGTCCGGCCTCGAGTTCCTCGTCGCCACCGACGTCGCCGCCCGCGGCATCGACGTGGACGACGTCGAGGTCGTGTTCAATTTCGACCTGCCCTACGACGTCGAGGATTACGTCCATCGCATCGGCCGCACCGGCCGCGCCGGCCGCAGCGGACGCGCCATTTCCTTCGTCGCCGGCCGCGAGGCCTTCCTCATCCGCAATATCGAACGCTTCACCAACACCCGCGTCCATCGAGCCCGCGTGCCCACGGTCGCGGAAGTCGAAGACGCGCGGCATAACCTCGTGCTCGAACAGTTGCGAGCCACGCTGCAGGCCGGCGATTTCCCACGCCAGGACCATCTCCTCGAACACCTCCTCGAAGAGGGCTTCACCTCGACCGACATCGCCTCCGCCCTGCTCCATCTCTTGCAGGGGGGAGAGCCAGCCCCTGCCCCCCGCCCCGCCCGCGGTCAAGGCTGGATCACCCAGGACCCTGAACCGGCAACCAACGCGCCAACTCAGCAGAAACAACCAGCACCCGAAATACCCCGCGCCCGGCCGCCAATTACCCAAACACCCTTGCCCCGCGAGAAATCGACACCGAAACCCGCACGACCACCCCAGCCACCACCCACCCCGCCGCCGGCCGTTCGACCCGAAGCCCGACCACCCCGCGTCCAGCCACACACCGCGAGTGCGCCTTGGAAAGAAAAACCCTGGAAAGAAAAGCCGGGGCGGCCGTTGCCGCCGCCGCCGCTGGCACGGGCATCGGGGCCGCGGCCCGCGTCCCCGCGAAAACCGGGACCCCAGGCCGTTCCCGCCCGAAAACCGAAAGAGAGCCGCGCAACGCCACCCGACCAGACCCGTCTGTTCATGAGCGTCGGAAGCGAGATGGGCGTCACCCCGATTGACATTGTCAACCTCGTGTCGGGCGAAACCGGCTTGCCTGGAAACGTGGTCGGAACGGTCGACATCCGGGAACGCCACCTCTTTGCGGATGTATCCAGCGAACATGCCAATGCCATCATCGCCAAGCTGAACCGCACCCGGATCAAAGATCACAAGATCAAAGTCAAGCTCGCGTGATTGGCTTCGGGCTTCAGCGTGCCCTCAAAGTTCTGCTTGCACCCCGGCCCGTCAGCCATAAGCTAACCACGCTCTCGGTGGCGGAGTAGCCAAGTGGTAAGGCAGGGGTCTGCAAAACCCTTATGCGTCGGTTCGATTCCGACCTCCGCCTCCAATTCTAACTGCGTGTGCAGCAAAGGTTTAGGAGGATGCAGGTGGGCAACTGTGCCCAAAACTGTGCCTAAAATGGCTACTCCGCAAGTACTCCGACACTACCCGGAACTACTCGCCCACTACCCATTAACGGCCGTTTTCGGACCTCGGCATCATTGCGCTCATGAACGAAATCATGAAGCCACGATTCCGACTCTATCGCCGCCACGCCGGCATGTTCTACCTGTTCGACCGGCTCACCGGTAAACGCGAAAGCCTCGAAACCTCCGACCCCGCAGCCGCCCGACGTCTGCTCCACGCCCGCAACGAGGCCCAGCAACAACCCCTCATCAACCGCCAGATCGCCCGCGCCTATCTCGCCGCCAGCGACCCCGAAATCGGCCGCCGCACCTGGCGGATCGTCTTCGACGAAATCGTCAAAACCAAACACGGCCCCACGCAGGAACGCTGGTTCCGTGCTTCCCGCGACCACGCGTTCGACCTGATCCGCGACCTGCCCGTCTTCGAGACCCAAGCGGATCACTTCCTCAAAGTGCTCGAACGCGGCAGGGTGGCCACCAACGTCTTCCTCCGCCGGCTCCACAACTTCGCCGTCGATGTCGGCTGGCTCCCCTGGCCGATCCTCCCCAAAAAGCAGTGGCCGGTCATCCGCTTCAAGCCGAAGCGGGCGATCATGTTCGCCGAACACGCCGACATCGTGGAACGTGAACGGAACCCTGAACGGAAGGCTTACTACGAATTGCTCTGGCACTTGGGCGGATCCCAGAGCGACATCGCCCATCTCCGCGCGGAAGACATCGACTGGACCGCGCAGACCGTGACGTATCGCCGGCAGAAGACCAAGTCGGTGGCCTGTCTCCATTTCGGTGACCAGGCGGCTGAAGTGTTGAAGGGACTTCCGTCAAGTGGCCCGCTTTTCCCGTATCTGCGAAGCGTCCGCGCCACTGACCGCGGCACCGAATTCAAACAACGCTGCCGCGGATTGGGCATCGAGGGCGTTACCCTACATTCGTACCGTTACGCCTGGGCGGAGCGAGCCAAGGCCTCCGGATATCCCGAGCGGTTCGCGATGTCCGCCCTCGGCCACAACAGCCCGGCCATTCATCGAGTCTACGCGAGAAACGCGGACATGGCGCTGCCATCCTTGGAGTCGTTCGAGACGAAGGCGAACAAGGCTAAACTCATCCGCTTCCCACGACCAACTCGACGTCAGGCGTCGGCCACTCCGTCGACCGGGAACGGATGACCCGAACCTCGCCCGACCGCTGCCAGCGCCTTTGCGCTGGCCGGCGGCCCCGGCGGTCAGCACAATTCAACCTTTCTGTGCAAACGAGCCTCGCCAATTCCATCCGCTGGCCCATCAAGGACCATTTGGGAGTGGGCCCTGTCAACTGGCCTGCCGCTCTCAATCGCCCCGCAGCCGTGGGGCTGGTTCGATGAAAACCATTTTCAGGAACATCAGCTCCTCATTCTGGCACCGTGGGACATGAACGCGGGCCAGTCCGAGCCACACGATTGAATTGTGCTGTTATCGCTGGCCAAGATCGAGCCCGGCTTCCCACGCTCGCAGAATGGCTGCGCCGTCATCGACCCGCCGAGTATGCCCCAACGAACCCGATAGCCCGTTGAATCGGTCTGATGCTTTCGGTGCTCGATTTCCACGGCACTTTCCTTTCGAACTTGGCGTTTCGTGTTCGGGGTCCCATCCCCTGGCCCAGGAGGCATGGCGCTCGTGAACACGCGGCTTCTTCTCCCCCGATCCCGGAGGTGATCGGTTCGGTTTCCCACCAACGAAACGACTGATAGTGCAGAAGGGCAGAGTGGGTATGAAACCAAGTTTGACCTGGGCCCTTCTGGAAACCATGAAAGAGGATCAGCGACAATTCCTCTCACTGCTGGGGCGGTTGCCGTTTCGGCTCACCCCCGAGCAAACCGCTTGGATTCTCAACTGCATGGAACACGACATCCCAGTGCTGGTCGGCGCCCGTCTGTTGAAGCCCTTGGGTGATCCCGCCCCGAACGGCGCGAAGTACTTCTCCACCGCCGAGGTCCTGAAGCTCGCTGACGACCCGTCCTGGCTGGCTCGCATGACAAAGGCCGTCCAAGGTTATTGGCGAGGCAAGAACGATCGGAAGTTGCATCTGGACTTGCCGGTTGCGCGGAACTCCTTCGTGAAGTCCCGGAGGGCAGCCGCCGGTTGATCCGCTCCAGCCTAGCGCACTTGTTCAGTAGTGTCCCAGAATGCCTCGCCAGCCACCAAGGCGAGCCCGTGCTCATCAGTAGTTTGCTGCTCGCCCCCACTGCCTATGGCGTGGCAAGATGCGCAGCGGGTCGAGTTCGGCAACCTGAGTGACTCGCCTCATTCACTTTTTGCACAAAGGTCCGCGCGACACGGCAAGACCGAAAAGGCTGCGAGCCAGCCAGCCAGGAAGTAGAGTAGAGAAAACAATCTGTTTGTCCTTGATTCTTCGCCGGCTTTGATTGAGCATTCCGAATATGCCAACGGGGGATCACAGCATCCTTGCCCGCTTGCAGCATGACCAAGCCGCATTGGTTAACAATCGACTGGCCACAATATGCGGTATCCCGGAGCTGAGCGTCTCTTCCTCTATTCATACTACCTATTCGCAGGCACATCAGGTGAAGCCTCACGAAGCCTTCCTTCTCGGAGTCTCCGTGGTTTCGACGACTGCCACTCCAAACCAACACCTTCGGCATGCGCAGGCCTACAAGCCCCTTATGCAATAGCCTGACCCCGTCACTGCTTGGTGAGAATCTTCCATCCCGCCCAGCCTCTAGAAGCAATTGTTCGGAGCTCAAGATTAGTCGGTTTCACTTTAATCTTTATCTGATCTGCCTGCTTCTCTCGTTCCTCGCTTTGGTTCGGGCGGGCCGCGCTGCCGAACTGTTTGTTGACGCCGCCTATGTGTCCAATTCGAATGACGACACAATCTCTGTGATCTCGCTAAGCGACCTCTCTTTGGTTGCGACAATTCCTGTAGGCGACCGTCCCGAAAAGGTCGCCGCGACGCCGGACGGGAGATGGGTGTTTGTCGCCAATGCCGGATCCGGCACGGTTTCGGCCATCGACTGTGCTCAGCAATCAGTTGCCGCGACGATTCCGGTCGGCAATGCGCCTGCAGGCTTGGTGTTGTCCCCCGATGGAAGCCGGCTTTATGTTGCGAATTCCGGTTCATCCAGTATTTCGGTAATTGACACCAGCACAAGGACCGTGTTGACGACATTCCCGACACTGCCAGAACCGTTGTCGCTGGCATATCACCCCACTCGGAATGAAGTGTGGGTGGGTTCCGCAAAGCTTGGAACGCTAATGGAGGTTCGATCCGCCTCGGACTATTCAGTCGTCGCTCAGGTCACAAGTTCAGAGATACCGGCCTACATGTTCGGAACCGCAATGGCATTCTTACCAGATGGTTCTGAGATCTTTGCGGCTGAAAGCTGTGGACAATGCGGACGTTTTCACAGGCTCTCAGGAACCCCGTCCGGCGGCTTGATCATCCTACTCGAGGGCGGGATCAAAGCAGGACCTTTGGGAGCCGCATACAGCGTGGCTGTGAATCCTGTTACGGGGCAGGCTTATCTGGGTAAGTCCGGGCATGCGGTCTTCCCTCCTGACCCCACGGTCTTCGAGTATGGAAGCGGCCGATTACTCCACCTGACGTCGAGTCCCACCTTCATGACTTTCGATCCGGCCACTCGCCGTTTGTGGATCGCGTTGGCAGAAGGAGCGGTCGCATTGGCTGACACTGATTCCTTAACAATTCTTAGCAAGGTGACGGTGGGTGGCAGCCCTTCGGGAATCGCCTTTGGCACGGCGACAGATGAGCGCCCCGCGATTGCGATGGAGCCCCAGGACCAGACAGTGCCATGGGGAGGCACCGCATTGCTGAGCGTGACGGCCTCCGGTGATTTTCCACTGTCATATCAATGGTTCAAGAGTTCTACGAACATCTTGGACGAGTACGACATCGATGACGCCACCAACGCCACGCTCCTTGTCACCAACGCACAGGAGTTTGACTCGGGCGGCTACTTTGTAATCGTGACTAATTCCTACGGTGCCGCCACTAGCCGTGTCGCCCAACTCACGGTGAAGGGCTTCATTCAGACTCAGGTGGACGCCGCCGCTCCTGGAACGACGATTTCGATCCCTGCCGGCCAATATCAAGAGAAATTGGTGATCCCGAAGGATCTCTGGCTTAGGGGCGAGTCACCCGCCAGCACTTTGCTCGACGGAGGATTCTCCGGAACCGTTATTGTCGTCTCAAACGGCGTCAATGTTACCTTGTCCGATTTGAGCGTCATGAACGGCAGGACCACCAACGAGCTTCAAGGTGGCGGCATCCACAATCAAGGGACCTTAGTCGTCAGCAACTGCGTCATCACCGGGAATTCGGCACTGGACGGCGGAGGAATTCTCAACATGGGTACACTGCGGATAGAAGCAACGACCATTTCCAGCAACACTGCTTCGCTGGGAGGGGCGCTGCAGAATCTAAGGTTGTCCGCGCTCTTCAATTCAACCCTCAGCGACAACTTGGCTCTTTCTGGTGGCGCCGTTTACAATCGGTTTGGAACCAATGCACTTACCCAATGCACCGTGAGTGGGAATATCGCCTTTTCCGGGAATGGCGGAGGCGTGTTTAATCGAGCCGTCCTTGAATTCCAGGCTTGCACCGTCGCATTCAATACCGCCACCAGTACAACACCGGAGACTGACGGCTGGGGTGGAGGGGTGTTCAGCGCATGCGGTCCGGAAGTGTCTATTCCCGAAAACCCTCGCCCAGTTGTCTATTCCCGAAATTCGCTTTATGCGGAAAACACCGCCGCAAGCACGACCGGCCATGATTTCCGAGGCCAGTGGATGACCTTGGGCCATAATCTCGTGGGGTCTGGTGATTTCACACTGCCCGGTTGCACTGACATATTAACCACTAACCCCAACGACCGTCTGAGTGCTAACCCGGCGCTTGGCCCACTGCAAGACAACGGCGGGATGTCGATGACCCATGCTCTCATCCACACTGTCACTCCCAATCCGGCCATCGACGCTGGCTCATCAACTGACTTACCTTCGACTGACCAACGTGGGCTACCACGGATCTCCGACGGCGATGGTAACAGAATCTTGGCCTCGGACATCGGTTCGTTCGAGTATCAGAACACCCCTCCGCTCATGACCGCGTTGCCGGCCCTGTCAGCGGTGGAAGACATCCCAATTACTCCCGTTAGTTTCTCATTATGGGACCAGGAGACCCCGCCAGGGAACTTAATTGTGTCTGTGCGATCCTCAAACACGGGCCTTGTCCCTGCCTCGGGTATGCAGTTGTCTGGTGTCGGCGCCGTCCGCGCTCTCACCATCCGGACGGTCACCAACCAGTTCGGCACCGCAACTCTATCCCTTGTGGTGAGTGATGGTCTTCTAAGGGCTACCAATAATTTCCTGTTGACAGTGAACTCGATGAATGACCTGCCCACCATTTCTGCGACAGCCGACCGCATCACGGGTCAAAACCGCCCTATTTCGGTTCCATTCACTATTGGCGACGTGGAAACCCCGTTGGACAGCCTCGCTCTGGACAGGAATTCCTCGAATCCCACATTGGTGCGATTGGGCGGAATCGTCTTTTCGGGCACTGGCGCCCATCGGGTCGCTTCCATCACCCCGGCGGCAAATCGCAGCGGTTTGACGACCATTACGTTACTCGTTGCGGACGGTGACGGCGCAACGGCACCCAGCAACTTCGATCTTGTGGTGCAAGCACCCCCGGTAATTACCAGCTCCCCCACGAATCTTACTACGACCAACGGGGCCGTGGCATCATTCACCGGTTCGGCGACGGGGGACGACCTTTACTACCAGTGGCTTTTTAATGGAACCAACTGGTTGGAGGGGGCCACGAACCAATTTCTTACCCTTACTAACGTATCGGCTGCGAACGTTGGCACCTATGCCTTGGTTGTAACCAACTATGGAGGTGCCGTGACCAGCGCCCCGGCACAATTGAGGATTACGGCACTGCCGTTTATCGAAACCATCGCCGACCAGGAAACGGTGAGCGGCCTGCCCGTCGGCCCCCTCAGCTTCAGGGTTTGGGATGCCGAAACTCCGGCTTCGAACCTCGTGGTCACCGCCACCTCTTCCGACCCCGCTGTTGTGCCTCTATCAGGGCTTCTGTTAGGGGGTACAGGC